>NZ_AEJC01000224.1 GCF_000317595.1 Streptomyces ipomoeae 91-03 | reverse complement strand
CCCAGGCCCTCGACGTGCCCGTCGGCACGATCAGATCCCGGCTGAACCGGGCTCGCAGCAAACTGCGCGAAGCACTGGGCGGATCCGATCCGACCGCTTTCCGAGAGGCAGACGCCCATGCGTGACATCGACGAGCCGAGGGACCTGAGAGCCCTCACCGACTTCGACGCGGGGGCTCCCCCGCTGGACGACGAGACCCGGCGGCGGGGACGAGCCCGGCTGCTCGCCGCGATCACCGCACCGGACGCCGGGCGCGCGGCGAACACGGCGGTCCGGCCCGTCTCGGCGGTACGCCGCCGCCCGGTCCTGCGGATCGCCCTGGCCGGCGTGGTCGCCGCCGCCGTCGCGGCCGGTGTGCTGGTCGCCGCACAGGACGACGACGGCGGCGGCCGGGGGAAGACCGCGAGGCCGCCGGTCGCGAGCCTCCCGCCGATGCGGAACGTGAGCGCGCGGACCGTGCTCAACGGGGCGGCGGCGTACGAGCGGAAGCACGAGCGGACGGCCAGTCCCCGGGACGACCAGTTCATCTACACCAAGGAGATCATCAAGGAGACCAACCAGAAGACGGGGAGGACGAAGACCCACGTCGACGAGAACTGGCGGTCCGTGGACGGCTCCCAGCGCTCCTGGATCATGGAGATCGGCAAGGGCTGGTGGTCCCCGCCGCTGGAGGACAACGCGAGCATGTGGCCGCCGCAGGACTGGGGCACGCTGCGGAAACTGCCGACCGACCCCGAGCAGCTGATCCTCGCGATCCAGAACGGCCCCTTCGGTGGCGGGGCGAAGGCCGACTCGCTGGACGACCTCACCGACCAGGACTGGTCGTCCCTCCACTTCAGCCTCGCTGGGCTCCTCAAGCTGGTCCCGGTGATGCCGGAGGGGCTGCGGGCTGCGGCGTACGAGGCGCTGGGCATGGTGCCGGGCGTCAAGGCGGTGCCGAACCAGAAGGACGCCAAGGGCCGTGTCGGCGTGGCCATCACCTACGACGACCCGACGCTCCCGGAGGGGAGCAGCGGCTTCGGCGGCTACTTCATCTTCGACCCGGTGACGTACGAGTTCCTCGGCATGCGTGACGAGCGCAGCTCGGGCGACGGCAAGAACATCAAGCGGTACACCCAGCTCTCGTACCTCGACAGCTGGGCGGTCGTCGACAGGGCCAAGGAGCGGCCGGCGGTCAACGGCTAGGACGCGGCGGGGATTCTGAGG
>NZ_AEJC01000223.1 GCF_000317595.1 Streptomyces ipomoeae 91-03 | reverse complement strand
AGACCCCCGTAGCTGAAATCTGTACGGCTCGTTGGAGAGACACCCAAGTAGCACGGGGCCCGAGAAATCCCGTGTGAATCTGGCGGGACCACCCGCTAAGCCTAAATATTCCCTGGTGACCGATAGCGGATAGTACCGTGAGGGAATGGTGAAAAGTACCCCGGGAGGGGAGTGAAATAGTACCTGAAACCGTGTGCCTACAAGCCGTGGGAGCGTCGGATGGAAGCTTGCTTCCATCTCGTGACTGCGTGCCTTTTGAAGAATGAGCCTGCGAGTTTGCGGTGTGTTGCGAGGTTAACCCGGGTGGGGTAGCCGTAGCGAAAGCGAGTCCGAACAGGGCGGTGTAGTAGCGCGCTCAAGACCCGAAGCGGAGTGATCTAGCCATGGGCAGGTTGAAGCGGAGGTAAGACTTCGTGGAGGACCGAACCCACCAGGGTTGAAAACCTGGGGGATGACCTGTGGTTAGGGGTGAAAGGCCAATCAAACTCCGTGATAGCTGGTTCTCCCCGAAATGCATTTAGGTGCAGCGTCGTGTGTTTCTTGCCGGAGGTAGAGCACTGGATAGGCGATGGGCCCTACCGGGTTACTGACCTTAGCCAAACTCCGAATGCCGGTAAGTGAGAGCGCGGCAGTGAGACTGTGGGGGATAAGCTCCATGGTCGAGAGGGAAACAGCCCAGAGCATCGACTAAGGCCCCTAAGCGTACGCTAAGTGGGAAAGGATGTGGAGTCGCAGAGACAACCAGGAGGTTGGCTTAGAAGCAGCCACCCTTGAAAGAGTGCGTAATAGCTCACTGGTCTAGTGATTCCGCGCCGACAATGTAGCGGGGCTCAAGCGTACCGCCGAAGTCGTGTCATTCCAGTGTGAGGGCCAACGCCTGCTGGGATGGGTAGGGGAGCGTCGTCTGCCGGGTGAAGCAGCACCGGAAGGTAGTTGTGGACGGTTGACGAGTGAGAATGCAGGCATGAGTAGCGATACAAACGTGAGAAACGTTTGCGCCGATTGACCAAGGGTTCCTGGGTCAAGCTGATCTGCCCAGGGTAAGTCGGGACCTAAGGCGAGGCCGACAGGCGTAGTCGATGGATAACCGGTTGATATTCCGGTACCCGCTGTGAAGCGTCAAACATCGAGCATCGTGATGCTAAGGCCGTGAAGCCGCCCTGATCTCTTCGGAGTTGAGGGGAGTGGTGGAGCCGCCGGTCCAAGCGGTTAGTAGGTGAGTGATGGGGTGACGCAGGAAGGTAGTCCATCCCGGGCGGTGGTTGTCCCGGGGTAAGGGTGTAGGCCGTGCGATAGGTAAATCCGTCGTGCGTGTGGCTGAGACCTGATGCCGAGCCGATTGTGGTGAAGTGGATGATCCTATGCTGTCGAGAAAAGCCTCTAGCGAGTTTCATGGCGGCCCGTACCCTAAACCGACTCAGGTGGTCTGGTAGAGAATACCGAGGCGTTCGGGTGAACTATGGTTAAGGAACTCGGCAAAATGCCCCCGTAACTTCGGGAGAAGGGGGGCCACACCCGGTGATGGGTTTTACATCCTGAGCTGGGGGTGGCCGCAGAGACCAGCGAGAAGCGACTGTTTACTAAAAACACAGGTCCGTGCGAAGCCGTAAGGCGATGTATACGGACTGACGCCTGCCCGGTGCTGGAACGTTAAGGGGACCGGTTAGTCATTCTTCGGGGTGGCGAAGCTGAGAACTTAAGCGCCAGTAAACGGCGGTGGTAACTATAACCATCCTAAGGTAGCGAAATTCCTTGTCGGGTAAGTTCCGACCTGCACGAATGGCGTAACGACTTCTCGACTGTCTCAACCATAGGCCCGGTGAAATTGCACTACGAGTAAAGATGCTCGTTTCGCG
>NZ_AEJC01000222.1 GCF_000317595.1 Streptomyces ipomoeae 91-03 | reverse complement strand
GGCGCCTCCCGAGGAGGCACAGCAATCTGGTCTGCTCATCCGCCCCCACCGGCGGCTCCACCGGCGCCGCGAACAACCCGCTCTTCTCCAGGTCACCCGCGTACGGCCTGATCTCCTCCACCGCGAACTTCACCAGCTCCAGGGGAAGCCGCTCGTCGAAACCGATCGCCCGGGACAGATCCCATGTGTGGACGACGAGATCCGCGATCATCTGGGCGCAGTACGCGGTCGCCGGGGTATCTCCGTACGACAGATGAACCGTGCGATCGAGCGCTCCCGGCCCGCCGAACGCGTCGCGTGCGGAGCAGGCCGCCGTGTCCCAGGAGGCGGCCGGATCGGGGCCCAGCAGATCCCCGTCGAACGTGTCGCCGACCTCCTCGATCATGCAGCCGTCCCGCACGAGCGAGGGCACCCAGAGCTGCTCGGACACGAGGTGGTTGACGAGGTCACGGACCGTCCACCCGGCACAGGGCGTGGCCGCGCCCCACTGGTCCCCGCGGACGGCGTGGACGCGGGAGCCGAAGAGATCCAGTGCCTCGGCGTGCCGGGTGAGCAGCGGATTTCGAGCCGCCGCGTCGCTTGTGTCGGCTGTGTCTGAAGTCGTACGGATCATGGCGTCGCCGGTCCTCGTTCGCGGGCTCCCTCGCGCGTGCGACCCGAGACGACCGGGCGGCGCGGATGGCGGCGAAGATACTCGCCCTCCAGTTGCGCCATCCGTTCGTTGTGGGTGCGCAGTGCTTCACTCGATCCGTGCAGCAGCGTGTCGTGCCGCGTGCGGTGGATCGACTCCAACTCCTTCATCAACTGCTGGTCGTCCAGCTGGTCCGCGTGCACTCCGGCCATGGTGGTACCCCGATCTTCGTGTTCCTCCATGAGGTCCGGGTACCCGCCCGGCAAGCGTTACCCCGAGCGGCATCCGGGAGGGAGCCATGGATCTCGCGTTTCTCCATCCACTGTACGAACATCCCGGGCCCTGGGCCTCCGTGTACATCGGTGCGACCGCCCCGTCGGAGTCCACGGCCCATGAGCGGTCCCTGACGGCCGCCGCCGTATCCCGTGAGCTGGCCGAGCAGGGAGCGGACGAGGCGACCTGCCGGGCGGTGCACGATGCCGTGCATGAGCTGCGGTACGACGCCGAACCGCACGGCCGGGCGTTGTTCGCCCGCGGCGGCCAGGTGGTCCTGGATCCGCCGCTGGCCTCCCCGCCCCCGGCGCCGGAGGCCTTTTGGACCCCGCTGCCCCGTACGGCACCGCTGCTGGACCTCGCCGGGGAGGACCCGGTGTGTCTGGTGGCGTACGTGGACCGGCGGGGCGCGCGTTTCGAGCTGCGCGGCGCCCTCGGCGGCGAGGACGCCGGGGCGGTCGTGGGCCGTCAGTGGCCCGTGCACCGTACGAGCACGTCCGACTGGTCGGAGCGGCACTTCCAGCTTCGCGTGGAGAACACCTGGGAGCACAACGCGGCGGAGATCGCCGACGCGCTCGCCGTGTGTCAGGAGGAGACCCGCGCCGACCTGCTGGTCCTCGTGGGTGAGGACCGTGAGCGGCACGCCGTGCGCGACCGGCTGCCGCAGCACCTCCTCGACCGCGTGGTGGAGGCCCCGCACGGGGCCGGCAGCAGGCTGCTGGACGAGGACCTGGAGCGGGTCCGCGCCGAGCACGTACGCCGGCGGGCCGCGGACGAGGTCGAGCGGTTCCTGGCGGCGCGCAGCCCGGACGCCGAGGGGCGCCGGGGTGCCGTGAAGGATGTCGCCGACCTGGTGGAGGCGGCGCGGGAGCACCGTATCGACGAACTCCTCGTCCGCCCGGAGGGCGCCGACACGCACCGGGCGCTGTGGGTCGGCGCGGGCCCCGACCAGCTGGCCGTACGCCGTACGGAGCTGCGGACGCTGGAGCCGGGGCTCGACGAGGAGCACGCCTGGTCGGCGCGTGCGGACGACGCGCTGCTGCGGTCCGCCGTGGCCACGAACGCCCCGGCGATCTCGGTGGCGGCGGCTGCCGAGGCGACGGAGGGCGAGGTGCCGGTCGGCGGGCTGGGCGCGCTGTTGCGCTGGAAGTAGCCCACCCGGTTGGGCCGGGTGGGGCCGGGTGGGCTATCGGGCGCGCTCCACGCGCCGCTCGTCCCACACCGGCTCCGGGGTCTCCCGTACCCGGCCGTCGGAGCCGAAGACGAGAAAGCGGTCGAACGAACGCGCGAACCAGCGGTCGTGGGTGACCGCGAGGACCGTGCCGTCGAAGGCCTCCAGACCCTCCTGGAGGGCTTCCGCGGACTCCAGATCGAGGTTGTCGGTGGGCTCGTCGAGGAGCAGCGCGGTCACGCCCTGCAACTCCAGGAGCAGGATCTGGAAGCGGGCCTGCTGGCCGCCGGAGAGCCGGTCGAAGGGCTGCTCGGCCTGCTTGGTCAGCTCATAGCGCCGCAGCCGTGACATGGCGGCGCCCCGGTCCTGGGCGTGCTCCTCCCACAGGATGTCGAGCAGCGTCCGCCCCTCCAGCTCCGGGTGGGCGTGTGTCTGCGCGAAGTGCCCGGGTACGACCCTGGCGCCGAGCTTCCACTGGCCGGTGTGGGCCACGTCGTCGCCGGCGAGCAGCCGCAGGAAGTGGGACTTGCCGGAGCCGTTGGAGCCGAGGACGGCGACGCGTTCGCCGTAGAAGACCTCCAGGTCGAAGGGTTTCATCAGCCCGGTGAGTTCGAGGCCCGTGCAGGTGACGGCCCTGACGCCGGTACGGCCGCCCTTGAGCCGCATGGTGATGTCCTGCTCGCGCGGCGGTTCCGGCGGCGGCCCGGCCTCCTCGAACTTCCGCAGCCGGGTCTGGGCGGCGGCGTAGCGCGAGGCCATCTCATGGCTGACCGCGGCGGCCTGACGGAGCGTCAGCACCAGCTTCTTCAGCTGGGCGTGCTTCTCGCCCCAGCGACGCCGCAGCTCCTCGAAGCGCTCGAACCGCTGCCGCCGCGCCTCGTGGTACGTGTCGAAGCCGCCGCCGTGCACCCAGGCGTCCGCGCCCGCGGGCCCCGGCTCCACGCTCACGATCCGTTGGGCGGCGCGGGCCAGCAGCTCCCGGTCGTGCGACACGAAGAGCACGGTCTTGCGGGTCTCCCTCAGCCGCTCCTCCAGCCAGCGCTTGCCGGGTACGTCGAGGTAGTTGTCGGGCTCGTCGAGGAGGAGCACCTGGTCGGTGCCGCGCAGCAGCGCCTCCAGCACCAGCCGCTTCTGCTCACCGCCGGAGAGCGTGCGCACCTGCCGCCACTGCGCCTTCTCGTACGGCACGCCGAGCGCGGCCATGGTGCAGATGTCCCACAGCGTCTCCGCCTCGTAGCCGCGCACCTCGGCCCAGTCGGAGAGCGCCTGCGCGTACTTCAGCTGGGCGGCCTCGTCGTCCACGGTCATGATCGCGTGCTCGGCGGCGTCGACGGCCCGGGCGGCCTCCCGGATCCCCGGCTGCGCGACCGACACCAGCAGATCCCGCACGGTCGACTCGTCCCGCACGGACCCCACGAACTGCCGCATCACCCCCAGCCCCCCGCTGACCGTGACCGACCCCCCGTGCGGCTTCAGCTCCCCCGACAGCAACCGCAACAACGTGGTCTTCCCGGCCCCGTTGGGCCCCACGAGAGCGACAACGGCCCCCTCCCCCACCCGAAAGGACACATCCCCCAGCAAGGCCCTCCCGTCCGGCAGGTAGTACTCCAGGTGAGCGGCTTCAAGGTGTCCCATGAGCCGCATTCTCCGAGCCCACAATCCACCGACGCAAACCCGTTTCCCCGGTGGCGCCCGCACCCGCCCAGCCGAAGCCACCGGGCACCCAGTGCGACCAAGGCCCCCGGCGCCAACCCCGCGCACCCCGCAGCCGAGCCCCGGACCCGCCCGACACGGCCCCGAAACAATGGGGTACTCGTGGACCCATGACCCCAGACGTCGACCTCACCATCCGCCCCCCGGGCCACCACATCCTCAGGGACCGCTTCCTGGCCGCGGACACCCGCCTGTTCGACGCGGTGGCGACCCGCCACTGGCCCGGCGCCCACCCCCTGCTCCCGAAGCTGAGCCGCGCCGCGAACCACGGCGTCCTGTGGTTCGCCACCGCCGCCGCCATCGCCGCGACCCGAAGCCCCAGGGCCCGCCGCGCCGCCGCCCGGGGCATCGCCTCCCTCGCCCTCGCCTCCGCGACCATCAACACCCTCGGCAAGCGCTCGGTACGCCGCCCCCGCCCGGTCCTGGACAACGTCCCGCTGATGCGCCGGCTGAAGCGCCAGCCGATCACCACGTCGTTCCCGTCGGGACACTCGGCGTCGGCCGCCGCGTTCGCGACCGGCGTCGCCCTGGAGTCACGCGGCTGGGGCGCGGCGGTCGCCCCGCTGGCCGCGGCGGTCGCGCTGTCCCGCGTCTACACGGGCGCCCACTTCCCCAGCGACGTCGTGGTCGGCGCCGCCCTGGGCGTGGGCGCCGCCTACGCCGTACGAGGCCTGGTGCCGACCCGCGACCAGCTGCCACCGCCCGGCCGCCCACGCGTGGACGCGCCCGCGCTGCCGGACGGGGACGGCCTGGTCGTCGTCGCCAACAGGGCCGCGGCAACCGCGGACCGCGTACGCGCCCTGCGCGACATGCTCCCCGGCACCGAGACCGTTGAGTGCGAACCGGAGGACGTGAAGGCCGAGTTGGAGAAGGCCGCCACCCATGCCCGGGTCCTCGGCGTGTGCGGCGGCGACGGCACGGTGAACGCCGCCGCCGAGGTGGCCCTGCGCCACAACCTGCCCCTCGCCGTACTCCCCGGCGGCAGCTACAACCACTTCGCGTACGACCTCGGCGTGGAGGACGCCCGCGATCTGAGCCGCGCCCTGCGCCGTGGCGAGGCCGTCCGCGTGGACCTCGGGCACTTCGCGGCCGGTGACACGGAGGGCCACTTCCTCAACACCTGCAGCCTGGGCGTCTATCCGGAGCTGGTGCGCGAACGCGAGCGCTGGGAGCGGCGGATCGGCAGCTGGCCGGCCGGGGTGCTCGCGACGCTGCGCGTCCTGCGCTCCGACCGCCACCCGCTCCACACCGTCGTCCAGGGCCGCCCCCACCCGCTCTGGCTGCTCTTCGCCGGCAACGGCACCCACCACCGTCTGGGCCTGTCCCCCGCCCACCGTCACGACCTGGCGGACGGGCTGCTGGACGTCCGCGTCGTGCACGGTGGCCGCCGCCCGGGCCTGCGACTGCTGGCCGCGGCCGTCGCCGGACCGCTGACCCGCTCCCCGGCCCACGCGGCGCTGCATGTACAGCAGCTGAAGGTGGAGGGCATCGCTCCGGGCACGCCACTGGCGTACGACGGCGAAGTCACCCAGGTCGGAGGGGATCTGACGCTCCGGAAGATACCGGAGGCGCTCACGGTCTACCGCCCTCAGCCCCTCCGCTGACGACTCGTCGGCACACCTCGTCGACACAACTCTCCTCGGCACTCTCCGACTCGGACATCAGTCCACCATTCAAGACGGCGGTCTCAATATTCGGCATGGTCGCGTACGTTCGACGTATGGCCTCGCATCTCGCGAAAGGGGAACGGTCATGTCTAAGGCACGGGAGACCGCCGTCTACACGCACGGGCACCACGAGTCGGTACTGCGTTCGCACACCTGGCGGACGGCGGCCAACTCGGCGGCCTATCTCGTCGGTTCGCTGAAGCCGCACATGAAGATCCTGGACATCGGCTGCGGCCCGGGGACCATCACCGCGGACCTGGCGGCCCTGGTCCCGGAGGGGCATGTCACCGGCGTCGACCACGCCCCCGGCATCCTCGACCAGGCCCGCGCCACGGCCGCCGACCGGGGTCTGACCAACGTCGACTTCGCGGTCGCGGACGTCCACGCGCTGGACTACCCGGACGACACGTTCTGCGTGGTCCACGCGCACCAGGTGCTCCAGCACGTGGGCGACCCGGTGCAGGCGCTGCGCGAGATGCGCCGGGTCACCAAACCGGGTGGTCTGATCGCCGTCCGTGACTCGGACTACGCGGCGATGACCTGGTTCCCGCACTCCCCCGGCCTGGACGCCTGGTTGGACCTGTACCGCCGGGTGGCCCGCGCCAACGGCGGTGAGCCGGACGCGGGGCGCCGGCTGAAGTCATGGGCGCTGCGGGCCGGGCTCACGGACATCACCGCCACCTCCGCCACCTGGACGTACGCCACGGCCGACGAGCGGGCCTGGTGGAGCGGACTGTGGGCGGACCGGACGGTCGCCTCCTCGTACGCCGAGCGCGCCACGGAGAGCGGTCACGCGACGGCGGAGCAGCTGCGGGAGATCTCTGAGGCGTGGCGGGAGTGGGGGCGGCAGGAGGACGGCTGGTTCTCCGTTCTGCACGGCGAAATTCTCTGCCGCAAGACGGTCTGATCGCGCGTATTCTGGAAACCCGAACCATCAGGAGGTTCAGTAATGGTTCCTATCCTGCTGGTACTACTGCTGGTGCTGATTCTGTTCGGCGCCGGATTCGCCGTAAAGGTTCTCTGGTATATCGCACTGGCCGTTCTGGTCCTGTGGCTGCTCGGATTCCTGGTGCGCGGCACATCCGCCACCGGAGGCAGGGGCCGCTGGTACAGGTGGTGAACCTCGGGCCCTTGTTCGTTGATTTGTTCGTTGATTACCGCGCGTGGTTCATCACCGTCGTCCAGGATCCTCCCAGGGTGACGGCACCTGCTCGTTCACCGAGCTGATGAGTGCGTTGAGGTCGATGCGTACGAGGTCGACGTCCGCGATGCGCAGGGTGAGGTCACCGGTGATGACCACACCACCGGCGAGAAGCCGGTCGAGGAGATCGACGAGGGCCACTTCACGGCGTTCTATGACGGTCATGACTCCTCACCGCTGAAGGGTTCCCCAGTGAATGAATAGGCCGCCCATGGCCCGGTGAGTTCCACCCGCAACCCCGGTTCCTCGTTCTTCGTACGGTCCACGAGTTCCACGAACTCCTCGGAATGCTCGCGGGTCACCAGATAGGACGCGTTGAGCACATTGCGGCCGGGCACACCGGAAAGGGCGGAATTCTGGGGCGCGTGCAACCGGCTGTCCTCCGCGAATTCCGCGAGCGTCTCGTGCAGTCGGCGCGCGAATGTCTCGGCCTTCTCCCACATCTCGTCCTGAGCCTGTCGGCTCCGGCTCCGCTGCCGGAGGTAGTCGCGCCCGCCGACGGCCTTCGCCGGCTGCCGGGGCGGCGGCTGCTGCTGGGCCTCGGGCTCCAGATACACCTTGACGCCCCACTCCACCCGGCCCGCCAGCCGGTCCAGGGTTCGCTGGAAGCTCTCCTCGCGGGCCTCCAGCATGACGCGTACGGCGCTGTCGTCGTGGAACACGGTGGCGAGCCGCAGCGGCAGGGGCGTGGTGACCACGGTGAGCGCGTCGATCACGCTCTGGTGGGCGCGGGCGGTCTCGGCCAGCCAGTCCAGGTCCTCCAGATGGGCGCGCAGCGGCTCCTCGGCGAAGTCGCGCTCCGGCACCTCGCTGACGACGGCGATCAGGTCGTGGTGGCGCAGCAGCCGGGGAGGGGCGCCCGCGACCCCGGTGAGCTGGCGTTGCAGAGCCGCGTCGAAGGGGCGGCAGACGGCGTACACGTACCGCAGTCCGGTCATGAGTGCTCCTCTCTGGCGCGGCCGGGCTCGATGGACGGCTCCGGCTCCCGCCGGTACCGCCCGTCGTCCAGCTCGGCGAGCCGGGCACGCAACTCGGCGTTCTCACGGGCGAGTTCGTCGCGGCGGGCGTGGGACGACAGGGCCGGGTCGCTCTCCCACCAGTCGATGCCCATCTCCTTCGCCTTGTCGACGGAGGCGACGATGAGACGCAGCTTTATGGTGAGCAGCTCGATGTCGAGCAGGTTGATGCGGATGTCGCCCGCGATCACCACGCCCTTGTCGAGCACGCGCTCCAGGATGTCGGCCAGGTTGGCGCCGCTGCTCCTGTCGTACGGCTCGGGGACTCGGCTCGGGAATGTCATCGTCGGCTCCCGCCCACGGCGGCCCGTTCCTCGTCCTCATCCTCGTACGGTTCCTCGTCGATGTCCTGCCCGACGTCGCCCTCGGTGTCGTCCACCGTCTCGGGGCCCTCCTCGTACTCGTCCTCCGCGGGTTCCTCGTCGTGACTGCGGACGACCTCGCCGTCGTGGATCTCGCCGCGCCGGCCGTCCTCGGTCTCCCCCTCCAGGGTGATGAAGCGGGCGAAGTTCTTGAGGTCGAGCCGGGCGCGGCGGCCCTGGGCGCGCCAGAGGCTGCCGGTCTTCTCGAACAGGCCCTTCGGGTAGTACTCGATCACCAGCAGGACCCTGGTGAGGTTGTCGGCGAGCGCGTGGAAGGTGACGGCCCCCTTCGTGGTGCCCTTCGCGCCCTCCGCCGTCCAGGTGATCCGCTCGTCGGGCACCTGTTCGATGATGTCCGCCTTCCAGCTGCGGTGGGACCAGAAGATCTTCAGCCGCCAGTCGGAGTGGGTGTCGTCGGCGCGGTCCGCGCTGGTGACGCCCGTGGCGAAGGTGCCGAAGTCCTGGAACCGGGTCCACTGGTCGTACGCGGTGCGCAGGGGTACGCCGACGTCCACGGATTCGTAGATCACCGCGGGTTTGTCGCCGGCGGCGCCCTCGCGTCCGCCCTTGCCGCCGCCGAGGTTCCTGAGCACGCCGAGCACGTTCTTCTTGGTCCGGTCCGCGCCCAGTTCCAGGGCGGAGCGCAGGGGGCCCTTGCCCTCGGCGAGCTTGCGGCCGGCGTCGCGGGCGAGCCGTGCGAAGCCGGGGCTGTCGCCCTCGGCGATGTCGTTGAGCCTGACGGTCGTCCCGCCGAGTCTGCGGCCGGCGCCGGCCGGCAGTCGCTGGGCCTGGGCGGCCGGATACTCCCGGGCCTCCGCCTTGAGGTGGTCGACCGCGGGGCTGTGGGCCAGGTCGGTGAGCGGGTTGGACTTGGCCGTGTCCCGGGCGTGATCCGTGGCCCTGTGTGTCGTGCGTCCGAGGGTCTCAGTCATCGCCGCCGCCTTCCTTCGGGGACCGGGAACGGGTGGTCCTGCGTGCCGCCGTCTTGGCCGCGGCCTTGGTAGGGACGGTCTTCCTGGCCGACGTCTTCTTGGCCGACGTCTTCTTGGCCGACGTCTTCGTCGCCGTGGCCTTCGTCGCCGTGGCCTTCGTCCCCGTGGCCTTCGTCCCCGTGTCCTTCTTCGCCGTGGCCTTCGTCGCCGTGGTCTTGCGGGCGGCTTTCTTGGCAGGGGCGGCTGTCTTCTTCGCGGCCGTCTTCTTGGCCGGGGACTTCTTCGCCGCGGGCTTCTTCGCCGGCTTCTGGCGCGGCGGCTCCGGCTCTTGCTCCCACTCGTCCTCGGGCACGTCGTGGTCGGCCATGGGTTCCTCGCCCCCGCCGCCCCTACCCGTCCCATCCCCGGGGCTCCGCCCCGGACCCCGCTCCTCAAACGCCGGAGGGGCTGAATCCTCCGCGGCGTCCTCCTCACTCCGCTCCGGGGTCCGCCCCGAGTCACGTCCCTCAAGCGTGTGAGGGCCGAGCTGATCTCGTATCCGCTCCGTGCGGTCATGGAGTCGGGTGGCGAGGGATTCGAGCCGGCGTTCCAGTAGGGCGGCGGTGGCTGTCTTGCCGATGCCGCGCAGGTCCTCGTGGAGCTGGTCCCCGATCTCCTTGATCTCCTTGACCTGCGGGGTGTTCCGCAGGTGGTGTGACACCAGGTCCGCGAGCGCCCGCGGGCTCAGCCGCATCCGTTTGCCGGCCACAACGGTGCCGACGGCGAACGCCGGCTTCGTCTTCTTCGTACGTCCGAGGACGTATCCGGCCCCGATGGCGAGGCCCAGTCCGAGTCGTCGGTTCATCCTGTCGTCCCGTCGCCCGTTCGTGTTCCCGCGCTCCTGCGCACGCTGATCTCCAGCCGGTCCAGGAGTTCGTCCTCCAGACGGTCGAACTCCTCCTCGTCGATCTCGCCCGCTTCGAGCCGCTGCTCCAAGCGGGTGAGATCGGCACGGACGGCCGCCGGGTCGTAGTACTGGCGCTCGGCCTCGGCGAGCACGTGGCCCACCGCCCAGAGGCTGCCGCGGACCGGGGCGAACGGCAGCAGCAGCACCTCGGTGATCAGTCCCATGTGCTCGCCCCCGCCGTCAGTGCGATGCCTCGGCGGGCCGCGACGGCCCCGGTTCGACGAAGCTGTACGGCGGCAGCGGCCCGTTGACGCGCAGCTCGATGTGCGGATGGCTCTTGCGGACCTGGTCCACCGCGGCGAGGAACACCTCGGCCGACCCCCGGTCCACGAGGAACGACACGTTGGCCAGCCAGCCGGTGGAGTCGGGGCCCACGCTGACGTCCTCCGCGGCCGACTCCAGCGCCCGCTGGAGCTCCACCGCGTCCTCGGCCTCCCGGTTCTGCACGGCGGCGACCACCATCTCGCCGAGTCGCAGCCGGTCCTCGTAAGTGCCGCCGCCGGCGCGCTGGTTGGCCTCGGTGAGGGCGCGCAGCTCGGAGTTCTCGCCCATCACACGGTGCAGCACCGCCTCCTCGTCATGGCTGGCCTTGACGTTGTACTCGACCTTGCCCTCCAGGGCGCCCAGCCGCTCGCGGTAGTGCTCCGCGCGTTCGGTGAGGACGCCGGCGACGGCCGCGTCGTCGGGGGCGACGCTGCCGAACCGCATCGGCAGCACGGGGCCACCCGCACCCGTCTCGCTCAGGACGTTCTGATGGGCGAGCAGGTCCTTGCGCTTGGGGCGCAGCCCCTCCGGGGCGTCGCTGACGACCGCGGCCAGCTCGCCCTGTTCGATGACACGCACGGGACGGGCGGGGTCGCCGACCCCGCCCATGCCCTCGGGGAGCGCCGGATGGGAGCGGGCGGTGATGCCGTAGACGTACGTGCTCACTCCGACTCCTCCCTCTTGCGTGCGCTCGTGGTCTTGCGGGCCCGTGGCCGTGATTCGGCCTGACCCTCCTCACGGGCCTGCCGGAAGGCGTCGGAGATCGTCTCGGCGGCGCCGGACAGCGCCCCCTTGGACTTGCCGCGCGCTCCGGACTCGGTGAGCTCACCGACGAGGTCCGGAAGGCCGGGGTCCTTGCGCGGCCCGGACTCCAGGTCGAGCCGGTTGCACGCCTCGGCGAAGCGCAGATAGGTGTCGACGCTGGCCACCACGACCCGTACGTCGATCTTCAGGATCTCGATGCCGACCAGGGAGACCCGTACGAACGCGTCGATGACGAGCCCCCGGTCGAGGACGAGTTCCAGCACGTCGTACAGGCCGCTGGTGCCGCCACCGCCGCCGGACTGCTGTGCCGGGACTACTGTCATGCCGGCCGGTCCTCCTTGTCTGTGGATACGGGTGTGGGAGGGCGGCCTAGCGACCGCCCCCGCGATGTGGGTCGGCCCTGCCGCGTTCGTAACGGCGAACGCGCCGGTAGCCGGTGAGCTCGCCGCCGGGGTCGAGTTCCACCCGGTAGCTCGCGAGCAGGCTCATCGTGTCGGGAACCCGGGCGAGTTCGAGGACCTCGACCTCCAACGTCCAGCCGTCCTCGGTCTGTTCGAAGGACGACACGGACTCGGGCGCCATTCCGGTCAGCTCGGCGAGTTGCGTGCGCGCATGGCGCAGCACCTGCATGGGGCTGGGCCGGTCGTCGGCCGTCGACGAGGAGTCGCCCTGTGAAGAAGTGCGGGAGTTCGGGGATTTCGATGTGTTGGATGTGTTCGACATGGCCACCTCGAACTCCGAGTGGCCCCACTGCCGTTGGCCAAACCTTCGCTCCGACGGTGTCTCAGATCACGTCGGTCAGTTCCGCGAGCCGCCGCCGGGCCGGGCCGAGTGCACGCGCCCGGCTCATCAGCCCGGCCCAGGGCCTGGTCCGGGCCTGTTCGACGGCGTCCTCCAGGGTCCAGCGGCGGGCGTCGACGGCGGGGTCGTCGAGCTGCTCCCAGGTGAGGGGGGTGGCCACGGGCGCGCCCGGCCTGGCGCGGACGGCGAAGGGGGCGACGGCGGTCTGGGCGTAGGCGTTGCGCTGGACGTCGAGGTACAGCCGGTCCCCGCGGTCCTTCTTGCGGGCGGCGGTGGTCAGCCGCTCGGGGTGGGCGCGGACGAGTTCCTCGGCGATCTCCCTGGCGAAGTCGCGTACGACGTCGAAGTCGTCGCGTCCGGTCAGCGGTACGACGATGTGGAGGCCCTTGGATCCGGTGGTCATCGGCGCGGCCGGCAGCTTCAGCTCGTCGAGCAACTCCCTTGCGTCCCCTGCCGCTTGCCGGACCTGTGCGAAGTCGTCCTCGGCCGGGTCGAGGTCGAGGACCATCCGGTCGGGCCGGTCGAGCCGACCGACCTTCGAGAGCCAGCGGTGGGGGGTCAGACAGGCCTGGCCGGCGAGGTAGACGAGGGTGGCGGCGTTCGCGCACACCGGGTGGACGACCGTGCCGCCCTCCTTGGGCACCTCGACCCGCTCGATCCAGTCCGGGTAGTACTCGGGGGTGTTCTTCTGCATGAACATGGGTCCGTCGAGCCCGTCGGGGTGCCGTTCCAGCATCAGCGGGCGCCCACGCAGATGGGGCAGCATGAACGGGGCGACGGCACGGTAGTACGCGACGAGGTCGCCCTTGGTGTACTCCTTGCCGCCGTCGTCACTGCTGGGGAACAGCACCTTCTCCGGGCGGTGGATCTCGACGCCGCGCCGGCCGACCCGCATCGTGTGCGTGTCCCCCATCTCCGACTCCCCTCTGCCCACGAACCGTTCACCGCTCTGCTCGTGGACCGTTCATGTCTCCGCGCATGGACCGTTCACCGCACGACGGCGTGCTCCACCAGCAGCCGCCCGGCCGCCGCGATCGCCTGGGCGTCGATGCCCGCCTCGCGCAGCTGCTCCTCGGGCGTGGCCGAGCCCGGCATCGTACGGACGGCGAGACGCACCAGGCGGGGCATCGGGCGGCCGTCGAGGAAGGCGTCGAGGACCGCGTCGCCGATGCCGCCCTCTTCGCGGTGGTCCTCGACGGTGAGCAGACAGCCGGTCTGTTCGGCGGCCTCGCGCAGGGTGCGGCGGTCGACGGGCTTGACCGAGTACAGGTCGATCACCCGGACCTGGATGCCCTCGCGGTCCAGCGCCTCGGCGGCCTTCAGTGCCTCGTGGACGGTGATCCCGGCCGCGACGACCGTGAGCCGGTCGGTGTCCGAGGCGCGCAGCACCTTGCTGCCGCCCACCGGGAACTCCTCGGTGGGGCTGTAGATGACGGGGGTCTCGCCCCTGGACGTGCGCAGATAGCGGATGCCGTGGAGCCCGGCCATGGTTCCCACGAGCTTGGCGGTCTGGTTGGCGTCGCACGGGTAGAGCACGGTCGAGCCGTGCGTCGCGCGCATCATCGCCAGGTCCTCCAGGCCCATCTGCGAGGGCCCGTCCTGCCCGATGGACACGCCCGCGTGCGAGCCGACGAGGTTGATCCCGGCCCCGCTGATCGACGCCATGCGGATGAAGTCGTAGGCGCGGGTGAGGAACGCCGCGAACGTGGAGGCGTACGGCACCCAGCCACGCGCCGCGAGCCCCACGGCGGCGGCCACCAGCTGCTGTTCGGCGATGTAGCACTCGAAGAACCGGTCGGGGTGCTCCTTGGCGAAGAACTCGGCGCGCGTGGAGTCGCTCACCTCGCCGTCCAGGGCGACGATGTCACCGCGCGCGGTGCCGAGCCCGGCGAGGGCCTGCCCGTAGGCGTTGCGGGTGGCGACCTCGTCGCCGATCTCGTAGCGCGGCAGCTCCAGATGGCCGGTCCGTACGGCGTGCAGCATCCGGGCGGCGGGCGGCTGGGGGGCCTCGACGTGGATGTCCCGTACACCGCCGAGCTCGGCGATCGCCTCGTCGGCGTCCTTGAGGGGCTTGCCGTGCAGTCCCTCGCGGTCCTGGACGGACTCGACGCCCTTGCCCTTGAGGGTGCGGGCGAGGATCACGGTGGGCTGGCCCCTGGTGGACTCGGCCTCGCCGTACGCGCGGTCGACGGCGTCCACGTCGTGTCCGTCGATCTCGATCGTGTGCCAGCCGAAGGCGGCGAAGCGGCGGGCGTAGGCGTCCAGGTCGTGCCCGTGCCGGGTGGGGCCGCGCTGGCCGAGCCGGTTGACGTCGACGATCGCGGTGAGATTGTCCAGGTGTTCGTACGCGGCGTGCTCCGCGGCCTCCCAGATGGAGCCCTCGGCGAGTTCACTGTCCCCGCACAGCACCCACACCCGGTAGCCGGTGCGGTCCAGCCGCTTCCCGGCCAGCGCGATGCCGACGCCGACGGGCAGCCCCTGGCCGAGCGAGCCGGTGGCCGTCTCCACCCAGGGCAGCCGCTGCGGAGTCGGATGCCCTTCGAGCCGGCCGGCGAGCCTGCGGAAGGTCAGCAGCTCGGTCTCGTTGATCGCGCCGGCCGCCTTGTACACGGAGTACAGCAGGGGTGAGGCATGGCCCTTGGAGAGTACGAAACGGTCGTTGCCGGGGTGCTGGGGCCGGTCGAAGTCGTAGCGCAGATGCCGGGCGAGGAGGACCGCCATCAGCTCGGCGGCCGACATGGACGACGTGGGGTGCCCGGATCCCGCGGCGGCCGAGGCACGGATGCTGTCGACCCTCAGCTGCTGGGCCAGTTCGGTGAGTTGACGGGTGTTCATGAGTCTCCTTCCGAACCCGTACCGGGCTTCCGCGAGGCTTCTTGCGCCGCCGACCGGGAGGGTGGCCGCTCGGGTGCGCCCGGCACCGCGGTCGGTCCGGGCTTCGCCGGCGCGTGCTGCTCCTGTGCCACGCCGGGCTTCGCCGGCGCCCCCCTGTCCTTCGACGCCTCGGCCTTCTCCGGCATGTCCTTCTCAGCCCTGGCCTTCTCCGACCCACCCGGCACCCGCGCCAGCTCCGGTGACGCCGTGTCCAGCGGCACCGACCAGGACCGTACGAGGCCCAACTGGACGCCCTGGCGCGGCAGTACGGCGTCCAGGAGCCAGTCGGCGGCGACACGGACGCGGTTGCCGGGCATGGCGGCGAGGTGGTAGCCGCGGGTGACGGCTCCGGCGACGGGGCCGGACAGCGGTACGCCGAGCGGGTTGGCGGCGGCCTTGACCCCGCCGAGGTCGACGACGAAGCCCAGATCGCCGTGGCGGTAGGGCTTGGGCTCGCCGAGGCCGAGGGAGGCGGCGACGTTGTGACCGGCGACCTTGCCCTGCCGCCAGGCATGCTGGGCGGTCATGGGCGTGAAGTGCTTCTCCGGGGGAGATCCTCCGGACCCCCCGGAGCCGGGCTTGGTCAGATCGGGCACGGCTGCCGCGTCGCCGCAGGCGAACACCTCGGGACGGCCCGGCACGTGCAGCGTCGGCTCGACGAGCAGCCGACCGCGCTCCATCGGCAGCCCGAGCGATTCGGCGAGCGGGTCGGGCCGTACGCCCACGCACCACACCAGGGTGCGGGTGTCGACGAACTCCCCGTCCGTCAGCAGCACTCCGTTGTGCGTGGCCTCCTTGACGGAGGTCCCCATCCGTACCTCGACGCCCCGCTGCCGCAGTACCCGGTCGGCGGTGTGCGACAGCTTCTCGTCCATCTCGGGCAGCACGCGCTCGGCGATGTCGAGCAGCAGCCAGCGGGGCCGTACGCCCTGCCACAGCGGCTGTTTGCGTACCAGCTCATCGGTGAACAGCTGTCCCTGGGCGGCGACCTCCGTCCCGGTGTACCCGGCGCCGACCACCACGAAGGTGCAGCGCGACCGGCAGCTCTTGGGGTCCGCGGCGCCGGCGGCCAGCTCCACCTGGCGGGTCACATGGTCCCTGAGGTACAGCGCCTCGGGAAGGCCGCGGAAGCCATGGGCGTGCTCGGCGACGCCCGGGATGGGCAGCAGCTTGTTGACGCTGCCGGCCGCGAGCACCAGCCGGTCGTAGGCCAGGGTGCCGACGCCGCCCTCGGGGTCCGCGTAGTGCACGGTGCGCGCGTCGAGGTCGATGGCGTCGGCCTCGCCGAGCACCAGGCGCACATGGCGGAGCGTGCCGGTGAGGGAGACGGTGACCCGGCGCGGCTCCAGGATGCCGGCGGCGACCTGGGGCAGCAGGGGGAGGTACAGGAAGTAGTCGGTCGGGTTGAGCAGGGTGATGTCGGCCTTGTTCCGGGTCAGCCGCGACAGGGTGCGGGCCGTCCGGTATCCGGCGAAGCCGGCACCGACGATCACGATGCGGGGTCGACTCACGATTCGCCTCCGGCGGGGTCGCGCATACGGAGTCCTCGGAGTGCTCACGGACGCAGGGGTCCTGAGAGTGCTCGGACGTATGGGTCCTGTGTCGTACGGGCCTTCCGCGTCCCCCTGGTCACGGCGCCCAAACCCGATCGGGAACCGATCGGGCGCCCGAACGACCATGGGTTTCCACTGTGGCCTCCGGGTACTCGGACCGCGACCCGACCCACACCCCGTCGCGGAGGTGCTCTCCATGCCCGAGTACGGCTACTTCCTGGCGACCGAGGAGTTCGCCCCCGCGGAGCTGATCGAGCAGGCGAGAATGGCCGAGCAGGCGGGGTTCGAGTGCCTGTGGATCTCGGACCACTACCACCCGTGGAACGACGCGCAGGGTCAGAGCCCCTTCGTGTGGTCGGTGATCGGCGCCCTCTCGGAGGCCGTGTCGCTGCCGATCGAGACGGCGGTGACCTGCCCCACCGTCCGGATCCATCCGGCGGTGGTGGCACAGGCCGCGGCGACCGGCGCGGTGATGACCGGCGGCCGGTTCCGCCTCGGCCTCGGCTCGGGCGAGGCGCTCAACGAGCACATCCTCGGCACGCGCTGGCCGTCGGCGGACGTCCGGCTGGAGATGCTGGAGGAGTCGATCCAGATCATGCGGCGGCTGTTCACCGGTGAGGAGGTCACCCACCACGGCCCCCACTACACCGTCGAGAACGCCCGCCTCTACACGGTCCCCGACGAGCCCGTCCCCATCGACGTCTCCGGCTTCGGCCCCAAGGCCACGGGGCTCGCGGCCCGCGTCGCCGACGGCTTCATCACGATGGGGCCCGACGAGGAACTGGTGGCCCAGTACCGCAAGGCCGGCGGGGGCACCGACCTCGTCAGCGGCGGTACGAAGGTGTGCTGGGGCCCCGACCGCGACGCCGCCGTCCGCACCGTCCACCGCCTCTGGTCCAACCAGCTCCTCCCCGGCGAGATGGGCCAGCTCCTCCCCACCCCCCGCCACTTCGAGCAGCTGGAACCCCTGGTCACCGAGGAAATGGTCAGCGAGAACACGATCTGCGGCGACAACGTCGACGACCACGTCTCCACCCTGACCGCCTTCACCCAGGCCGGCTTCGACCGCGTCTACGTCAACCAGATCGGCCCCGACCAACGAGGCTTCTTCGACTTCTACCGCACAAAGGTGCTACCACAACTCCAGAACAGCCACTGAGTCCCAGGGCCCAACGGCCGGCTTCAGCCCGGGCCAACGGCCGCGCAAGCCCCCGGGCCGGGGCAACGGTGTGAAGCCCCAGCCAGGGCCACGGCCGACGCGGCGCTGAGGCCCCGCCCAGGGCGGCCATTGGAGTACCGGCTCAAGGCAGCCGCTGAAGCTCAGCTCCGCCCAGGACGAGCCGTTGGAGTACCGGTTCAAGGCGGCCAGTGAAGCCCGGTCCAGGGGGCCGCTGGGGGCGCACGACCAAGCGGGCCGCTGGGCCCCTCGGCCCGACCAGGGAAGCCACTGAAGCCCCAGCCAGGACGGCTGGAGTCCCGGTTCAAGACAGCCGCTGAAGCCCGGTCCAGAGGGCCGCTGAGGCGCACGACCAGCGGACCGCTGGGCCCCTCGGCCCGGCCAAGGCCGCTGGACCCCCTCGGCCAGACCAAGGAAGCCGCCGAAGCCCCGGCCAGGACGGCTGGAGTCCCGGTTCAAGACAGCCGCTGAAGCCCGGTCCAGAGGGCCGCTGAGGCGCACGACCAGCGGACCGCTGGGCCCCTCGGCCCGACCAAGGCCGCTGGACCCCCTCGGCCAGACCAAGGAAGCCGCCGAAGCCCCGGCACGGCAGACGTCGCCCTTCTTCCCGGCCCAGCGTTTCCGGCAGCTCCCCCGGCCCAGCCTTTCCAGCCGGCCGGGCCCAGTGTTTCCAACAGCTCTCGGCCCGGATGACGTCTCTCCCCGTCATCCGGGCCGAGCACTTCTTCCGCCGGCTAAGTCATCCCCGCCGCAACGGCGACCAGCCCCGGCGGCGCAGGCCGGCGGTTGCCGCGGCGGTCAGGCCGCCCAGCAGCAGGCCCGCGCCGACGCGGTTCCGGTTGCGGGAGGCCCAGTCCTGCGCGCTGTCCGGTCGTGCTTCCGCGTCGAAGCGGCCGTGGGCCCCGAAGTCCCGCCCATGGGGGCCGTCCGCCGGGCTCCACAGATTCCCGTAGCCGTCGTAACCGTCGCGATACCCCTGGTCGGCCCGGCCCGCCTGGTCCGCCTGGTCCTGTTGGGAGTCGAACCCGGTACGGGACAGGTACCGGTCGAGCAGCGCGGGCGCCACCGCGTTGGCGATCAGCGTCGCCGCAGTGGAGCCGCCCACCCAGTACTCCCGCCGGCGCCCGTGCCCGGCAGCGTGGACGATCGCCCGGGCCGCGACCTCCGGCTGGTAGATGGGGGCGACGGGCCGCGCCCGCCCCGGCATCCGGCTCAACACCCAGTCGAACTGGGGCGTGTTGACGGCCGGCAGCTGCACCATCGTCGTACGCACCCGCCTGCCCTCATGCAGCAACTCGCACCGCAGGGCCTCGTTGAAGCCCTGGATCGCGTGCTTGGCCCCGCAGTACGCGGACTGCAGCGGAATCCCCCGGTAGGCGAGCGCCGAGCCGACCTGGACGATCGTGCCGCGGTCGCGCGGCAGCATGTGCCGGAGCGCGGCGCGCGTCCCGAACACATAGCCCAGGTAGGTCACTTCGGTGACCCTCCGGTACTCGTCGGGCGAGATGTCGACGAACGGCGCGAAGACCCCGGCGAACGCGTTGTTGACCCACACGTCGATACGCCCGAAGGCGTCGACGACCTGCTGGGCCGCGTCCTCGACCGCCTTGGCGTCGGCCATGTCGACGGTGACGACCAGCGCCCCGCCCCCGGCCCGCTCCACCTCGTCGGCAGCCGCCGCCAGCCCCTCACGTCCCCGGGCGAGCAGCGCCACCCGGTCGCCCCGGGCGGCGAAGGCCAGGGCCGCGGCCCGGCCGACGCCGCCGCTGGCCCCGGTCACCACCACGGCTCTACGGCCTCGCGTCACCATGGCGTGCCACCGCTCACTGGGCCCGGTGATGCGGCGCCTCGGGGTCGACACCGGGGTGCGGCAGTGCCCCGGCCGCCGTACCCGGCGCCGGTCCGCCCGCCGCACCGGTCCCACCGCCGGGGGCGACGGGCGGCACCGGCGGATAACCGGCCGGCCCGAGCCCGCCCGGGGGCATCCCCGGCGCCGTACCGCCGACGACCCGGTCCCTGCCCGCCGCCTCCGCCTCGCGTTCGGGCGTGGGCCGCGACGCCGAGGGCCGGGCCGCGCCCCGCAGTACATACGCCACCGCACCGAGCACGACGGCCGTGATCAGCGCGGCGGCCCAGTCGGGCAGGCCCAGCGCGAGCGCCAGACCGAGGGCGAGCGCCAGGGCGGCACCGGCGTACAGGGCGACGGCGCCGGAGGCGGCGTACAGCGCGGCCGTACGCCGCTGCTTGCGGGTCTGCTGCCGCAGCTCGTCACGTACGGTCTCCCGGGCCACCAGCGCCAGCTCGTCGACCAGGTGCTTGTCCAGATGTTCCAGATGATCCAAGCGATCCATGGCCCCCGAGTACCCGGGCCCCCGCCCCCGTAACGCGGCGCGCGAGGCCGTACGCGCAGGGGACACACGGCGCGCTCACACCACGGCCACAACCCGGATCACCACGGAGATCCCGTGGACCCATCGGCTCGAACCCGCTGAAACGATCTCCTTCTCCACGGGCCCCAACTAGGCTCTCCCGCATGGAGATTCTCGGTACCACGCTCCGCATCTGCGTCGACGACCTGGAGGCCGCGGTCCCGTTCTACGAGAGACTCTCGGGCGGGCCGGCGATGCGCTTCGAGCGCGGTGGTGTCCAGGTCGCCGCCGTCGGTTGCTTCCTGCTGATGAGCGGCCCGGAGTCCGAGCTGGAGGTCCTGCGCAAGGTGGCCGCCACCATCGCGGTCGAGGACGTCGACGAGGCCCACCGGGTCCTGACCGACTCGGGCGCCCGGGTCCTGGCGGGCCCGGTGCCGACCCCCGTCGGCCGCAACCTGATCGCGGTGCACCCGGACGGCTCGGTGTACGAGTACGCGGACCGCCGCGCGACCGGGTAGCACCACTCACGGCCGCTCACGCACATCGGCCGATCGCTCACGTCGGCGGTCGCTCACGTCGGCGGTCGCTCACGTCGGCGGTCGTTCACGTCGGCCGGTCGTCTACGTCAACTCGTCGTCGCCGAAGTCCTCCTCGTCCCTGATCCGCACCGCGGCCTCCTCGGCCGACAGTCCGCTGGTCGCGCCCTCCTGGGAGTAGACGTCCTGGTCGCGGGGCAGATCGGGGTCGGGCTCGTCGTACAGCAGCCCGGCCGGTGCCTCGGGTTCTCCGGGCTCGGCGCCGGGGTCGATCTCCGGCTCCTCGTCCGCCAGCCGCTCGTCGAGGGACTCGCGTTCGATGACCTCGTTGACGGTGGTGTCGCGTACCTCGGCGATCGTCGGCTCGTCCCCGGCCACGGGCAGCTGCTGCGGATCGCTCGACCACTGCTGTTCCGGCGTCCCGTCCTGCAGATCGGGCATGCCCTCGTCCTCGGGGTCGGCCCCGGGATCGTGCGGCCTCCTGCTCATGGTCCGCCTCCTTCCCGCGTTCGATCGTTCTTCGAGCGGGGCGGGTGCCCCTCAGCCGACCGATCAGTCCCCGGCGCGACCGGCGAAGGCGGACACGACGATGTCGGTGAGCAGCGCGCCCGCCGTGCCCTCGGGGTCCAGATCCGGGTCGTAGATGGTGATGTTGAGGCCGACGCAGTGCGGTGAGGTGACCAATGGGCCGAGCAGCGCGGTCAGTTCGTCGGGCAGCAGTCCGTCGGGGTCGGGGCTGTCGACGGCGGGCATGACGGACGGGTCGAGCACGTCGGCGTCGAGGTGCACCCAGAAGCCCTCCGGCTCCGGTGGCTCGAAGCTCAGCGCGGTGACCCGGGCGAGATCGTCCGCGCCCCAGGTCCGCAGATCACCGACGGTGACGACGGGGATCTTCAGGGCGGCCAGCTCGGCCCGGTCGTCCTCGAACTCGTCCCGGATGCCGAAGAGCCGTACGTCCTCGTCCCGCAGATACGGCTTCAGCCCCTCCAGATCGGTCAGGTCGTCCTGCCCGCGCCCGGTGACGAGCGCCAGCTCCTCGCCGCCGGCCGCCCCGATCCGGTCGGAGTTCCCGGGATGCCGGAAGTCGGCGGAGGCGTCGATCGCGACCAGCCCGTACCGCCCGATCCGGCGCATCGCGAGCGAGGCGCCGAGCTGGATCGAACAGTCACCGCCGAGGACGACGGGCAGTTCACCGGCGCGCAGATGCCGCTCGATCCGGTCGGCGAGCTTGCGCGTGTACGAGGCGATCGCGGCGGCGTTGAAGACCCCGTCGCCCTCCTGCCAGTCCTCCCGGTCATAGCGCGGCGGCACGACCACCCCGCCCTCCAGCGCCCCGAGCCGCCGCACGATCCCCTGCTCCCGCAGGGCCCCGGCAAGCTTGTAACAGCCGGGGACGGTACCCGGGGCGGGCGGCCGTAGGCCGAGGTTGGAGGGGGCGTCCAGGACGACGATGTTGTTCGGCATGGGAGTCATCCTGCGGGACGGGGGACGGCGCTGGAAGGCGAATCGGCCATCCGCTCGACCCGGCGCCCGTGGACGTTCCACCACTCCGCCTCCGCGATCGCGGGCGTTCCACCGCTCCGCCTCCGCGATCGCGGGCGTTCCACCGCTCCACCTCCGCGATCGTGGGCGCTCCACCGCTCCACCTCCGCGGTTGTGGGCGCTCCACCTCCGCGGCGGCTGCGAGCCGCCCCGGCTCAGCCCGGCTGCGAGCGCTTGGCTCACCCGGACGACCGCGGGCGCCGCATCTCCGCCGTGAGCGCCCACCGCTGATGGTCCCGCCACGCCCCGTCGATGAACAGGAAGTCCGGCGAGAACCCCTCCAGCCGGAACCCGCACCGCCGGGCCAGCGCGATGGAGGCGGCGTTCCCGGGCTGCACATTGATCTCCAGCCGGTGCAGCCCCATGGCCCCGAACGCGTGGTCGACGACCAGGCCGAGCCCTTCCCCCATCAGCCCCCGCCCGGCGGCGTGCGCGAAGGCCCCGTATCCCAGGGCACCGCACTGGAAGCCGCCCTCCACGATGTTGTTGATGTTGATGAACCCGGCGATCCCCCCGCCGTCCAGCTCGCACACCAGGAACCCGGCCCTCGTCGGATCCTCGATCAGCCGCCCCGCATACGCGGCGTACGCGACGGCCGTGGTCGGCGGGAACAGCCACGGTTGATGCAGACCCTTGCTCTCCCGCGCCCGCGCGACGAACTCGGCACCGTCCTCAAGGGTGAAGTGCCGTATGCCCACGCGAGGGCCCACGGCGAGATAGCGCACGTTCTCGGACACCCGCACACGGTACGCCGCCCCCGACGCGCCCGCCGCTCCTGCAGCCGTCGGCACCCGCTCCTCACCCCCGCCGCTTCGTGAAGTACACCCCGCACAGCGCCCCGATCACTCCCGTCCCCAGCAACGCCATCCACAGCGGCATCGTGACCTCGGGGATCAGCAGCCGGATCTCCGTGTGCCGGGTGTTCTCGAAAATGAACACGAGCCCGAGCAGGGCAAGCACACCGAAGGTCACCCTGCCGGGCGTCAGCACCTCGCCCCACTCCCGACGCCCCCGCGCCCTGCCCCTGTCCGATGCGGTCGTCTTCGGGCTCATACGACCAGAATGCGGCGCGGAAGCGGACGCCGCATCCCGGTGGGAAGTGCCTCCGGGGTGGGCCCCCCGGAGCCTCCGGGAGGGAACCACCCCGGCCTGGCGCCTCTCAGGTCAACGCCGGCTCGTCCAGGGTCAACGTGCCCGCCTCCGTGTCCAGTTCGGCCGTCACCCCGAACGGGATCGTCAGCGCCCCCTCCCTGTGGCCGAAGCCGAACTCCTCCACGATCGGCACCCCGAGACCGCCGAGGCGGTCGACGAGGAGGGCGCGGAGGTCGTCGTACGGGTCGCACTGTGCCCAGGAGCCGAGGAGGATGCCGGCGACGCCGTCGAGCCAGCCGGCGCGGAGGAGTTGGGTGAGGTAGCGGTCGAGGCGGTAGGTCTCCTCTCCGACGTCCTCCAGGCAGAGCAGGGCACCCCGCGCGGACGGACGGGCGTGCGGGGCGCCGAGTTCGGCGGCGAGGAGACACAGGCAGCCGCCGAGTACGACGCCTCGGGCGCGGCCGGGTACGAGCGGCGCGCTTCCCTCGGCCGCCGTGATCGTCCGGACGGACTCCGGGTCGAACAGGGTGGCCCGCAGATGCTCCTGGGCGCGGGTGTTCTTGAGGAAGTCGACGCCGGCGACCATCGGGCCGTGCAGGGTGACCAGTCCCGCCCGAGTGGCGAAGGCCTCGTGGAGTGCGGTGATGTCGCTGAAGCCGACGAGTGGCTTCGGTCGCGCCGCCCGGATCGCGTCCCAGTCGAGGAGGTCGACCATCCGCTGTACGCCGTAGCCGCCACGGGCGCACAGCACGGCGTCCACGGACGGGTCGCACCAGGCGGCCCGGAAGTCGGCCGCCCGGTCGGCGTCCGTGCCCGCGAGATAGTCGAAGCCGGGGTGCCGGTCGAGCGTGTGGGGCGCGACCACGGGGTCGAGGTCCCAGCCGCGCAGGATGTCCAGCCCGGCACTGAGCCGCTCCTCGGGCACCGGCCCACTGGGCGCGACGACGGCCACCCGCGCACCGGGCGTGAGACGGGCGGGCCGGGTGAGGGCGGCGGAGCCGGGCAGCGGCGTGGCGCCCGGCAGAGGCGTGGACGTTGCGCGCAGCAGAGACGCGGCGCCCGGCAGAGGGGTCGGGCCGGTCGGCGAGGGGGTCGTCACTTGGTGAGCTCCAGGGTAGGGATTCCTGGGGGATTCAACCCGAAGACCTGCGCGTACAGCGACAGCTCGGCCTCCAGGACCCGCACCATCGTCTCCGCCCGCCGGAATCCGTGCCCCTCCCCCTCGAAGGCGATGTACGCGTACGGCACCTGCCGCCCCTCCATCCTCGCCAGGAACCGCTCGCACTGCGCGGGCGGGCAGATCACGTCGTCGAGGCCCTGCAACAGCAGGAACGGCGCGGTGATCCGGTCGGCGTGCTCGGCGGGCGACCGTTCCACGTACCGCACCGGCTCCTCGGCCAGCGGCCCGACCAGGCTCTCCAGGTACTGGGATTCGAAGTCATGGGTTTCCCCCGATCCCCAGCTCGTGAGGTCGAGGATGGGATACAGAATGGTTCCGCAGCCGTAGACATCGGTCGTGGTGAGGGAGACCGCCGAGGTCCAGCCGCCCGCGCTGCCGCCCCGGACGGCGAGTCTGGTGCGGTCGGCGGTGCCCTCGTCGGCGAGGGCGAGCGCGACGGCCGCGCAGTCCTCGACATCGACGACACCCCACTGCTCGCGCAGCCGGTTGCGGTACTCCCGCCCGTATCCGGCGGACCCGCCGTAGTTGACCTCTGCGACGCCGATGCCGCGTGAGGTGAAGTACGCGATCGCCAGGTCGAGGACCAGGGGCGCGCGGCTGGTGGGCCCGCCGTGCGCCCAGACGACGTACGGCGGCAGTTCGGTGCCGGGGGCGACGTGGTCGGGGTTGTGCGGGGGATAGATGTGCGCGTGGATCTCGCGCCCGGCGGGGCCGAGGAAGGTGCGGATCCGGGGTTCCGGGTAGTACGCGGGGTCCACCGGGTCCTTGTGCGCGGCCCCGATCACCCGGGCGTCGCCGGTCCGGGCGTCCAGCTCGACCACCTCGTACGCGCTCCGGGGGCCGGCGCCGATGCCGAGCACCCGGCCGCCGTGCACGGCGAGCGTCGGGGCGAACTCGGTCCACGGGCCCGCCGCGTCCACGACCTGGCCGGTCTCGGGGTCGAGGATGCCGAGCGCGGTGGCGCCCCGCCCGTGCACCACGGCGATCGACCCGCCCTCCAGCAGCGCGAACCAGCGCCAGCCGATCCTCCACAGCGGCCCGCCGAACTCCTCCTCGCGGGCACAGAGAGCCGTACGGACTCCGTCGTGGCCCCGGCGGTACAGGTTCCAGTAGCCGGTGCGGTCACTGGAGTACACGAGGGTTCCGTCGGCGGCCCACTCCACCTGGGCGATCGACTCGTCCGGGCCGCCCTCGACGGTCCGGGCGTCACGGAGGGTGCCGTCGTCGTCGACCTCCGCGACGACCAGCTCCGTGCCGTCCCAGGGCATCCGGGGGTGGTCCCAGGCGAGCCACGCCGCGCGACGACCGTCGGGAGACAGCCGGGGCCCGGTCACGAACCGGTGGTCGGCGTCGGTGAGCTCCCGTACGGCCTTCCGGTCCTCGGCCGCCGAGCCGTCCAGCGGCACGGCCGCGACGACCCGTCGTACGTCGGTGGGCCCCTCCCCCGTGAACTCCTCCAGCACGCACCACACCTCGCCGCGCTCCGGGTGGAGCTGCGGGTCGACCCAGTGCAGTCCACCGCCCACGGACGAGACGGGGGTGAGCGGGCACGGCTCGCCTCCCGGTTCGTACCGGTAGAGACGCTGGTCGGCGAAGTTCACGAACACCACGAGGGGGCCGTCGTCCCGCATCACGCCGGCCCAGGGCTGACCGCCGTACTCGATGACCCGGCTGCGCACGTTCCACGGCGCCGGCAGCACCGACTCCTCCGTGCCGCCCGCCCGTCTCCCGCCACCGCCCTTCCAAGGCGGCGCTTCGCGCCCCACCTCCTGATTCCGCCGCCGGACCAGGGTGCGCCGTCCGCCCTCTCCGGGGCGCGGCTCGGTCCACCACGCCTCGTCGCCGACGAAGCCCACGAACTCGGGATGGCCGTCGTGGGCCGCCGCGAGCGACGCGTCGATCGGCGAGCGCCACGAACCGTACGCCAGGGTCTGCACCATGTCCCCCTTTTCCCTTGGCCCGATGTCTCCCATGTCTCCCCCGTCCTTCGTCGGTCTAGGCCGTCCGCAGGAAACGGTCGAGCACGCGGACGCCGAAGTGGAGTGCCTCGACCGGGACGCGTTCGTCCACGCCGTGGAAGAGGGCGGCGTAGTCGAAGCCCTCGGGGAGCTTCAGCGGTGAGAAGCCGTAGCCGGTGATGCCGAGCCGTGAGAACTGCTTGGCGTCCGTGCCGCCCGGCATGCAGTACGGCACGACATGTCCCTCGGGCGCGAACTCCTCGACGGCGGCCCGCATCCGCGCGAACGTCACCGAGTCCACCGGCGCCTGGAGGGCGACCTCGCGGTGGTGGTACTCCCACGACACATCGGGCCCGGTGAGCCGGTCGAGGGTGTCCCGGAACTCTTCCTCGCCGCCGGGCAGATACCGGCCGTCCACATACGCGACGGCCTCCCCGGGAATCACATTGATCTTGTAACCGGCGTCCAGCATGGTCGGGTTGGCGCTGTTGCGCAGAGTCGCCTCGACCAAGGCGGCGGCCGGACCGAGCTTGTCCAGCAGACGGTCGACGCCGTCGGGATCGAGACGATCGGCCCCCTGTGGGTCGTGGAGGGCGTCGCTCTCGATGCCGTACAGCGCGGCCAGTTCGGTGAGGGCCGCCTGTACGGTCGGGGTGAGCCGGACGGGCCACTCGTGGGTGCCGATCCGGGCGATCGCCGCCGCGAGGCGGGTGACCGCGTTGGCCCGGTTCACCTTGGAGCCGTGGCCGGCCCGGCCGCGCGCGGTGAGCTTGAGCCAGCCGGTGCCGCGCTCCCCGGCCGCGATCGGGTAGAGCTGCCGGCCGGCTCCGTCGTGGAAGGTGAACGCGCCCGACTCGCTGATGCCCTCGGTGCAGCCCTCGAAGAGGCCGGGATGCTCGTCGGCGAGGAACCCGGAGCCGTCCTCGGCGCTCGCCTCCTCGTCGGCGGTGAACGCGATCACGATGTCCCGGCGCGGCCGTACGCCTTCGCGTGCCCAGTGCCGTACGACGGCGAGGATCATCGCGTCCATGTTCTTCATGTCGACCGCGCCCCGGCCCCAGACCACACCGTCGCGGATCTCCCCGGAGAACGGGTGCACGCTCCAGTCCTCCGCCCGGGCCGGCACCACGTCCAGATGGCCGTGGACGAGCAGCGCGTCGGCTTCGGGGTCGGTGCCCTCGATCCGCGCGACGACGTTCGTACGGCCCTCGGTGCGCTCCAGCAGCGTGGGGGCGAGGCCGGCCTCGGCCAGCCGTGCGGCGGCGTACTCGGCGGCGGGCCGCTCCCGGCAGTCCCCGCCGCCGCGGTTGGTGGTGTCGATGCGGATGAGGTCGGAGGTGAAGCGGACCACCTCGTCCAGGGCCTGCTGATCCACGGTTGCCGCCTGAATGGATTCCGCCTGCACGGGTGCTGCCTGCTCAGCCATATGTCTCCTCCACCGCGGCCGAGACGATCGTGGTGACCGCCTTGAAGGTACGGATGCCCTCGTACATGGTCGGGCTGGTGTACGCGACCTTGCGTTCACCGATACGCGCGACGCCGGGCACGACGGTCGCGGCCATCGCCAGATGCTCGGCGTCGAACTCCAGCGCCACGGTGAACGGGCCTCCCGCGACCGGTTCGTGACGCACCGCCAGCGACGCGGCCTCCTTCGCCGCCGCGCGGATGTCGGCGGCCGTCCGCGCCGGGGTACGGCACACCGCCGCGTACCGCGACACATGGTCCTTGACCGCCACCTTCAACGCCTCCGGCGCGTACCCCAGGGCGTCCTCGCAGGCCACGTCGTCACCGGTGACCAGCACGACCGGCACCCCGTACTCGGCGACGACATGGGAGTTGAGCAGCCCCTCACTGGCCCGCTCGTCATTGACCCACACACCGGTGATGGAGTTCGCGAGATACGTGTGGGCGAGGACCCCCTCCATGCCCGCCCCCGCGTGATAGCCGACGAACGCGATCCCGTCCACGTCCCCGTGCTGCACACCCTCGACCATCGACAGCGCCTTGTGCCGCCCCGTCAGCATCTGCGCCCGCTCGTCCAACCGCTCCAGCAGCAGATTCCGCATCGTCCAGTGCGCCTCGTTGATCAGCACCTCGTCGGCACCGCCGTCGAAGAACCCGAGCACAGCGGCGTTCACATCCGACGTGAACATCGAACGGCACCGCTCCCACTGCGGCGTACCCGGCAACACATCGGCCGGCCAGGTGACTCCGGTGGCGCCCTCCATGTCGGCGCTGATGAGGATCTTCATGCCAGGCTCTGTCCTCTCCAGGTCAGAGAGCCGCAACGGCTCGGTGACATCAATTGTTGACATCAGTTTCGTCAGCTCTCAGCAGCGCCCCTACTCTGTCCAACGCCTTACGCTGTGCCTGGAGGGCAGTGTCAATCCCCTCGCAGCGTGGAGACGATCTATGCGGCCAGTCCCTCGGCGAGGGTGGCTCGGTAGTCGCGTTCGCAGTCGATCGGGCTCTTGAACCCGCACACGCTGTGCAGCCGCCTGGCGTTGTAGAAGTCGGTGATCCAGGTGGCGATCTTGATGCGTGCCTCGGTGCGGGCGCGGAAGGTGTGGCGGCGGCCCGCATCGAGCCCGCCGCAGCAGTGACCGACAGATCAACAGCCAGGACACCCGAAGGGTCGGTCGTAACAAGGGTCAGGCCACCACTGCGGCGATGATCCCATCCTCACAGTCGAAGCACGATCCGACTCCGCCCATGGGCTGGACCACGCCGAGCTTTCGACCGGCCCGCCTGAACTGCCGTGAGCAGTACTCGCCAGGTTCAACCAGTGGATGCAACACCGGCTTATGTGATCGATAGTAGATGGTCGTTGAGAGCTTCGGCGGGTGTCTTCCAACCGAGGCTCCTGCGAGGGCGACTGTTGAGGATGGCGGCGACCGCCTCGATATCCTCCGCCGCCCACCGGGAAAGGTCGGTGCCCTTCGGGAAGTATTGGCGCAACAGGCCGTTCGTGTTCTCGTTGGTGCCGCGCTGCCAGGGACTGTGCGGGTCGGCGAAGTAGACCGGGACGCCGGTCTCGATCGTGAACTGGGCGTGTGCCGACAGCTCCTTCCCGCGGTCCCAGGTCAGCGACCGCCATAGTTGCCCGGGCAGAGTGCCGACTGTGGCCGCAAGCGCGTCTTTCATCGTCACCGCGCCATAGCCGGCCAGCGGCGGCCCATTCTTGGTACGCGGGACGATGCCGTAGCCGTCCTGGCGGGGCAGGTGAACGAGCAGCGTGAATCGGGTTGTCCGCTCAACCAGCGTGCCGATCGCCGATCGCTCGAGTCCGATCAGGAGTCGGGTAGCGGGAGCGCATTGCTGCGCCCCCGCCCCCTCAGAACCGTGCAAGCAGCTGTTCGCCGCACACGGCTCAAGCAAGCCTCATGGGCTCGCGGTCAGGAGAAGGTGCGGGACTTGTCAGCTCGGCGGCTCCATTCTGCCGTTGACAATGGGTGTGGAGGAGACGGATTCGTTGATCGACCGGTGAGCCCCCGCCCGGGAACGCGACGTACTGCTTGGAGATCGCCTTCCCGAGGACGGCCCGCCACGCTTCCCATTCCTGCGGGCTTCGCGGCGGGTGGTCGGCGTGCAGCAGGAGCCCTCCGCAAACCGGGCAACGACCTTGTTGCGCCTGAAGCAGGCGCACGGTCATGCCGTCGACCGGCGGGGGTGGCCCTTTGCGACACCGCTCGGCCCAGTACGACTCCAGTGCCGGGTCGTCCGGGGACGCCCTGCCCTTGACCAACTGGTGCCGGACGATCTTCGTCCAGGAGAACTTGAGCAGGTAGGCGCCGCTGACGCGGTCGCCGAACACCCACCGGTCCCTCCTGGCCTTGTTGAACCGACCGAAGTACTTGTCGGATATCCAGTGCTTCGGCTTTTTCGGGTGGCTGCGTTTGGCCCACTTGTAAGCAAGCTTCCACATGTGATTGAGCCTTTTCAGTGGTGCCGCTCCAGGGTGAGGATGGCCTTGGCGATTGACGTCATGCGGTTCGGGCTGCACCGGGCGTGACGGAAGATTCGCCAGCACTTCAGGCGGGTGATGCCTCGTTCGACGGGTGCGCGAGTGGCGGCCAGGGCCCGGTTGACCGTCTGCTCGGTTGTGGTGAGTTCGCCATGGGGCGGCCGGCGCTTGGGGGTGGTGACCCACTCGCCCGCGCCGATGTAGGCCGTGTCGGCAAGGACGGGGACGCCCTGGCGCTCACAGATCCTGATGATCTTGTGTGTGCGGGCGGCGGTCAGGTCGTGTGTGCGTCCGGGCAGGGCAGGCGAGAGCCACAGCGTCCGGCCGTCCGGGTCCGTGACGACCTGCACGTTCACACCGTGCCGCTTGCGCTTGGTCGAGTAGTCCGCGCGTCCGTCGCCGACCCGGTCGCACTCGGCGAGCGTGCCGTCCACGAGAACGTAGTCGGGGTCTGCCTCGCGCAGGACCTTCAGCAGGCCCGGCGCCTTGTCCGCGAGGTACTCGACGACGGCGGTGACGTACGCGTGGGCGGTGCCGACGGAAATACGGAAACCTGCGGCCAGTTGCGCCAGGGGGTCGTGTCGGCGCAGGTATGCCAGAGCGATCACCGCACGCTCGGACGGCCGGAGTTTGCAGCGTCGGTCACCCTCGTGGGTGACGATCAGCATCGTCACCCACTCCACGAGTGCGTGCGGCAGGTCGAGTGCGGCAGGATATGGGACCAACAGGGCTCCTGAGCTGGAGAGTTGAGACCTAGACACCTCTCTCAACGGCATGGGAGCCCTGTCCGTTGCCTCCGGTCCCGCTGTCACTCATTCGGGGGCC
>NZ_AEJC01000221.1 GCF_000317595.1 Streptomyces ipomoeae 91-03 | reverse complement strand
CCACCCACACACCGGCACGGACCCGACCCATCCACCACCCCCCAAGCGGACAGCGGCGCAGCCGCTACCAAAGGGGCGCGGGGCTGTGACATATGCGGCTCCGCCGCGCGGGCGCGACCAGCCACGCACAAACCCGCACCCGCCGCACCCCAGAACCCCCCGAGCCCGCAGCCGGCGCCCCTCCCCCATTCGGCCTACCCCCAGCCGCCCCCACCCCCACCCCACGCCATCGTCATAGGTGGACGACCCGCTCGTGCACCGGGAGGGGTGATCTGAACGTGAGTGGTGGTGGAGGTAGGTCGGGGCGGGTCGGGCCGGGCGTCGGGGCCTCTCCCAGCCTTGGCGAGCGGATACGTCGGCGCCGGTGGGTGCGGTGGACGGCAGGCGGGGCGGCGGCTTTCGCCCTCGGGACCCTGGGGGTCGCGTGGGGCGCCTACGCGAAGTTGAACGGGAACATCACATCGGACACCTCGGCGGCGGATGAGCTGGCCCGGTTCGAGAAGGAGCGGCCCACCGCGTTGGTGCGGGGCGCCCAGAACATCCTGCTCATCGGGTCCGACTCACGGTCGGGAGACGGCAACGGTGAGTACGGACGGGATTCGGGGACCGAGCGGTCGGACACGACGATCCTGTTGCATCTCGCGGCGGACCGGCACAGCGCGACAGCCGTCTCGCTGCCCCGGGACCTGATGGTGGATGTGCCGAGTTGCAGAAGGCGCGACGGAAGCCGGACCGAGCCCGTGTTCACGCTGTTCAACCACGCCTTCCAGAGCGGAGGTTCGGCCTGCACCATTCGGACCGTGGAGAGGCTGACCGACATCCGGATCGATCACCACGTCGTCGTGGACTTCAGCGGATTCAAGAGGGTGGTCGACGCCGTGGACGGGGTGGAGGTCTGTCTGGCGACGCCCATCCACGACAAGGCCGCGAAGCTGCGCCTCCCCGCCGGAAAGGTACGACTCAACGGGGAACAGGCGCTCGGATACGTGCGCGCGCGCAAATCACTGGGCGACGGCAGCGACACCGAGCGGATGGACCGGCAGCAGCGCTTCCTGGCGGCACTGGCCACGAAGGTGCGCGGCAACGGCGTACTGCTCAACCCGGTGAAGCTGTACCCGCTGCTCGACGCGGCCACGTCGTCACTCACCACGGACCCGGGGCTGGCAAGCCTGCGCGGACTCTACGACCTCGTACGCGGTTTGCGCACAATTCCAATGGAAAAGGTGCAATTCCTGACCGTTCCTCGGAAGTCATATACCCGTGACGCGAATCGGGACGAGCTGGTCGAACCGGCGGCACACCGGCTTTTCGAGCGGCTGCGTTCCGACGTGCCGGTCGCGGTGACAAGCGAACTCCCGAAGGGGATGCGGGAAGGACATTCGGCGGAGCGGCTTTCGAGGCCCCCCGCTTTCACATCTCCTGACTCGCCCTCGCCCGCACCCACCCGCACACCCCCGCTCAGCTCCGACCCGATGCCCACTTTCCGCGGAAGTACGGCCGCCGAGGAAGCCTGCGAGTGACCCCCGAAGAGGCTCGCGAGTGGCCAAAGAGGGGCTCCTCAGGTAAAACGCACGTCAACACGAGGAACAAATGCTCTAGGAAATGGGCAGATTGCCCAGTTGTAGGGACGTGGAATTTGTCACCGCCGTCGCTTGACGCCTGATCGGGCGGCTAGTGTGAGCGATCCGGTGTGCCAGGCCCTCTCGGTCGCGCACCACTTGCACGAGACCCGAGCGTCTTTTGAGGGGGAAGACGCCGCGTGGCCCCGACGGAGGAAACAGACAACCGTGGACGCGCAAGGCCGTGGGCGGGCGGACGACATCGACCCCGCAGACCAGTGGGTACTCAACCCGAGCACCGGTGAATACGAACTGCGACTGACCCCTTCCGCACCGCAATCAGGGGTACCGAGGCCACGCAGGGCCACACCCGCCGCGGCGGGCGCGAGGGCGGGCGGCGCGGGCGCCGGTACGACCGCGCGGTCCGCGACCACGCTGCCCGGTACGCGGGACGTTCCCGACACCGTCCCGGGGCCGCGCCGTCGGCGCGGGGCGCCCGCGGAGGAGCCGCTACCGGGCCGGCGCGGCGGCCGGGGCCGTACGAAGCCCAAGAAGTCCGTGGGCAAGCGGATACTGATCTGGACCGGCGGCACACTGGCCTTCGTGCTGGTCGCCGTGAGCGCCGCGGGCTATCTGTACTACCGGCACCTCAACAACAACATCGAGGCCATCCCGGACGACGGCGCGGGCACCGGCGGTTTCAGCAAGGACCGGGCGATCAACCTCCTCGTGATCGGCACGGACAAGCGCACCGGTGCGGGCAACGAGAAGTACGGCGACGCGGAGAGCGTCGGTCACGCGGACACCACGATCCTGCTGCATGTCTCCAAGGACCGTACGAACGCGACCGCGATGAGCATCCCGCGCGACATGATCGTGGACATCCCCGACTGCCCGACCACGCAGGAGGACGGCTCCAAGGAGGTCATCCGCGGTTCCAGCGACGTCCGGTTCAACACGAGCCTCGGGCAGGAGGGCCGCACCCCCAGCTGCACGATGCGGACCGTCAAGGAGCTGACCGGGATCACCCCCGACCACTTCATGGTGGCCGACTTCAACGCGGTGAAGACGCTCTCGACGGCCATCGGCGGCGTCAAGGTCTGCCTCGCGAAGCCCATCAACGACAAGAAGTCGAAGCTGAACCTCTCCGAGGGCGAGCACGTCATCCAGGGCGAGCAGGCGCTGGCCTTCCTGCGCACCCGCTACAGCGTGGGGCTCGGCAGTGACCTGAGCCGGATCGAGCTGCAGCAGCAGTTCCTGAGCTCGATGATCCGCCAGATGAAGTCGGAGGACACGCTCACCGACCCGTCGAAGGTGCTGTCGCTGGCGGAGGCCGCCACCAAGGCGCTGTCCGTGGACTCGAAGATCGCCGACATCAAGAAGCTGGCCTCGCTGGGCCAGGAGGTCGGCAAGGTCAAGACGAAGAACATCACCTTCACCACGGTGCCGGTCGTCGACAACACCGACGGAGCGACCGTGCTGCCCACGCCGGGCAAGGCCGAGCAGCTCTTCGAGACGATCCGGAACGACATCTCGCTCACCGAGGTGAAGAAGCAGGCCAAGGAGAAGGAGGCCGCGAAGCTCAAGGGCACGCGCGCCAAGGCCTCCGACATCCGCGTCAACGTCTACAACGGCGGCGCACCCGCAGGCAGCGCACAGGACACTCTTAACTGGATGCAGAATGATGTCGGCGTGACCAAGTCGAGCCAGCTCGGCAACGCCGACGAGACGCTGTCGAAGACGACCCTCGCGTACGACCCCGCCCAGGCCGACCAGGCACGCAAGCTGGCCGACCTCATGGGGCTGTCCGCGTCCGCGCTGAAGCCCGGCAAGGGCAACAGCGAGACCAACTCCCAGGGACTGCCCGCGATGGTCCTGACCCTGGGCAAGGACTTCAAGGGCGCCGGGGTACCGCTGAACGGGTCGTCGGCGGCGGATCTGGACGTCGAGAAGAACACCGCCGACAAGAAGAAGTGCGCCAGTTGACGAGCGATGGTGACCTGACGGGGTCGCCACGCGTCTGACAGGGCGCGAAGGTGCAGTGAACGCCGGGCGGGCGCGACGATGCGCCCGGCCGACGGCTTCCGGTGATCATCGGCGGCGGGTGCCGCCGCACCGAGCCGTGTCCGTATCCGCGTACGGCGTCCGACCGGACGTACAGCGGACGTACAGACGTACGTGAGCGGGCCCGGACCGGTGCGGGTGTGCGGCGCATGACGTCCGGGTGTCATCCGGGCGGAACGCATGACGCGTTCAACAGAGCATGAGTACATCCCAGTTGGGGTTTCGACGGTCCAACAGAGGGCGGGCGCGGACCCGTCGGCACGCCAGGGCGGGGAGGGGCAGGGAGATGGTACGGAGCGACGTGCGCGGGGACGGGGGGCAGCCGCGTGTCGAGGAACCCGGCGAGCGGGAGACGGACCGGAAGGACGGCTCGCACGGAGATGACGACGGCTCCGACGCCAGAGTCCCGCAACAGCGCGGACGGGGCCGCCGTCGCGGCGGCAGCGGCGGTGGGCGCACACACGTCGACGCCCCCGGACGCCCGCGCCGCAGGCGGGTACTGCGCTGGTCGGCGACGGTCCTGGCGGTGGTGATACTCGGCACCGCCGGTGCCGGCTACCTCTACTACCAGCACCTCAACAGCAACATCAAGAAGGAGAAGCTGAACCTCGGCGACACCAAGATCGCCGAGCCGACGCCGAACGCGGCCGGCCAGACCCCGCTGAACATCCTGCTCATCGGCTCCGACGCGCGGGACACCAAGGAGAACCAGAAGCTCGGCGGCGCCAGGGAGACCTTCAACGGGCCACCGCTCGCCGATGTCCAGATGCTGCTGCATCTGTCCGCCGACCGCTCCAACATGTCGGTCATCAGCATGCCCCGCGACACCCTGCTGTCCGTTCCCAAGTGCACCGACCCCGACACCGGCGATGTGTACGACGCGAGCACCTCGGCGATGACCAACGACTCGCTGCGCCGCGGCGGCCCCGGCTGCACGGTCGCCACCTGGCAGGAGCTGACCGGGATACACATCGACCACTTCATGATGGTCGACTTCTCCGGTGTGGTGTCCATGGCCGACGCGATCGGCGGTGTACCGGTGTGCGTGACCGACAACATCTACTCGCACACCAGCACGGGCAAGGGCTCGGGGCTGAAGCTGGAGAAGGGCACCACGTCCATCAAGGGCAAGCAGGCCCTGCAGTGGCTGCGCACCCGGTACGGCTTCGAGGACGGCAGCGACATAGCGCGCGCCAAGGCGCAGCACCAGTACATGAACTCGATGGTCCGTGAGCTGCGCGAGAACGCCACGATCAGCAACCCGAACAAGCTGCGCAAGCTCGCCGAGGAGGCCACGAAGGCCCTCACCGTCGACGAGGGCCTCGGTTCGGTGGCGGACCTCTACGACCTCAGCACCGAGCTGCGCAAGGTCGAACCGGCCCGGATCACGATGACGACGATGCCGTACACGTACGTCGGCGCGCGCGTCGTGCCCAAGGAGGGCGACGCGGAGAAGCTATTCCGGCTGGTGCGCGAGGACATCGCGCTGGACGGCAAGGACAAGAAGAAGACCACCACCGAGGACAAGACCTCCGACGACCCGGCGGCGGCGAAGGACGAGATCGGTGTCCTCGTCCAGAACGGCACCATGACCGACACCCTCGGCGCGGTCGGCGGCCGGGCCCACGCGGTCTCCCAGCTGCTCGTCGACGAGGGCTTCACCAAGGCCTCGTCCGACTCGACCACCGCGACCGCCGAGGACAAGACAGTCGTGCGCTACCCGAGCGCCGAACTGGAGGGCGACGCCCAGGCGGTCGCCAAGGCCCTCGGCATCCCGGTGAGTCAGGTGGAGAAGTCCACGAACGTCAGCGGTGTCACCCTCGTCGTCGGCGCCGACTGGCGGGACGGGACGGCGTACAAGGCCGAGAAGGAGGACGACAAGACCCCGGAGTCGGCGGACGCGCTCAACGGCGCCGACGACAAGGCCTGCATGAAGGTCAACCCGGCCTTCACCTGGTAGTCGCCGTACACCTGGTAGTCGAGCCGTACACGTGATGACTGTCGTGCATCTGGTGGCCGTCGTACATGAGTTGGGTAGTCAGGGTCTCGGTCGTCATACCTGTACTCCTCTCACTCCACGAGCCCTAACTGTCCGGCCCATCCTCCCCCCCCCCTCCGGCCGCCCCGCTCCGACCCTAGGTTGCCCCGCTCCGGCCCTCGGCTGTCCCGGCTTGTGGTC
>NZ_AEJC01000220.1 GCF_000317595.1 Streptomyces ipomoeae 91-03 | reverse complement strand
CTTCAGGGGCGCGGGGCTGTATCGATGTGCGGCTCCGCCGCGTGGGCGCGACCAGCCCCCACCCACCCGCACCCGCCTCGCAACCCCACCCCCGAGCCAGAAGGCGCAGCGGGGTCGAAGGGGCGCAGCCCCTGGGGGAGGGACGGGTAGGGGCGGCGGGGGCGAGGAAAACTACCCGGCGTTCCGCGCGGCGCCACGAACCTCCAACCCGGCCAGAAGCTCGGCCGTGGCCATGGCGATCACCTCCACCGCATGGTCGAACACCTCACGATTGTGCGCGGCGGGCACCCGAAACCCGGAAACCTTGCGCACGTACTGAAGCGCGGCGGCCCGGATCTCATCCTCGGTGGCCTCTTCGGGAATCACGGGCGGTCGAAGCGTCTTGATACTGCGGCACATGACCCCAGTCTCCCGCGCGGACCCGCACAACCCCAGCCCTCGGCACCCAAGCCCTGCAAACCCCACCTCAGCCCCTATCCTCGAGAGCCAAGGTTTTCCTTGGGTATCAGCAAGTTCCCCCGAGGATTGACTCCACCATCCACCCTGGTGATCATCACAGAGGCCGGCCAGACCGAAGAACCAACCCACAGACCGCCCGACGGAAACGAGGGGGACCATGGCGAACGAACGGCTCACGGTGGCGGTGCTGGGACCGGGCGGTGTAGGCGGCCTGCTGGCCGCCCTACTGGCCCGTACCGGCACCCGAGTGATCTGCCTGGCCGGCGAGGAGACGGCGCAGACCCTGGCCAAGGACGGCATCCAGATCCACAGCCCCCGCTTCGGCGAGTTCACCGGCCACGTCGAGACGGCCACCGAACTCCGCGAACCGGTCGACGCGGCCCTGATCACGGTGAAACACACGACCCTGACGGCGGCCCTGGACCGCCTCCCGGCCAAGCCCCTGACCGCCGACACCCTGGTCGTACCGTTCCTGAACGGCGTCGAACACCCGGCGACCCTCCGCGCCCACTACAGCGGCGCGACGCCCACCCCGCACATCGCCCCGGCGACCATCCGCGTCGAATCCACCCGCGTCGCCCCCGGCGTGATCCGGCACGGCAGCCCCTTCGCGGAGGTCGACCTGACCGGCGACACCGCTCCACGCGAACGCCTCAACTCCCTCGCCGGCGCCCTGGAATGGTCCGGCGTGACCACCCGCGTCCTGGAGGACGAGACGGCGGTGCTGTGGGCGAAGATGTCGTTCCTGGCGCCGTTCGCGTTGCTGACCACGCGCTACGGCCTGCCGCTGGGCGAGGTCCGTACGCGCCACCGCGAGGAGTTGACGGCCCTGGTGGAGGAGACGGCCGCGGTGAGCGCGGCCTCCGGCGCCCCCGCGGACCCGGCCGAGGCCATACGCCGCTACGACGCCTTCCCGCCCGCCACCAAGTCCTCCATGCAACGCGACGCCGAGGCCGCCCGCCCCCTCGAACTGGACGCGATCGGCGGCGCGTTGCTGCGCGCGGCCGACCGCCACGGCGTACCCGTACCCGTGGCGACCAGGGTGGTGGAGGAACTCCGAGCGGCGGGGTACTGAGCCCTCACCCCTCAGCCGCCCGCACCGCACCCCCCACCCGCACCGCGTGCCGGGCGACCGTGTCGGCGAAGGCCCGGGCCGGTGGTGACAGCGCGTCCCAGCGCCGTACCGCCCATCCGACCGTGAGCGGCGGCAGATCGGGGACGGGAACGAAGCGGAGCCCGGGGTGACCGGGGCCGGTCCAGCCGGGCAGGGCGGGGACGACGGCGTGGCCGACGCCGAGTTCGGTGAGGAGGATCGCGGTGTCCCAGTCGGCGACCCCGGCACCGGAGGGGCTGGTGGTGACTCCCAACTCCCGATAGGCCGCGTCGAGGTGGGCGTACGACGTGGAGTTCTCCGGCAGGCCGATCAGCCGCATCCCGTCCAGCTCCTTGCCCGAGATCCACTCGCGCCCGCCGAGTTCGTCGTCGGCGCGTACGGCGAGCACCCAGGGCAGCTCCACGACGGCCCGCTGTTCGATGCCACGGACGGCGGGCCCGAGAGTCACCCACGACAGGTCGAGGTCGCGGGAGGGGTCGGCCAGCGCCTCGACGCACCCGGCACTCGACCGCGCGGTCTGGAACTCCAGGACGACACCCGGATACGACCGCCGGAAGTCGACGATGCCCTGTGTCATGAAGTGCCGCACGGTCGTGCCGCCGGTGGCGATCCGTACGGCACCGCCGTCGCCGCGCACCATCTCGGCGAGCCGCCGCAGCGCGAGGTCGAGCCCGGTGATCCCCTCGGCCGCCGCCTCCTGGAGCACCCGCCCGGCCCGGGTGGGCACGACACCACGGGCCTGCCGCTCCACCAGCCCGACCCCGACCTCCCGCTCCAGCCGCCGCACATGCTGACTCACCGCCGACTGGGTGCACCCCAGCTCCCGAGCCACCGAACTCAGACTCCCGGCCCGGCACACGGCGACGAAGACACGCAGATCGTCGAGGGTCATGGGCCAAAGGTACCTCTTTGATCAAAGGCATCCCTTGGGTGATTCGGCGGCTTCCACAGCCGGGCCCTGGAGCTCGACAGGACCGAGGCCAAGGTCGAAGCCGAGGTCGAAGCCGAGGCCGAAGCTGAGGCCGAGGCCGACGTCGATGGCGTTCGCGTGAACGTCCCCACGGAGTGACCCAAGGAACTCGCATCCCAAAATCGAACAGGCGTAGCATTGCCGCGTGGCTAAGACCTATGACTTCCCCAGTGACCTCCTCGCCGGTCAGGAGGAGCTGCATCAGGTCCGGGCCGAGCTCCTGGCCCTGCTGAAGCGGCTTCCCTGGTCGGTCGAGCCCCTGGACGGTTTCAGTGACGACAACGGCTGGCGCAAGGTCGAGCGCCCCGCATCCCCTGGCTGGACACCCGACGAGCAGGCCGAGGTGGAGAAGCTCCGCCGACGGGAGCGTGAGCTGGCGGTGTTCGTGAGCTGCCACCGCTTCTGGGCCGAGGTCGCCACGGAGGAGAGGGTCGACGCCCGCACCCGGCTGAAGCGCACACCCGTGACGACCCCGGAGCCGCCGGACACGGCCCCCTGACACGACGAAGACCCCGGCCGGATCGGCCGGGGTCTTCGTCACTTACTCATCCGGTGGGCGCGGACGGTTTCGAACCGCCGACATCCTGCTTGTAAGGCAGGCGCTCTACCCCTGAGCTACGCACCCGAGTACGAGTCGACAGCCTACATTGCCCGAGGGCATGCCCCGCAAACCCGTATCCGGTCCGCACGCGAGGCCGTCCCTGGGGCTGTCCCCACCCCGTATCCGGGAGCCGCCCGGATCCCCCCGAACGCGCCCTCTCCGTACGGTCGAAGGGCAGCAGAAGAACATCGGAAGACTCCGGAAGAAACCAGAAGAAAACAGAAGAAACCACCAGGCGCCGGAGGGCCGGGGCAGCCCGGCCCAGGGGGAGATCGTCATGGCACGTACGGCAACCGGGACGCGTACGGCAACCATCACCCGTACGACACGAACCGCACACACCCGCCGGATCGCCCTCGCCGCCCTCGCCGGCGTCATCCTCACCTCCGTCGCCGCCTGCGGCGCGCACGCGAAGGACGGCTCGGTCAAGCTCGAACTCGGCGTCGTACCGGACCTGGTGGAGTCCCGCAGCGACGACGGCTCGATCAGCATCGGGCTGCCGCGTGACGCGTCGTACCGGGTGGAGACGGACAGCGACGACGGTTTCGTGGACGTGTCCGTGCCCCGTGACGAGGACAGCTCACACGTGGTGACCGCGCACACCCGCGACGGCTCGGTGACCGTACGGAACCTGGGCTGAGCCCTCTTGGGAAACGGCGAACCGAACGACCCGTGTTTTCGTCCTTGACCGGTGGGAGAATGGCACCGGTCAGGGCGGATGACAGCACGGGAGAGGGATGTGACGGCGACACCTTCAGAGCCGTACACGCCGATTGTGCCGGGAGCACAACAACCCCACAGCCGTGCACCACGGCGACCTCACGACCTCCCCTCCCGCCCTCGTTCCGCCGGCCGGGACGCGCTCACCCTTCTCTCCCTCCCCGTCCTCGCCGCCCTCGCGCTGCCCGTCGCCTTCGCCGGTGGCGGGACCCGGCGGTGGTTCGGTGGGCGGGCGGAGAGCCAGCGGGCCGAGGCGCAGGCGGCGAAGGACGCGGCGGCTGCGGCGTTCTACGAGCTGGACACCGCCCAGCGGGACCTGCGGATCTCGATCGAGACGATCACGGCGGTGGACGACTCCCCGGCCGCCCGCCAGGCCGTCGCCGGTTTCGAGGCGCTGGGGCGGCGGATCGACGAGGTCAGCCACCAGTACATCAACGCCGTCGACGCGCACGACCTGGACCGGGACGACCTGGAGGCCTCCGTCGCCGCCCGGGCCCGGACCGAGCTGACCGCCGCCAAGGACGAGCTGGGGCGCGTCAAACAGGAGCTGGACCGTTTCGCGGCGGGGCTCGGACCGCTGCTCGGCACGGCCGAGACCCAGCTGGCCCGGCTGGTCCCGGCCGTGGAGCGCGCCCGGCAGTGCCTGCTCGCCGCCTCCAACGCCCTTGACGCCGTACGGGATTCGGGGCTCAAGGCCGACGACCTCGCCGCCCGCCTCGCCGCCCTCGCGCCCGAGCTGACCAAGCTGAACCAGGGCGCGGGACAGCACGGCGTACGGGAGACGCTGGAGCGCGCCGACCGGGTCGTACGGGAGGCGGAGGCCGTACGGGCGGAGGCCGAGCGGCTGCCGGAGCGGGCCGCCGAGATCGACCACCGGCTGGTGTCGCTGCGGACCCGCGCGGAGGCGCTGAGCACCCGGGCGGGACAGGTGCCGCAGGTGCTGAGCGAGCTGCGGCGGCGGTTCGTGGCGGCGTGCTGGCAGGACCTCCAGCAGGTGCCGGACCAGGCCGCGCGGAACGTCGAGCAGGCCCGGCTGAAGCTGCGCGAGGCCCGGGCGGCGCGGGACGCGCAGCGCTGGCCGGACGCCACCTCGCTGCTGTCGACCGTACGGGCGCTGCTGAACAGCACGGACGAGGCCGTGTCGGCGGCCGGTGACCGGCTGCGGCGGCTGAACGCGGTCCAGAAGGAGCCCCAGCAGGAGATCGACCGCACCCGCTTCGCCATCCGCGACGCCCAGCGCCTCGCCATGACCGGCCGCACCACCCCCGATCCCCGCCACGCCCGCCCCCTCGACGACTCCGTGGCCCGCCTCGACCGGGCCGTCGCCACGCTGGAGGGCCGGCACCCCGACTACTGGCACTTCCTGACGGAGACGGAAGCCGTACGGCAGACCGTGGCCCGGGTGGTGGACCAGATCCGCAAGGAACGCGGGGCGGGCGCGGGGGCCTGACACGGGTTGAGGCCGTTGGCGAACAGGGTGAGCGCGGCGACGCCGAGGCCGGCGTGCCCCGGGCCGCGTGGGATGCCGAAGGCCCGGGCGGCGAATCCCGGCAGGGCGGCGAGCAGCGCGCCGCCGACGCCGACGATGTTCAAGGCGATGGCCGGGTTGAGCCAGAACTGGTTGCCGCCTGCCGCGTGGACGGCGAACCCCGCCGGCGTGCCGGTGCGGCAGAGGACCGGGTAGCCGATCAGCACGGGAGCTACCGGCCCGCTACGGGATCAGGGAATTCCGCACCTCGCCGAGATGGGAGTCGAAGGGCGGGGCACCGAGATCCTTCGCGGCGGGGAGAACCGCTTCCTCCATGAAGCGGCGGAAGGCCTCCTCCGACTCCCAGACATCGACGACCTGCCAGCCGCCCTGCTCGACGGGCCCGGCGAAGTGAGCGATGAGCCCGGCGGGCGGATCGGAACGGTCGGGGATCACCCGGTCGAAGGTCGCTTGGTAGAGCTCCTGGTTCCAGTCCGCGCCTTCGCTGTGCACCAGTACGGCCATGTCGGCACTCCCTCCGAATGCGGGTGTCACCTCACTTCCAAGCTATGTCGGCCGGAGCGAGCGGGCGACTTGTGCCCGGCCGGCGTCCTGCGTGCGGGGCGTGTCCCGTTCAGCCCAGGCTCGGCGGTGTCCATCTGGTGTGGCGCAGGAAGGTGCTGATGACGGGGCGGGAGGGGGTGAGGCGGAGGGCCGTGTCGCGCAGGGCGATGAGCGTGGGGTTGGTCAACCGGTGGCCGGCTCGGCCCGCTTGGCGGGCGGCGCGGGCGAGGGTGCGGGTGCGGTGGCGGCGTACGGTGTCGTAGTGGGCCAGGGCCGATGCGAGGGTCGGCTCGGAGGCCAGCGCGGCTGCCAGGACCGTGGCGTCCTCCAGGGCCTGGCCGGCGCCCTGGCCGAGGTTCGGGGTCATGGCGTGGGCCGCGTCGCCGAGCAGGGCGATCGGGCCCGCGGTGAAACAGGGCAGGGGCGTCACCAGTTCGTGGATGTCGTGATGGAGGACCGCGTCCGGTCGCGTCGCCTCCAGCAGCGCCGGGATCGGATCGTGCCAGCCCGCGAAACGGTCGCGCATCGCCGCGAGCGCGTCCGCGTACCGCACCCCGGGCGGCGACGTGAGCACCGCGTGCCACTCTGCATGGCCGTCGACGAACGTGATGTGGCCGAACTCCGCGCCCTTGCCCCAGGTGAGTTCCAGGTCGCTGGGCAATGCGATCGGACGGTCGGTCACGGCCCGCAGGACGGTCGATCCGCTGTATACGGCGCCCGGATGGTGCGGGAACAGCGTGCCGCGCAGTCGGCTGTGGACACCGTCGGCGACCACGACCAGATCCGCCTCCATCTGGGCCGGGTCCGCCTCCAGCGGTGCCGGGTCCGCCTCCGACCGGGCCTCCGGGGTGGTCCTTGCCGGCGACACCAGCGACACCTGCGCCCCAGCCCGGCCCGTGCGCTCGACCGACGTCACCTCCCTGCCCGTCAGCAGGCATTCGGGTGGCAGCGCCGCGCGCAGTACGCGGTGCAGCGCGGACCAGCGGACGCCCAGGACCGGTACGCCCGCCGCGCGTTCGATCGCCTTGCCGTCCATCCGGATCAGCCAACTGCCGTCGGGGGCGCGGGTGCCCCCGGTGTACTGGGGGCGTGCGGCGGCCCGTACGGCTTCTCCCACGCCCAGGGCGTCCAGGGCGCGGACGCCGTTGGCGTGCAGCGAGATGCCGCCGCCCACGTCGGCGAGAACGGGCGAGCGTTCGAGGACCGTGACGTCCCAGCCAACCAGCCGGAGGTCTGTCGCGGCGGCCAGCCCGCCGATTCCTCCGCCGACCACCAAGGCCTTGCCGCCGCCCATGCGCTCAGCTCCTCAGTCCCCACGTTATGCGTCATGTACGGGTTCGTCATGCCGGGTCGGCCGCGTACCGAGGGCGGCGCATGAAGTACGCCGCCGCGGCGCCCGCGCCGAACAGGGAGGCCAGGGACACCGCCGTGGCGAGCCAGGTGGGGCCGAGCCACTGGGCGCCGAGGTAGCCGAGGGCGACGCTGTAGGCGGCCCAGGCGAGACCGGCGAGGGCGGACCAGGGGAGGAAGTCGCGGGCGCGGTGGCGGGCGGCGCCGGCGCCCAGGGAGACCACGGAGCGGCCGGCGGGGGCGAAGCGGGCGATGACGACCAGGAGGCCGCCGCCCCGGGCCAGGGCGGCGCCGAGACGTTCCTGCGCGGTCGTCAGGCGCCGGGAGCGGGCGATCGCACGGTCGAGGCGCTCGCTGCCCCGCCAGGCCAGCCGGTACGCCACCAGGTCGCCGAGCACGGACGCGGTGGCCGCCGAGAGCATCAGCACCAGGATGTCGGGGACCTCGCGCTGCATCGCCCCCGCCGCCGTCTCCGCCGCGGCTGCCGTGGCCGCCGTCACGACCAGGACACCGCTCGGCAGGACCGGCAGGAACACGTCCAGGAGGATGGACGCGGCCACGACGGCGTAGATCCATGGGCCGACCGCCGGCCAACCCAGACTCTCAAGCACCGAGCACTCTCCTGTTTTCCCCCGGAGCCACGGTGATCCGTGACAGCCGAACAGCGTACGCCCCGGGTATGACAGAAGGCTCACAGGGGCTCATGTGTCCGTCATGCGCTGTTCATTCGGCCGCTCGGACGACCGGAGGAGCCCGGCGGAGGAGCCGAAGGGGAGCGGGCGGCCCTCGCGGCCGGAGGAGGACGCGACCGGGAGAGCGGACATGCGAACGGGTCGCCGGGGGCGTGAACCCCCTGGCGACCCGTCACTCACCGTGGAGCGGTCAGGCCGTCACGGGCTCCTTGTCGGTGGTCCTTCCGGCCGCCGTGGACGAGCGCTTGGCGAAGAGCTGGTCCAGGCCGAGCGCGCCGGAGCCGGTGAAGATCAGCAGGAACATGGCCCAGCAGTAGAGGGCCGCGCCCTCGCCGCCGTTCTGGACCGGCCACAGAGCCTCCGGCTGGTGGACCTTGAAGTACGCGTACGCCATGGCGCCCGAGGCGATGAACGCCGCGAAGCGGGTGCCGAGGCCGAGCAGCACCAGGGCACCGCCGACGAGTTCGATGACGGCCGCGTACCAGCCCGGCCAGGTGCCCGCGGAAACGGTTCCGCCCTGGCCGTCGGCGCCGCCCAGGACGCCGAAGAGGCTGCGGGCGCCGTGGCACGTGAAGAGCAGGCCGATGACGATGCGGAACGCGCCGAGGGCGTATGGCTGGGCGCTGTTGAGGCGTCCGGTCATGGTGGTGGGACTCCTTCGGTATCACCCGGTCCTGGTGGGACCGGTGGGGACGGTTATTACCGGCGGGTCACACACGTTAGGCACCGCTAACTCATTGTTGCAAGTTCAACATTGGGCCACTCCTTTGCCTGCGCTTGGGGGGCTCTTGCCTCTGTTGTCGCACGTAGAACAGCCCTTGCCACCGCATCCGCGTCCGAAAGCGTGACCGAATCCACTCCGGGCCTGACGCCCGCGGCGGTCACCCAGTGCACCCCCTCGGTGGGTACTCCGAACGCGAACCTCCTTGCGTGCGCGGTTCCCTGACGGTCAATCAGATGGTACGGCCGCGGTGTTACATCCAACCCTCCTGTTTCGTAACCGTCCACGCGGTGCGGACGGCACTGGCCCGTCCGCAGCAGCCCGGCGAGCAGATCGTCGGCCGTCCTGCGCAGATCCGGCTCCGGGAGACGGGCCTCGACGACCGTCGTCACCCGGACGGCCGAGCCCGGTACGTCGGGGGAGTGCGCCGACCAGGCCCCGTCCTCGGCACGGACCTCCAGCCGGGGGCCGAGCACCGTGAGGACGCCCGCCTCGATCAGCGCGGCCATCTCCTCGATACGGCGGCGGGGCGGGCCGATGGACAGGAAGGCGTTCAGCGGCGTGTACCAACCGTCCAGGTGGTCCCGGCGGGAGTCGCCCGCCAGCCCGCCGTGGTCCACGATCAGCCGCAGCTCGTTGCGCAGGTCGCGCAGCACATCGAGCGCCGCCTTCACCGGCCCGTCGACGTTGCCGAGCCTCGCCTGCGCCGCGTCCTCGCGCAGATACCCCAGCAGCCAGCTCCGCCACGCCTCCGGGTCCGGGAACTCCTCTCCCGTATACGGTCGCGCGATGCGGTCCCAGCACCAGCGGTCCGCCTCCGGAACCCCGAACTCGTCCAGAACGGCGGCCTCTTGGGAGCTGCGGTGCGGGGTGGCGAGGAAGAGGTCGCGGAAGGAGGCGGAGCCGTCCGCGGGGGCGGACACCGGTCGCCGGTCGCGCGTCTTCAACAGCCCCTCGTAGTAGACCGTCTCCACCTCCTTCGCCACCAACGGCCATATCTCCGCGAGGAAGTCGGGCGCCTCGCCGGAGTCCGCGCGTTTGCGGAAGGCCGCGATCGTCTCGGGGGTCAGGACGAGCGGGGTGTGGCGGCCGTACGGGCCCTTGGCGTTGTCGCCGCGTGCCTGGTACGGCACGCCGCGCCGGGAACCCGCGTACAGGCGGGGCTCGCGGCCCGAGGGGAGGTAGCGCGTGCCTCGTCGGCCGGCGTGGTCGTGGTCGTATACGAAACGGCCGCCCCGGCCGGTCGTCAGCAGGGCCATGTGGTCGAAGAAGTTGAGGCCGAGGCCGCGCAGGAGGACCGGCTCGCCGGGGGCGACGGGGGAGAGGTCGAGGTCGGCCGGGTTGGCGGGCGGGAAGTGGCGCAGGCCGTGGCGGTCGGCGTACGCGGTGAGCCGCCGTTCCGTGCGGTCGGGAACCGTGGGGAGATGGCCCTGGGTGAGGACCACGGCGGCGAGGTCCGTCAGGACGTGCCCGGTGGCGAGGGTGAGCCGCTGGGTGCCGTCGGGGGCGTCGTCGAGGCGGACCGCGCGGGTGCGGTGCGTCACGATCCGGACCGCGGGCGGCGCGCCGCGCACCACTTCGGCGAAGACCCACTCCAGGTAGTGGCCGTACTGGGCGCGGGTCGGGTAGTCGTCGGGGCCCAACGCGTCGGTGGGCACGGGTGCGTCGGTGGGCACGGGTGTTCCGGTCGGGTCGAGCCCGGGGGTACCGCCCGGCCTGTCGGTGGCCCACTCGTACAGGCTCGGCCCCGGGCGTATCGGGCCCGAGCAGTCCACCGTCTCGTCGGTGAACAGGGTGACCTGGGAGGCCACGGTGTTCATCAGGAGGTGGGGGGACTGGGCGGTGCGCCAGACCCGGCCGGGGCCCGGTGGAGCGGGGTCGACGACGTGGACGGTGAGACGGGTGCCGGGGCGGAGCAGTTCGGGGGCGGAGGCACACAGGCGTTCAAGGACGCTGGTGCCGCGTGGGCCCGCGCCCACCAGGGCTATGCCGACTTCATCCTCAGCGATCCCGGCGTCACTGATCTCTGACAAAGGCCTGACTCCCG
>NZ_AEJC01000219.1 GCF_000317595.1 Streptomyces ipomoeae 91-03 | reverse complement strand
CGCGGTCACCAGTGGCGTCACGCGCTCCGCTCGTCGACGTTCCGGGCGTCCCGGATGTCCCGGGCGTCCCCGGTGTCCCGGACGTCCACCACTGTGGCTCCCGCGTGGGTGATCAGGGATGTGGGGTCCATGGGGAAGACGGTGTGCGGGGTGCCGGCTGCCGCCCAGACGATGTCGTGGGCGAGGAGGGAGCGGTCGGCGAGTACGCGGGTCTTCGTGGCGTGGCCGAAGGGTGGGACGCCGCCGATCGCGTATCCGGTCGTTGCGCGTACGACGTCGGCCTTGGCCCGGGTGACCTTCTTGGCGCCGAGTTCCTGGCGGAGCAGTTCGACGTCGACCCTGGAGGCGCCGTCCATGAGGACCAGGAGGGGGGTGCCGTCTGCGGTGAAGATGAGGGACTTGCAGATTTGGCTGAGGTCGCAGCCGATTGCTGTGGCGGCTTCGGCGGCGGTGCGGGTGGCGTCGGGGAAGCGGCGGATGCGGGTGTGCAGGTCGGTCAGGCCGAGGGCGGTCAGGGCTGCGGTGAAGCGGGGGTGGGCTGCCGGGGGCTCGGGGGTGGGGGCGGCGTCGTTCGTCATGGCGGGCAACGGTAGCGGTGCGTGTACGTGCCACGCGACAGGGTTGTTCGCCCCCGCCGCCCCTACCCGTCCCATCCCCCAGGGGCGGCTGCCCCTTCGACCCCGCTGCGCCTTCCAGCTCGGGGGATGGGGTTGTGTGGCGGGTGCGGGTGGGTGGGGGCTGGTCGCGCAGTTCCCCGCGCCCCTGAAAA
>NZ_AEJC01000218.1 GCF_000317595.1 Streptomyces ipomoeae 91-03 | reverse complement strand
TCCTACGAGTGGCTGCGTACTCTACGAGTGGCTGCGCAGCAGCGTCCTCATCGTCCGCATGGCCACCGAAAGGTTCGCCAGGTCGAACGTGTCGGAGCTCTGGATCTCCTCCAGCGTGACGCGGGCCCGGCCCAGGATCGCCGCGTTCTTCTGCTCCCACACCTTGAAGCGCTGTTCGGGCGTGGAGGTGCCGTTGCCGGCGGCGAGGACGTCGGCGGTGACGGCCGCGTGCGCGGCGTACAGGTCCTCGCGGATCGCCGCGCGGGCCATGGACTGCCAGCGGTCGGCGCGCGGCAGCTCGATGATGCGGTCCATGAGCTGGGTGATGCGCAGCCGGTCGGCGAGGTCGTAGTAGACCTCGGCGACGGCCAGCGGGTCCCTGCCCATGCGGTCGGCGACCGAGACCACGTCGAGCGCCGGGAAAGCGGAGGAGAAGCCCGCGACGCGCGTGGCCAGCTCGTCCGGGACCCCGGCGGCCGTCAGCTCGTCGTAGATCTGCTGGTACCACTCCAGGTCGGCGCCGCGCAGCAGCTTGGGCAGCTCGGCCCAGACCTGGCCCACGCCCTCGGAGAAGAACGCGATGGTCTCGGTGAGCTGCAGCGGCTGCGGCCGGTTGTTGAGCAGCCAGCGCGTACCGCGTTCGACGAGGCGGCGGGAGTGCAGCCGGATCCGGGTCTGGACGGCCGCGTCGACCTTGTTGTCCAGCGCCTCGACCGCGTCCCACACCGGGCCCGCCCCGAAGATCGCGCGGGACGCGGTCTGCGCCCGGACGATCTCCTCCAGCGAGGCCCCGGTCTCCTCCCGCAGCCGGTGCAGGAAGCTCGTACCGCCCGTGTTGACCGTGTCGTTGACCAGCAGGGTCGTGACGATCTCACGGCTCAGCGGGTGGTTGTCGATGTGCTCGGAGAACTGCTCGCGCAGCGCGGTCGGGAAGTACGCGTGCAGCAGCTTGCGCAGATACGGGTCGTCCGGCAGTGAGGTGTGCAGCAGTTCCTCGGCGACCGTGATCTTCGTGTAGGCGAGGAGTACGGCGGTCTCGGGGCCGGTGAGGCCCTGCCCGGCGTTGAGGCGCTCGCGGATCTGCCGTTCGCTGGGCAGGAATTCGAGCGCCCGGTCGAGATGGCCCTCCCTGACCAGGTAGCGCATGAAGCGCTGCTGGGCGTGGAGCATGTCCTTGGACTGGGCGAGGGCGTTGGCGATGGCCGTGTTCTGCGCGTAGTTGTTGCGCAGGACGAGGCGGCCGACCTCGTCGGTCATCTCGGCGAGCAGCTTGTTGCGCTGCTTGACGGTCATGTCGCCGTCGGAGACGACCCCGTTGAGCAGGATCTTGATGTTCACCTCGTGGTCGGAGGTGTCCACGCCCGCGCTGTTGTCGATGGCGTCGGTGTTGACCTTGCCGCCGTTCTGCGCGAACTCGATCCGGCCGAGCTGGGTCAGGCCGAGGTTGCCGCCCTCGCCGACGACCCGGACCCTGAGGTCCCCCCCGTCGACGCGGATGGCGTCGTTGGCCTTGTCCCCGACGTCGGTGTGCGACTCGGTCGAGGACTTGACGTACGTGCCGATGCCGCCGTTCCACAGCAGGTCGACCGGCGCCCGGAGGATCGCCTTCATCAGCTCGGCCGGGGTCATCTTGGAGACCTTGCCCTCGATGCCGAGGGCGTCCCGGATGTGGCTGTTGACCGGGATCGCCTTGGCGGTGCGCGGGAAGACGCCGCCGCCGGTGGAGATCAGCTCGGTGTCGTAGTCCGCCCAGCTGGAGCGCGGGAGTTCGAAGATGCGGCGCCGCTCGGCGTACGAGGTGGCCGCGTCCGGGTGGGGGTCGATGAAGATGTGCCGGTGGTCGAAGGCGGCGACCAGGCGGATGTGCTCGCTGAGCAGCATGCCGTTGCCGAACACGTCACCGGACATGTCGCCGATGCCGACGACCGTGAAGTCCTCGGCCTGTGTGTTGACGCCCAGCTCCCGGAAGTGCCGCTTGACGGACTCCCAGGCGCCGCGCGCGGTGATGCCCATGCCCTTGTGGTCGTAGCCGGCGCTGCCACCGGAGGCGAAGGCGTCGCCGAGCCAGAAGTTGTAGCTCTCGGCGACCTCGTTGGCGATGTCGGAGAAGGTCGCGGTGCCCTTGTCGGCGGCGACGACGAGGTAGGTGTCGTCGCCGTCGTGCCGTACGACGTCGGCGGGCGGTACGACCTCTCCGGCCACCATGTTGTCGGTGATGTCGAGCAGGGCGGAGATGAAGGTCTTGTAGCTCCTGATCCCCTCCGCCAGCCAGGCGTCCCGGTCCACGGACGGGTCCGGCAGCTGCTTGGCGACGAACCCGCCCTTGGCGCCGACCGGCACGATGACGGTGTTCTTCACCATCTGCGCCTTGACCAGGCCCAGGATCTCGGTCCGGAAGTCCTCCCTCCGGTCCGACCAGCGCAGCCCGCCTCGGGCGACCTTCCCGAACCGCAGGTGCACACCCTCGACCCGCGGCGAGTACACCCAGATCTCGAACGCCGGACGCGGCGCCGGCAGATCGGGGATGGCCTGCGGGTCGAACTTCATGGAGACGTAGTCGTGCGGCTTGCCGCCGACCGCCTCCTGGAAGAAGTTGGTCCGCAGGGTCGCCTTGATGACGGTCAGGAAGGACCGCAGAATCCGGTCCTCGTCGAGGGAGGCCACCTCGTCGAGCGCGGCGTTGACCTCTTCGAGCAGCGCGTCGACGATCTCCAGGCCGGCCCGCTGCCGGTCCGGCGACATCCGCGCCTCGAACAGCGACACGAGCAACCGGGTGGTGTGGACGTTGTTCCGGAGGGTGTCCTCCATGTAGTCCTGGCTGAACGTGGACCCGGCCTGCCGCAGATACTTGGCGTACGCGCGCAGCACCATGGCCTGCCGCCAGGTGAGCCCGGCGCTCAGCACCAGCGCGTTGAACCCGTCGTTCTCGGCCCGCCCGGTCCAGCTGGCGGCGAAGGCCTCCTGGAACCGCTCACGGGCGTCGTCCCCGACGAAGTCCCCGCCGGGCCCCTGCGACCTGGGCATCCGCAGCCCGAAGTCGTAGATCCACGCCGTCGTACGGTCCGTGCAGCGCAGCTCGTACGGCCGCTCGTCGATGACCTCGACACCGAGCCGGTTGAGCACGGGCAGCACCGCGGAGAGCGAGACGGACCCGCCCTTGCGGTAGATCTTGAACCGGCGCTCGCCGGGCCCGGCGCCCACGGGCTCGTACAGGCTGAGCTCGAAGTCCTCGTCCTGGTCCAGTTGTTCGAGCCGGACCAGGTCGGCGACGGCGGCGCGGGGGGAGTGGTCGGCCTTGTAGCCCTCGGGGAAGGCGTTGCTGTAGCGGCGCAGCAGCTCGGCGGCGCGCTCCTCGCCGAGTTCGGCGTTGAGTGCCTCGCCGAAGCCGTCGGCCCAGGAGCGGGCGGCCTCCACCAGGCGGGCCTCGACGCGCTCCTTGTCGGCGTCGGTGAGCTGCGGCAGCTCGGTGCCCTGCGGGACCCGGACCACGAAGTGCAGCCGGGAGAGAATCGATTCGGTGTTCCAGGCGGTGAAGTCGACGCTGGTGCCGCCGAGTTCCTCCTTCAGGATGTCGATGATCCTGAGGCGTACGGAGGTGGTGTAGCGGTCACGCGGCAGGTAGACGAGGGCGGAGTAGTAGCGCCCGTACTCGTCCTGCCGCAGATACAGCCGCAGCCGCCGCCGCTCCTGCAGATACAGCACGGACGTGACGATGGACCGCAACTCGTCGACGGGCGTCTGGAACAGCTCGTCACGCGGATACGTCTCCATGATCTGGAGCAGATCGCGCCCGTCGTGGCTGTTGGGCGAGAACCCGGCCCCCTCCAGGACCTCGTCCACCTTCCGCCGGATGACGGGCACCCGGCGCACGGACTCGGTGTAGGCGGCCGAGGAGAACAGTCCGAGGAACCGCCGCTCACCGACGACGTTCCCCTCGCTGTCGAACTTCTTCACGCCGACGTAGTCGAGGTACGACGGCCGGTGCACGGTGGCCCGGCTGTTGGCCTTGGTCAGCACGAGCAACTTGTGCTCACGCGCCTTGGCACGCGCATCGGCGGGAAGCCGCTCGAAGGACGAGCTGACGGGATGCTGATCGGTCCCGCCGTGCTGCGGATCGGCCCGCAGGATCCCGAGCCCGGTCCCGGCGACGGCGGCCAGCGAGTCGTCGTCGCGCAGCTCGTACTCCCTGTACCCCAGGAAGGTGAAGTGGTCGTCGGCGAGCCAGCGCAGCAGCTCGCGGGCCTCCTCGATGTCCCGGTCGCGCAGATCGTCGGCGGTGTGCTCGACGGGCAGTCCGTCGGCGATACGCAACGCCGCGTCGCGCATCTTCTCCCAGTCCTCGACGGACTCCCGCACATCGGACAGAACCCGCAGCAGATCATTGGTGATCTGCTTCAGATCGGCCCGATCGGTCTCCCGGTCGATCTCGACATGGATCCAGGACTCGATGTGCGCGTCGTGCGGCAGCGTCTCGCCCGCCGCGACGGCGGCGGAGGCGGCGGCCACGGCCGTGGGCTCGGTGACGAGCTCGACGAGCTTCCCGGTCACATCCCGCCGTACGACGACCTGCGGGTGAATGACCACATGGATGCCCCGCCCCTGCCGTGACAGCTCATTGGTCACGGAGTCGACGAGGAACGGCATGTCGTCCGTGACGACCTCGACGACGGAGTGGCTGCACGTCCACCCGTTCTCCTCCACCGTGGGTGTGTGGACCCGCACGTTGGCCGTGCCCTGGGGGCGGTTCTCGGCCAGCCGGTAGTGGGACAGGGCGGCTCCGAAGACATCGACCGGGTCGCGGTCGCTCAGGTCCTCCGGGGCGGTGTGCAGGTAGTAGCGCTGGAGGAACGCGAGCATGGTGTCGTGGTCCGGGGCTCCCGACGTACTCTCGCTCGTCGTCCCAGTCGGTAGGTGCCCCCCGACCGGGCTGTTCTCAGCTACCCGGGCGGCCCTTTCGAGCAGCTCGGCCTTGGCTTCGTCCAGCTTGGTCTGCATTGTCCTCTGGCTCCTGTCGCGCGCCGTTGCGTGACGTAGAAGGAAGTACGGTCTCGACCCCTCCGACGCGACGCCACGACACGGGGTGTCCGGTCTGCTTCGACGCTATGCCGCAGGGTGAGATGAGCGGGGGGTAATCGGCCATTCTCGGCGCCCGACAGGGGTGTGACACTGCTCTCTGCGTGTCCCGCCCCACCTGTCCACGGGCTGCACTCGACGCCCCGGGAACCTTCGACGTTCCCTTCCACCCGCGAGGACCAGCGACCGCCGCCCGGCCCCGGACGCCGTCCGTGCCGACCGGGCGCAAAGCGGGAACAACAACGCCCCCGCGAGCTATCGCGCTGATCACGCCACCAAGGCTATCGCTCCGGACGGGGGCCCCGTCATGAGCCGTATGTGTACAAATCCAAACCCCAAACTTTGACACTCTGCGCAGTGCGCTCCCTGCACTTTTGAGCTTACCCCCGCCCAGCCGAGCCACCCGAGAGCCCGCGCGGCCTACTCCGCCCCCACCTCACCCACCCGGGCCCCCGCCCACAAAGCCCCGCCCCGACCCGCCTCGCCCCGCCGAGGCGCCGCTCACCAAGCCCCGGCCCGCCTCGCCAAGGCGCCGCTCACCAAGTCCCGGCCCGACCCGCCTCGCCCCGCCAAAGCCCCGCCCCGCCCCGCCCCAACCCGCCTCGCCAAGGCGCCGCTCACCAAGTCCCGGCCCGGGTACCGCCGGCCAAGCCCCGGCCCATGGCGAGCCGTGACAGGAGCGGAGCTGCAGCAGGGCGGGACGGGTGCCGCAGGGGCTGCGGCGGGGCCGGGCTGTGCGAGGCCTTGATGGGCGCCGGGGACGCCGGCACCCTCCTGCACTCCGCGCTCCACCAGCCCCTCCGGCGCTTGAGGAGCGGGGTCTGGGGCGGAACCCCAGGATGGGACGGGTAGGGGCGGCGGGGGCGAAAAACCCGAGTCCGGCTCCACCCACAGCCCGAGCCGACCTCCGCCCTCCCAACCCAAGCCAACCCCCGCCGTCACCCACCCCCTTGGCAAACCCCCCACCCGGAGGCACGTTGACCAGTAAGTCCCACAAAACCCGATGAAGCCCGAATCCAACGAACCCCGTCAGCAACCCGACAAAGCCCACCCCATGGCCGAGGAAAACCCACCATGACACCCAAGATCCTCATCGTCACCGGCGACGCGGCGGAGTCACTGGAGGTCCTGTACCCCTACCAGCGCCTACGCGAAGAGGGCTACGACGTCCACATCGCCGCCCCCACCCGCAAAACCCTCCGCTTCGTCATCCACGACTTCGAACCCGACTTCGACACCTACACCGAGAAGCCCGGCTACACCTGGCCCGCAGACCTGGCCTTCTCCGAGGTGGACCCCGGCCAGTACGCCGCCCTGGTCATCCCCGGCGGACGCGCCCCGGAGTACCTCCGCAACGATCCCGAACTCCGCAAGATCCTCAAGTCGTTCTTCGACATCGACAAACCGGTCGCCCAGATCTGCCACGGCCCCCTGCTCACCGCCGCCGTGGACGCCCTCCACGGCCGCCGCGTCACCGCGTACCCCGCCCTGGAACTCGACATGCAGGCAGCCGGCGCCGTCTTCCAGGACACCGAGACCGTGGTCGACGGCACCCTCGTCTCCGCCCGCGTCTGGCCGGACCACTCCCGCTGGATGCGAGAGTTCCTGACGGTACTGAGGACGAAGGCCCCGGTGACGTAACGGCAGGCACCGGGAACCACGAGCCGGGGGTCGCGATCCACCAGTGCGCCGCACCTCCAAACGCCCTTCAAGGACCGGGCCCGGGGGTCCAGAGCCGCCGCACGCCACGGCCCCCGGAACCAAAACGGCGCCCCTCCTTACGTCGACGCCGCCACCAGCCGCTCCGCCTCCGCGACCGCTTCCTCCAACGTGTCGACCACAGGCACCCCAACCCCCTCCAGGCTGGCCCGACTGTGGGACCCCCCGGTGTAGAGCACGGCCCGCGCCCCCACATATCTCGCGGCGACCGCGTCATCGGCGGCATCCCCGATCACCACCGTACGAGCCGCCTCCACTCCCACGAGCCGGCGCAGATGCCGCACCATGTGCTCGGCCTTGCTGCCACCGGACGGCCCGGTCCGCCCGTCCACCCGTACGAAGTGCGGCTCGATCCCGAACCCCCGCACCAACGGAACCAGCTCCTCATGCACATACATGCTGAGGATCGACTGACTCCGCCCCGCCGACCGCCACTCCGTGAGCAGCTCCGGCACCCCCTCGGTCAACTCACACGTGACCCGATGCTCCGCGTAGTACCGATGGAAGACGTCATCCATGGCCTCCCACTCCTCGTCGGTGGGCAGCCGCCCTATCAACCGCTCATAGAACTTCGGCACCGGCACGCAGTAGAGCTCCCGATACCGCTCCAACGTGAGCGGCCCGACCCCCAACTCCGCGAACGCCGCGTTCGTCGCCCCGATGATCGCCTCGTTGTCATGGAACAACGTCCCATTCCAGTCCCAGACGATATGCGCCCCTGCTCCGTACTTCCCCATACCAAGAACGTACCCGCCCCCACTGACAACGCACCGTGACCACACGTACGCCACCCGCACACGCATCCGAACAGCAGCCCTGACTCCAGCGCCCGCAGCCCCGGCTGCGGGCGCTGGGCAGCCGCACCGCCGACTGCGACCTCATCCGTACTCGGTCGCGCCCACCCGGCCTCATCCGTACTCGGCTGCGCCCATCCGGCGGAACATGTCGAAGGCGGCCTTCAGCCGTACCCGGCTGCGCCCACCCGATGGAACCTCAGCCTCCCAGCCCCACCAGGTTCGGAATCTCCTGAGTCGCGAACCACAACAACTCGTGGTCGTCGGCCCCGTCCACGATGAACTGCGCATCGTCGTCCCCCTGATCCGCGGCCTCCAACGCATCCGCGGCCTCCCCCACCTCCCCCTCCGCATCGACGGAGTCGACATGCACAGCCGCCGCCTTGGCCAACGGCACCGGCCCGGCCACCCGTACCTCTCCGAGCGCGGCCGGATCGAGCCCCCGGTCGGGATCGGCGACCGCATCCCGGTCGGCCACGTCCACGGCCACGACGACCCGTCGACGAGCAGCCCCCGGCTCGGCGGCCACCAGCCGCAACGACGCCAGGGCGGCCCGGTTCAGCGCCGCGTACTCCAGTTCCTCGATGTCATCGGACAGGTACCACTCCCGCAACCCCGGTGTGACGGCGTACGCGACGAGCGGCCCCTCCTCCCCCAGCTCACCTGTCTTGTACGCCTCGGCGAGCCCGGGGAGGGTCAGGGGGACGTAGACGCGCATGGCAGGCCGCTTTCGTAGTCGTGTTCGCTGTCAGGACTCCACGGAAGGCTCCGGCGAGAACGATCCATGCCCACCGAGGCCGATCCGCACCCACCGATGATCCGCACCAGCGAGGACGGCCCACACCCAACCGGCACACACCGCCCCGCGAAGGCTCCTCGGAGAGAGACCCCGAAAGACCCCCGAAGGGACCTCGGAGGGCCTTCAGAATACGCGCGGGCGTCCCCTTTCGAGCCCCCATCAGACCCCCGGGACGCGTCCACCCCACGCCGCGACCTCACCCGGTGCGCCCCCATCCCACCAGGCCCGGCCCCCCTCCGAGTCACCCTGATAGGTGAACTTTTCGTGGCCGCCCCCGAACGCCGCCGTTCCTTGCGACGGCCCCCTCCGGCCTCGTACAAGATCCCCACCGCGAAGTTACCCATTGGTACCCAGCGGCTTCACCGACGAACGGGGATCCCCATGAACAAGGTCATGACCAGGACCAAGCGCCGGCCCGGCACTCGCCCGCCCGTCCGCCACGACACCCGCCGCCCCGGCCGTACCCCCGCACGCACAACAACCCCAGGCGGAGGCCGCACCGCAACGACTCGAAACACCCCCCGCCCAGCCCCAGCCGCCCCCACCCCAGCCCAGCCCGGCACGACACCCGCCAACGCCCCAACCCGTACGACACCCGCCGACACCCCCAGTCGTACGGCCCCCAGCCGACCCGTCCCCCAGCTTCCCCAGATCCCCCAGCTCCGCCCCACCGACCACTTCGCCGACCTCCTCCTGGCCGTACTGAGCGGCCGGCGCCCGGTGCACAGCATGCTCCGCCACACCGCGGGCCGGGCCTACGACGAGCTGGCCTGGCTGGCCGAACGCGGCCCGCTGCGCACCACCCACGGCGCCCACCCGGTCGTCCGCGACATCGGCTACTACGTCGCCGCCCCGGGCGCCCTGGAGGTCTTCGCCCGCATCGGCGCGGGCGACCGACTGCGCGCCATGGCCTTCCGCCTGGAGCACGGCCCCGACCACCGCTGGCGCTGCACGGCGGTGGAACTGGGCGGCCCGAGGCCCCCGCGCGAGGACGACTGAGCGCGGGAGCGCGGCCGAAAGCCACACGAACAGCCGCATCGACAGCCTCACCGACGGCCGCACCAACGTCTGGCCGGTACGACCGCACCGACGGCCGCACCGGCCAGACCATCGCATTCGGGCACACGAAGGGCC
>NZ_AEJC01000217.1 GCF_000317595.1 Streptomyces ipomoeae 91-03 | reverse complement strand
CGCGCCGGTGAGCGAGACCCACCCCCGGCCGACCGGAGCCGCCGGGTGCCCTCGCCAGTGGTGCGCAACCCCCGGGTACCGGGAAGCGATACGGTCGTTCGGAGGATGCGGCGGAACCCCCGGAGGGGCCTCGTGGGGATTGAGAGCGACCAGGTTGTCTACGAGTACCTGAGCCGGGTCGGAGACCTGGCTCAGCAGCGGCAATTGCCGTCGGCGGCCCGCATGCGGCTCGTGTCGGAGCTGCGGAACGAGATCGACCGGCGGCGCGCGAAGGCACCGGTGGACAGCCCCGCCGCCGTACGCCGCATCATCGCCCGCCTCGGCACCCCCGACGACGTCGTCGCAGCCGCCGGCGCGCCCGGTGGTGCGGCGGAGGCACCGCAGGCCCCTCAGACACCGTCCTCCGTACCCGTGCAGCGGGCGACCGGCGGTGGGGACGACGACGAGACGGAGGGCCGGGCCGGTGGGCTGGCCAAGAGCATCCGCCGCGTCGTCCCCCGCCCCCGCCCCTCCGAGCCGACGGCGGCGCCCGTCGCGGACGACGGTGCCGCCCCGCCGCACCTCGCCCCCCTGCACGAACTCGGCGACAGCGGCGTACAGCCCGACTGGTGGCGGGTCGGAGGTGGGCCCGGGCGCGGCCCCGGCCCCGACGACTTCGGCCTCGGGGACGCGGTACCGGGGTTCGTCGGGGGCGTGGAGATCCCGGAGCTGCTGAAGCCGCCGCCGGTGAAGGAGGATCAGGCGGCGAAGGCGGACAAGGCAGACAAGGCGGACAAGGATGTGGGCGTCGGCGGGGACGCCCCCGTCCAGAAGGGGGCGGCTCCGGCGGGTGACGCCGTCGAGGGCGCGCCCCGGCGGCGTCGGCTGCCCCGGCTGCGGCCCGCCGGCGGCGGCTGGAGCAACCCGCTGCTGTTGCTGGCCGCCGTGCTGCTGGTCGCGGGCGCGGTCATCGGGAGCCTGGTGCCGTTGTGCCTGGGGTGGCTGATCGCCTATCTCTCGCGGCGGCTCACGCCCACGGAGTCGAAGTGGGCCGTGCTGGGTGTACCGGGGGTGGTGGCCGGGGGCTGGATCGTCTGGCTGTGGGGTCGTGGCGACGGCCGCTGGGGCGACCCCATCGCCCGGGGCCACATGAACGACGCCCTCGCCGAGAGCTGGCCCTGGGTCCTCCGCGTCGCCGCCGTCTCCTCCGCCCTCTACCTCCTCTGGCGCTCCCAACGCCCCCGCTGAGAAGAGCGAGGGGGCGCGGGACGCGCTGGGCACAATGGTGGATATGACATCTCTCGCGCTGACCGTCGGGTTCGACCTCGACATGACGTTGATCGACTCGCGGCCGGGCATCCACGCCTGTTACGAGGCGCTGGCCGCGCGGACGGGAACGTACATCGACGCCGATCTCGCGATCACCCGGCTCGGGCCGCCACTGGTGGACGAGCTGGTGCACTGGTTCCCGGCGGAGGACGTGCCGGAGATGGCCGATCTCTATCGCGCGATGTACCCCTCGATCGCGATCGCCGCGACACCGGCGATGCCGGGGGCGCGCGAGGCGATCGCCGCGGTGCGGGCGGCCGGGGGGCGGGCCATCGTCGTCACCGCCAAGTACGAGCCGAACGCCAAGCTGCACCTGGAGCATCTCGGTCTTGAGCCGGACGAGGTCATCGGCGATCTGTGGGCGGAGGCCAAGGCGGAGGCGCTGCGCGCGCACGGGGCGAGTGTGTATGTCGGCGACCACATCGGTGACGTGCGCGGGGCGCGGATCGCCGAGGCGTATTCGGTCGGTGTCGCCACGGGACCTTGTGATGAGCGGGAATTGCGGGGGGCCGGGGCGGATGTTGTGCTGGCCGACCTGACGATGTTCCCGGGATGGCTGACAACCCACCGGGGGTGAACCGGGGTCGTGCGCCTGGTAGCTCGGGGCGCGTCAGCCACCCGGCGGTAAATCCGCACCCCCGTCCGCCGCTAGAAACGCGCCCCCCGCGCCCTCTTCCTGCCCGCTGCGATGGACTGGAGTACGCCTGCGCCGGCGATGAGGAAACCCACGCCCATGAGCATGCTCAAGGCGAACATGTATGTGGGGAATGGGGTCGTACCGAGGAACAGCGGGGCCACGGTGACGAGGGTGGCCAGGGCGCCCGCGAAGAAGACGATGGCACCGACGCGGATCAGCCGGTCACCGGGTTCGGCGGAATTCGGTTGGGTTTTGTCACGCACCGGACCAGGGTAGTTCCCAGCGCGAGGGAACAGTCGGGCGACGTCTTGTCAGCAGCCCCCGGACCATTAGCCTTGGTACCGGCGGGTCCCGACGACCCGCTGTAGTGCTATCCAGAGCTGTTTGCACAAATTTTCCGACGCAGTTTCCGACGAGTACGAGGACGAGGACAGACGTGCCTACCGGCAAGGTCAAGTGGTTCAACAGCGAGAAGGGCTTCGGCTTTCTCTCCCGCGACGACGGCGGTGACGTCTTCGTCCACTCCTCCGTACTGCCCACCGGTGTCGACACCCTGAAGCCGGGACAGCGCGTCGAGTTCGGCGTCGTCGCCGGTCAGCGCGGCGATCAGGCGCTGTCGGTGACGATCCTGGAGCCCGCCCCCTCGGTCGCCGCCGCCCAGCGCAAGAAGCCCGACGAGCTGGCCTCGATCGTGCAGGACCTCACCACGCTGCTGGAGAACATCACCCCGATGCTGGAGCGGGGCCGCTACCCCGACCGCACGGCAGGCAAGAAGATCGCGGGTCTGCTGCGCGCCGTCGCCGACCAGTTGGACGTCTAGGACCTCTGGACATCCAGGCCATCCAGTCCTCGAAGGCGTCCAGGCGTCTACGGGAAGTCGAGCGCGGTCGGGCCGAGGGGCGGTACCAGTCCCTCGGCCGCCGCGCGGGTGAGCAGACCCCTGACCGCCGCGTAGCCGTCCTCGCCCAGCTCCGCCGTGAACTCGTTGACGTACAGGCCGATGTGCTGGTCGGCGACGGCCGGGTCCATCTCCTGGGCGTGTTCGAGGACATACGGGCGGGAGGCCTCGGGGTCGTCCCAGGCCGCCCGGACGGACGTACGGATCGTCTCGGCCAGCAGGGTGAGGGCCTCCGTCCCCAGCGACCGCTTGGCGATGATCGCGCCCAGTGGGATGGGCAGGCCCGTCGTGTCCTCCCAGTGCTCACCCATGTCGGCGAGCTTGTGGAGGCCGTAGTTCTGGTACGTGAAGCGGGCCTCGTGGATGACCAGCCCCGCGTCGACCTTCCCGTCCCGCACGGCCGGCATGATCTCGTGGAACGGCAGCACCACGATCTCCCCGACCCCGCCCGGCAGCGTGTCCGCCGCCCAGAGGCGGAAGAGCAGATACGCCGTCGACCTCTCGCTCGGGACGGCCACCGTACGCCCGGTCAGATCCGCACCACCCTCACGCGTCAGCACCAGCGGACCGCAGCCCCGGCCCAGCGCACCGCCGCACGGCAGCAGCGCGTACTCGTCGAGGACGTACGGCAGCACGGCGTACGACACCTTCAGTACGTCGAGTTCGCCGCGCTCGGCCATGCCGTTGGTGATGTCGATGTCCGCGAACGTCACGTCGAGCGCGGGCGCGCAGGCGATCCGGCCGTGCGCCCAGGCGTCGAAGACGAACGTGTCGTTGGGACAGGGCGAGTACGCGATCCGCACGTCGTCCGTGTGGGTGCCTGTCCTTGTCTCAGGGCTCATATGGGTCCCAACTCTCCAGTACGGGCGTCAGCTTCCCGAAGGCCTCGGTGAGGGCGGTCAGCGCGTCGCCGATACGCCAGGCGGCGCGGTCGCGGGGGCCCACGGGGTTGGAGATCGCCCGCAGTTCGAGGACGGGCGTGGTGTGCGCCGCCGCAGCCTCGGCGACGCCGAAGCCCTCCATCGCCTCGGCCAGGGCCTGCGGATGGCGGGCGCGGAGCGCGGCGGCGCGTTCCGCGCTGCCGGTCACCGTCGAGACGGTCAGTACGGTCCCGGTGCGGGCGCCGATCGCGGTCGCGCCCCGGCGTACGAGGGCGCGCGGCGGGTGGTGCGTGACCGTGCCGAACCCCAGCTCGGTGACCGGGACGAACCCGTCGGGGGTCTCGGCGCCCAGATCGGCCGCGGTGATCCGGTCGGCGAGGACGAGGGAGCCGAGGGGCGCCTCCGGCAGGAAGCCGCCCGCGATACCGGCCGAGACGACCAGGGCGTACGGCGTCCCGCCGAGGGCCGCGGCGGTCAGCGCGGCGGCGGTGGAGGCAGCCGCCGGGGCGGGGCCCACACCGGCGGCGAGGAGGTCGTAGACGCAGCCGCGGTCGCCGTCGTGACCGTGGGCGGAACCGTGGCGGCGGAGGGTCGCCGCCGGGAGGCCGACTTCGTTACCGGGGCCCGGGAGCGCCCGTGCCACCGCGTCCCGTTCGGCGGGGACGGCGGTGGCTACGAGGATGCGCATCGGGCGGCGGCGGGGGCGGGCCGGTGGATCAGGCGTCGGGGTTGGTGAGCGTGAAGTTCCACACGCCCTTGAACTCCGTGCCCTCCTTGTTCTGCTCGACGACGCTGATGGTCAGCGACTTCTTGGCCTGCTGCCCCGGCTGCACGGCGAACAGGTCGGCGTTCTCGAAGGTGTAGTACGTCTTCTTGAACGGGTTGGTCGCCTGCTCCCCGTCGATCCACAGGGCCCAGCCGGTCTTCGAGATCTCCGGGTCGACACCGACGCGCAGCGTCTCGCCCTGCGGCAGCTCGATCGACTCGGAGGGCTTCTCCTTCGTGCACTTCTGGACCTGCTCGACGCTGAGCTTCTCGTAGCACTCGGCCTCGGTGTGCACCGATTCCTTGCCGAGCGTGACGGTGGCCATCGGCGTCGGCTCATCGCAGGCGGACAGGACGAGAAGGCCGGCGGAAACAGCGCCGAGAGTGGCTGCGGCGCGACGGCTGTGTCGGTTGGCGGCTCCGCCGCGGGGCTGGGAGGTCATGGGCGAAGGCTATCGGGCACGTCCAGGTGTGCCTTTACGTGGGGTACGGCGTGCCGGTCCGGCAGGTCCGCGGGCCTCGGCTCACGCCACCCGGGCGCGGGGGGCGCCGCCGCGGCGGGCGGAGGAGAGGAGGCCGCGGACGGTCGTGAACCAGCCCGCGGCGACGATCGCGGCGGCGACGGCGAGGCCGAGGGTGCCGTTGAGGGGGAGGGCGATGCCGACGGCGCCGCCGACCACCCAGGCCATCTGCAGCAGCGTCTCGGAACGGGCGAAGGCGGAGGTGCGGACCAGCTCCGGGACGTCGCGCTGGATCAGCGCGTCCAGCGACAGCTTGGCCAGGGCCTGCGAGAAACCGGCGACCGCGGCGACAGCGGCGATCAGGAAAGCGCCGAAGAAGCACGCCGCCATGACCGCCACGCCGAGTTCCACGGCCACGACGGTCACGATGATCAGCTCCGGCGCCCGCTGCTTCAGCCACGCCCCCACGGCCGTGCCCAGCGCGTTTCCCGTACCGGCCGCGACGGCGACCATGCCCAGCGAGACGGCGGCGCTCTGACCGGAGAGCGGATGGACGCGGAGCAGGAACGCCAGGAAGAAGATCAGGAAGCCGGAGAGACAGCGCAGGGCGGCGTTGGCGCCGAGCGCGTGCGTCACGGCCGGGCCGACGGTCCGCAGCCCCGGCCGCTTGAGGGTGCTGCTGCGGTGCGGGCCGTGCAGATGCTCGGCGTCCGCCGCCAGCAGGGCGGTGCCCTCGCCCTTCGCCGAGTCGACCTTGTGCGGCAGCGAGAAGGACAGGAACGTTCCCGCGACGAAGATGACGAAGGCGCCGTAGAGCGGCCAGCGGGGCCCGAGGGCCTGCAGCCCCGCCCCGATGGGCGCGGCGGCGCCGGTGGCGAGGAGGCCGCACAGCGTGACCCGGGAATTGGCCTTGACGAGGGAGAACCGGGGCGGGAGGAGGCGTGGGACGACGGCGCTTCTGACCACGCCGTACGCCTTCGACGCGACCAGGACACCGAGCGCGGCGGGATACAGCTCGATGCCGCCGGTCTCCACGGCGCCGACCAGGATCAGGGCCAGTATGGCGCGGGCGAGCATCGCGCCGGCCATGGCCGCGCGGCGGCCGTGGGGAAGACGGTCGAGGAGGGGGCCGACGACCGGGGCGAGGAGGGCGAAGGGGGCGAGGGTGATGGCGAGGTAGAGGGCGACGCGGCCCCGGGCCTCGTCGGTCGGCACGGAGAAGAAGACGGTGGAGGCGAGGGAGACGGTGATCATGACGTCACCGGCGCCGTTCACTCCGTGCAGTTCGATGAGCTTGCCGAGGCCGGACTCACCGGCGCCGTGCGCGTGCGTCGCCCTGCGGATGCCCTTGGCCGGTCCCGTCACCGGCAAATGCAAGGCGCGCCCCACCGAGCGGACGGCCCCGGACACCCGACCCGACCCGCCACGCCCACCACTCCGCTCGGCGCCGGTCACTCCGACATAGTGCCCCGAGAAGGGGCGGGGTAGTGCGGTTACCGCTCGTATGGCGGCCGTTCTCGCAGTTCCCCGCGCCCCTGAAGGGACACGGGGAACTGCGCCACCAGCCACGACGTACCCGCAGCCGCCGAACGACCCAAGGCATCGAGCCCTCTCGCGGGGGCAGGGGCGAGGCCCCTGCCGACAGTCCCCGACCAAGCCGAGCGCAGCGGTTACGCGCCGAGCGCCGGAGAAGGTAGCGTGCATAGCGCGCCCGCGGTGGTTGTTCTCGGCCGCGCGCCTGAAGTTCATCCCGCAGAATGGATGACATAGGTGCGCCCGAGCGCGATCGGGCGCGGACGTCGACGCGGCCCTCTGGTCCGCTCCGTCCGCACTCCCCGCCCAGGGAAGGCGCATACGTGAGACGGCGTAGGAGAGAAGCGATACCTGTGAGCGCAGCGACAACGCGAAGCCGCACCCCCGACCGTCTGTGTGCCGAGGCGGTCGACCTCGCCCGCTCCGCCGC
>NZ_AEJC01000216.1 GCF_000317595.1 Streptomyces ipomoeae 91-03 | reverse complement strand
GTGCGGGTGGTGTGTGGTTGCTCGCGCCCACGCGGCGGAGCCGCAAATCCACACAGCCCCGCGCCCCTCAAGAGTCCAGGTCCGTCATCAGCAGCTCTCCGTTGATCGTGGCCCCGGCTCGGTAGCCGGCGGATGCCGCGTTGATCACCTGTTCGGCGAAGCCCATCGCGTTGCCGGCGGCCCAGACGCCGGGGACGGTGGTCAGGCCGGTCGCGTCGACCACCGGGTAGGCACCGAACGGGGTCTCGTTCAGCTCGGCGCCCAGCCTCTCCAGCAGACCGGTCTGCGGCACGGCCCGGGGCGCCACGAACAGCACCGAGCGGTCGTACGCGGTGCCGTCCGCGAGCCGTACCCCGCTGAGCCGATCCTTCTCGACCACCAGGCCCGCCACCTCCCCGGGCACCACCTCGACCCCGGCGGCGGCCAGCCGGCGTCGGTCGTCGTCGGACAGGGCGTTCTCGGGGACGGTGTGCAGGAACAGGGTCACGTCCTTGGACCACTGGGAGACCATCAGGGCCTGGTGGACGCTCAGGGGGGACGTGGCGAGTACGCCGAAGGGCTCGTCGAGGACCTCCCAGCCGTGGCAGTACGGGCAGTGCAGGACGTCCCGCCCGAAGCGTTCGGCGATGCCGGGGACGGGCGGGAGTTCGTCCTTCAGGCCGGTGGCGACGACGAGCCGACGGGCGCGCGGGGTGCGGCCGTCCGCGAGGGTCACGGTGAAGTGGTGGCCGTCGTCATCCCGGGTGGCGTCCATCGCCCGGCCCCGGACGAGTTCCACGCCGTAGCGGGCGATCTCCTCCCTGCCCGCGGTCAGGAACTCCGCCGGTGACATCCCGTCGCGCGACAGATAGCCCTGCATATGGGCGGCGGGCGCGTTGCGGGGCTCTCCCGCGTCGACGACCAGGGTGCGGCGCCGGGCCCGGCCGAGGACCAGGGCGGCGGAGAGCCCGGCCGCGCCGCCGCCGATCACGATCACTTCGTACGGGGCGCTCATGTCGTACGGGTCGGTCATGCCGTACGGGTCGGTCATGCCGTACTGCTCGGTCATGGTGACCACCTCCATGGAGACGGTCGCCCGGAGCCTGCCGGATTGACAAACTTTCTTGCCGGTTCTGCAATGCGGTCATGACTACTGACGACGTTCTCGCCGAGGTCGGTCCGAGGCTGCGGCGGCTCCGGAAGGAGCGGGAGCTGACGCTCGGCGCACTGTCGGAAGTGACCGGCATCTCCGTGAGCACGCTCTCCCGGCTGGAGTCGGGGCTGCGCAAGCCGAGCCTGGAGCTGTTGCTGCCGATCGCGCGGGCGCACCAGGTGGCGTTGGACGAGTTGGTCGGTGCTCCGCCGGTCGGCGATCCCCGGGTGCGGCTCAAGCCCCTCGTACGGCATGGGCGTACCTTCTGGCCGCTCACCCGGCAGCCCGGTGGCCTCCAGGCGTTCAAGGTGCTGGTGCCGCAACGGAAGGAGGAGCCGGAGCCGCGCACCCACGAGGGGTACGAGTGGCTGTACGTGCTGTCGGGCAGGCTGCGGGTCGTGCTCGGGGAGCATGATGTGGTGCTGGGGGCGGGGGAGGCGGCCGAGTTCGACACACGGGTGCCGCACTGGTTCGGGTCGACGGGGGAGGGGCCGGCGGAGTTTCTGAGCCTGTTCGGGCCGCAGGGGGAGCGGATGCATGTGCGGGCGCGACCGGCACGCCGTGGGGCGGACGACTGACGCCGACTGTTCCCGGACGGAGTGTTCCGTCTGTTCCCGCTCCCGGACGGAGTGTTCCGTCTGTTCCAGTTCCCCGGCGGAGTGTTCCCTGATGGCAAGCGACCGCTTAGTATGCCACTCGTCAGTCGACCCCGGTCGGATACGGCTCCGGGCCAGGCACCCCGGTCGGACACAGCAGTCCCGTGGAGGCACCGCATGCAGGCATGGCACGTGCACGAGAACGGCGAGCCGAGCGAGGTGATGCGGCTCCAGGAGGCGGAGCGGCCCACGCCCGGTGACGGCCAGGTCCTGCTGAAGGTGCGCGCCGCGAATATCAACTTCCCGGATGTCCTCATGTGCCGGGGCCACTACCAGGTCCGGCCGCCGCTGCCGTTCACGCCCGGCGTGGAGATCTGCGGCGAGACCGAGGACGGCCGCCGGGTCATCGCCAACCCCGCGCTGCCGTACGGCGGCTTCGCCGAGTACGCCGTCGCGGACGCCGCCGCCCTGCTGCCCGCACCGGAGGCGCTGGACGACGCCGAGGCCGCCGCGCTGCACATCGGCTACCAGACGGGCTGGTTCGGTCTGCACCGGCGGGCCCGGCTGGAGGCCGGGGAGACACTGCTCGTCCACGCCGCCGCCGGAGGGGTCGGCAGCGCGGCCGTACAGCTCGGCAAGGCGGCCGGGGCGACCGTCATCGGCGTCGTGGGCGGCGCCGACAAGGCCGCCGTGGCCCGGGAGCGGGGCTGTGACGTGGTGGTCGACCGGCGGAGCGAGGACGTCGTCGCCGCCGTGAAGGACGCCACCAAGGGCCGGGGCGCCGATGTGATCTACGACCCCGTGGGCGGCGAGGCCTACACGCAGTCGACCAAGGTCGTCGCCTTCGAGGGGCGCATCGTGGTCGTCGGCTTCGCCGGCGGGACGATCCCGAGCCCCGGCCTCAACCACGCCCTGGTGAAGAACTACTCGATCCTCGGCCTGCACTGGGGCCTGTACAACACCAAGAACCCCAAGCTGGTCCAGCACTGCCACGAGCAGCTCACCGAACTGGCCGCCCGGGGCGTCGTCAGGCCGCTGGTCAGCGAGCGCGTACCGCTGGACGGCGCCGCCGCAGCCGTACAGCGGGTCGCGGACGGTGTCACCACCGGCCGGGTCATCGTGCTGCCCACTCCGGAGAACGGAGCCGCCGCATGACCGACGCGACGGAACTTCGGCGCCGTACGGCCGAGTTGCTGGCCGCGCACCCGCCGGCCACCACTGACCGGCTGGACTTTCTGCGCGCCCGCTTCGACGCCGGGCTCGCCTGGGTGCACTACCCCGAGGGCCTCGGCGGACTCGGCGCCCCGCGCTCCCTCCAGGCCGTCGTGGACGCCGACCTGGAGGTCGAGGGCGCCCCCGACAACGACCCGCGCCGTATCGGCATCGGCCTCGGCATGGCCGCGCCGACCATCCTCGCCTTCGGCACGGAGGAGCAGAAACGGCGGTATCTGCGGCCGCTGTGGACCGGCGAGGAGGTGTGGTGCCAGCTCTTCAGCGAGCCCGGCGCCGGCTCCGACCTGGCCGCGCTCGGGACCCGGGCCGTGCGGGAGAGCGGGGGAGACTGGGTCGTCAACGGGCAGAAGGTGTGGACGTCCAGCGCCCATCTCGCCCGCTGGGCCATCCTCATCGCCCGCACCGATCCGGACGTGCCCAAGCACCGCGGCATCACCTACTTCATCTGCGACATGACCGACCCGGGCGTCGAGGTCCGGCCGCTCAGGCAGGTCACCGGCGAGGCCGAGTTCAACGAGGTCTTCCTCACGGACGTCCGCATCCCCGACTCGCGCCGGCTCGGCGAGATCGGTGACGGCTGGAAGGTCGCGCAGACCACGCTGAACAACGAACGCGTCGCCATCGGCGGTATGCGACTGCCCCGCGAGGGCGGCATGATCGGCCCGGTCTCCCGGACCTGGCGCGAACGCCCCGAACTGCGCACCCACGACCTCCACCAGCGGCTGCTCAAGCTGTGGGTCGAGGCCGAGGTCGCCCGGCTCACCGGTGAGCGGCTGCGCCAGCAACTCGTCGCCGGACAACCCGGCCCCGAGGGCGCCGGTATGAAGCTCGCCTTCGCCCGCCTCAACCAGGAGATCAGCGGCCTGGAGGTCGAACTCCGCGGCGAGGAGGGCCTGCTGTACGACGACTGGACCATGCGCCGCCCCGAACTGGTCGACTTCGTCGGCCGCGACGCCGGCTACCGCTATCTCCGCTCCAAGGGCAACAGCATCGAGGGCGGGACCACCGAGGTCCTGCTGAACATCGTCGCCGAGCGCGTCCTGGGCCTGCCCGCCGAGCCGCGCACCGACAAGGACGTCGCGTGGAAGGACCTGGCCCGATGAGCACACGGACAACGCCGCGCGCACAGCCGGACCTGCTGTACTCGGAGGAGGAAGAAGCCCTCCGCGCCGCCGTCCGCGATCTGCTCACCGACCACTGCGACGCCCCCCGAGTCATCGCCCGCATCGAGTCGGACGCCCCGCACGACCGTGAACTGTGGAAGCTGCTCGCCGACGGCATGGGCCTCGCCGGGCTGCTGGTCCCCGAGGAGTACGGCGGCCAGGGCGCCACGCACCGCGAAGCCGCCGTCGTACTGGAGGAGTTGGGGCGCGCGGTCGCACCGGTGCCGTACCTGACGAGCGCGGTCGTCGCCACCGAGGCCCTGCTCGCCTTCCCCCAGTCTCGACTTCGCTCGACCGAGGGGACCCCCCTTGCCACCGACCTGCTCGCCGACCTCGCCGCCGGACGCCGGATCGGCGCCCTCGCGGTCGCGCTGAACGTCCCCGCCGACAGCGCCTACGGCGTCGTACGGTTCGAGAACGGCGGCCTGCACGGCGAGTTGACCGGCATCGCGGACGCGGCCGTCGCCGATGTGCTGCTGGTGCCCGCCGACGACGGCGGCCTGTACGCGGTGGACGCCTCCGCCGCCACGATCACCCCCCAGGTGTCCCTGGACCTGACCCGCCCGGTGGCGAAGGTCGCCCTCGACGGCGCGCCGGGACGGCTCCTCGGCGACGCCGAACCCGCCGTGCGCCGGGCCCTGCGCGCCGGGGCCGGTCTGCTCGCCTCCGAGCAACTGGGCGTCGCCGACTGGGCGTTGACGGAGACGGTCCGCTATCTGAAGGAGCGCAAGCAGTTCAACCGGCCCGTCGGCGGCTTCCAGGCGCTCAAGCACCGGCTCGCCCAGCTGTGGCTGGAGGTCGTCAACCTGCGGGCCGCCGCCCGCAACGCGGCCGACGCCCTGGCGAAGGGCGAGTACGGCGAGGAGACGGCCGTGGCGGTCGCCGTCGTTCAGGCCTACGCGGCCCCCGTCGCCGTCCACGCGGCCGAGGAGGCGCTGCAACTGCACGGCGGGATCGGCATGACCTGGGAGCACCCGATCCACCTCTACCTGAAGCGGGCCAAGGCCGACTCGATCGCATACGGCACGGCGGGCGCCCACCGCCAGGCACTGGCCGAACTGGTCGACCTGCGCGCTCCCTGACATACACCTGGAGAAGCACAGGGAAAGCCCGCCCCACCTGGGGTGGGCTTTCCCATGCGGGAACGGCCGCCCAAGTGAACGTACGACGGCGGTCCGGCCAACTCCCCACACGGCACTGCTCTTCACCCCCTTCCGGCTCGCATACTCGCGTGAGTCCACAACCGGCCCCACCCGGGAGGCAGAGCATGGCCCTCACCACCCGTCGCAGAGCCCTCACCACCCTCGGCGCCGCCCTCGCGGCCCCGGTCGTCCTGCCCGCCACCGGCGCCTCGGCGCGGGAGGGCGGGTACCGTCCGCGCCCGCTGCGGCGCGCTCACGCCCACAACGACTACGAGCACCCGCGCCCTCTCCTCGACGCGCTCGACCACCGGTTCGGCAGCGTCGAGGTCGACATCTTCCTCGTCGACGGTCAACTCCTCGTCGCCCACGACCCCGTCGACCTCGACCCCGCCCGCACCCTCGAATCCCTCTACCTCGACCCGCTCGCCGCGCGCGTCCGCGCCAACCACGGTTCGGTGTACCGGGGGCACCGTCGGCCGCTGCAACTGCTCATCGACATCAAGACCGAGGGCTCGTCCACGTACCTCGAACTCGACCGCCAGCTGCGGCGCCACAAGCACCTGTTCACGACGTACGCGCACGGCCGGGTGCGCCCCGGCGCGGTGACCGCCGTGATCTCGGGCGACCGGGCCGCCCGCGTCCCCATGGAGACGCAGAGCGTGCGGCACGCCTTCTACGACGGCAGGCTCGCCGACCTCGTCGCCACGACGCCCGCGCCCCCCTCCTTCATCCCGCTGATCAGCGACAACTGGACGCTCAACTTCACCTGGCAGGGCGTCGGGGCGTTCCCGGACGCCGAGCGCGCCAAGCTGCGCGGCATCGTCTCGACCGCGCACGGGCGCGGGCAGCAGGTGCGGTTCTGGGCCACGCCCGACCTGCCGGGTCCCGCCCGGGACGCGCTGTGGGGCGAACTGGTCGCCGCCGGCGTCGACTACCTGAACACGGACGACCTCGCGGGCCTGGAGGCATTTCTGGACGCCCACAGGCCGGCGTAGACACCGGGCGCGGACACCAGGGCCGGACACCACACGTTCGGCGGACACGTCAGCCACCCGGACGAACCCTCCGCTGCGCCACACTTACGGCCGAATGCCGCGAAGTGGGCGTGGCGGAGGAGGTTGACGATGGCCATTTCCATCTCTGTGGTGCTGTTGCTCGCGACCCTTGCGGTGATCTTTTTGCGCAACGGATCACTGAAGATCTCACACGCCGCCGTCTGTGTTCTGCTCGGCTTCTCCATGGCCACCACAAGCCTGGCCCCCACCATCGACAGCGGCCTCACGGCTACGGCGGACATCGTGAGCAGCCTGAACCCATGAGCGGCGGGGTGAGGGCATCCGCGCCCCCGTCGCTGTCAGCGCCGGGGCTTCGTGAAGACGCCGATGCCGTTCGGTACCGGGCGTTCGGTGCCGTCGGTGGGGTGGTTCCTGACGGTGACGGCGCTTGCGCCCGGCGCGCGGGCCACCAGGGTGGAGGAACCGCCGCCGTCCAGACTGAAGGCGTCGGTGGAGCCCAACTTCCGCATGACGGCCGCCACTTCGGCGATGGTCAGGCCGGTGCGGTAGGCGGTGGCGCCGTCCAGGGCGAGCAGCAGGAGCTTTCGGCCGCTGTCGGCGATGCCCGCCGCCGTGCGTACCGCCGAGGTCGTGTCGTCGAGGCCGGGCAGGGGTCGGCCGCCGCGGAGGACCGGGTAGCCGCCCAGCGCGAAGGAGTACGGGGTTCTCGTCGACGAGGCCACCAGGCGGTGCCGTACCTTGACCGAGTCGCCGGGGGAGAGCTTGCGCAGCCACTGGGCGCCCGCCTCCCGGCCGACGAGGACCGTCGTACCCGAGGTGATGGCGCCGCTGCCCGGGGCGTCGGCGGAGCTGACCACCCGGCCGTCCCGCACCAGCACCTCGCGCGTGTCGGTGCTGCACGGCGCCGCCCGGTCCGTGTCCGTGCCGCACACGGACCGCATCCGGGAGACGGTGCCCCAGCCCGAGGTGAACGCCCCGACGGAACCCACCGGCAGGGCGTACTGGTTGAGGCCGCCGAGCGGGAGATCGCCCTCGGCGGTGGTGACGGAACCGTCGAGGGCGACGCTGTCGAGGCGGGCCGTGCCGTCAGCCGTGACACCGAGCACGTCCTTGGTGCTCGTGC
>NZ_AEJC01000215.1 GCF_000317595.1 Streptomyces ipomoeae 91-03 | reverse complement strand
CGCCGCCCCCTCCCGGGTACGCGCCCGTCCCCGCGCGCCCCTCAGCCCTGGGTGCCTTCCTCGGCCGGGCCTTCCGCGGTGACTGGGCCGGGTCCGCGCTGGCCGCGCTCTGGCCGGTCGGGCTGCTCCTCGCCTCCGCCATCGCCCTGGCCATCCCGTCCTACGGCCAGGACGACGAGGATCTCGTCGGTTTCGGCGACCGCATGGGCATCGCACTCGCCGCCCTCCTCCAGGGCCTCGGCGGCGGTTTCGAGGTCTCGGAGATCAGCCGCGGCTTCTCCGACGACTACGGAAGGGCCGAGGGCGCCTTCACGCTCTCCCTGGTCCCCCTCACGGTGACCGTCCTCTTCGTCGCGGCGCTCTTCCTCGGCGTACGACAACTGCGGACGCGCCTGGCGATCCGGGCCGCGTACGCGGGCCCCGGCGTCGGGGCCCCCGGAACCGGGTCGGGAGTCGGGGCACACGACGTCGGTCCCGGCGGAACGCCCATCGGCAGCGGAGGCGGCAGCCGTACCGCCGGCCTCGAAGCGGCCGTACGAGTCACCCTTCTCGTGACCCTCTCCGTACTGCTGCTCGGGCTGTTCGCGCAGCCCACGGTCGCGCTGGCCGAGGTCTCGACCTCCCCCTGGCTCTCGGCGCTGGGCGCGCTGGTACTCACGGCCGCCGTCTCGGGCGGCGTGCTGCAACGCGACGACCTGGCCGCCTGGTTGGCCGTGCGCCCCGGCCCGCAGGCCCTGCTCCGGGCGACCGGCACGGCCGTACGCGCCATGGCGATCGTCCTCGCCCTCTGCTCGTTCGTCGCCCTCGTCGTCCTGGCGGCGAACGACGCGTGGCGGGAGGACTGGGAGGAGGACCTCAACCCGTTCGTGGTCGCCCTGCTGCTCCTGCCGAACATCGCCGTCAACTTCCTCGGCTTCTCCTGGGGCGCGTCCTTCGAGGGCGAGGCGGGCCGCTCCCGCTACGGCGACGACACGTCGTACGGAACCGACTCCTACGGCGACTACGGCCTCGTCGAGTCCTCCCCGTACGGCGGCGGCTACGAGCGCGAGGCGTTCGGCCTCTCCGACCTGGGCGACGCCGTCAACTCCTGGGCGGTCGTGGGCGCGCTGGCACTCGGTCTGGTCTGCGCCCTGATCCTGGGCGTCCTGGCGGCCCGCCGCTCCAGGGGCCGGGGCGAGCAACTCCTCGCCGCGGGCGTCTTCTTCGGCCTCTTCCTTCTCCTCGCCGCCATCAGCGGCTTCCGCATGGAGATCACCGGCTCCGGCACGACCGGCTTCGGCAGCGAACTCTCCGCCGCCGGCCAGGTGGACGTGGGGCTCAACCTCGCCGAGGCCCTGCTCTTCGGCCTCATCTGGATCTTCGCGGCAACTTTCGTGTCCCCGTACCTGGTCCAGATGGTCGGCGCCCGAACAGGTGTGATCGCACCCCCGATCCCCGCGATGCCGAGCACCCCGGCGGGCTACGCCGTACCGCCACAGTCTCCGTCGACCCCGGCGACCCAGACCCCGGCGGCCCAGCCCTCGACCCCGGCGCCCACTCCGACGCCGTACGAATCACCACTCGTCGAACTCGGCCACCAGCTACCGCCCGCCGAGACCCCGAAGCCCCGCAGTCGAACGCTCGTATGGATCATCACGATCGCAGCGGCTTTCGTCATCGGAGGCGGGGGAGCGGCGGCGCTACTGCTCCTGCAGAAGTAGGCAGAGGGCACCTGACAGCTGTACGAGGCCACCCGCGCCCCGAAAGGGGCGCGGGGCTGCATATCCCTATGGGGGCTGCTTCCCTGTCGGGGCTGTATCCCTATCGAGGAGCCGCGAAATCCCTATCGAGGAGCCGCGAACGGATCGTCCGGCTCCATCAACTCCCTGCGCATCCCCGGCGGAGGCCCACCTCGGCGGGGCTCCCTCACACCCCCACCGTCGTCACCCATCTCGAACCACACGGTCACCACAGCACCCCGAGGCACCTCAACGCCCGGCGGCGGATACTGCCGTACGACGTAGTCCACAACGGCGAGCTCGAAGTCGGCCCGATCGCCGGAGGCGAGCCGCACCCCACTGGCCTCGGCCGTCTCACGCGCGTCCACGGCCATCAGACCGACGAACCGCGGCACACGCACTTCGAATGACTTGGGTGTCAAGCGCACAGACGTTCACCCCCAGCGGTACCGGCAGAGTAACCACCCATCGCACCGATTCGGAAGCGCTGAGTGGCGATCCGCGGCAAATCGCTACTCAGCGTTACGAATTGGGAGTGTGGGTGGTCGGCGCCGGTGGTTCAGCCGGTGCTGGGCCGGTGGTTCAGCCGTGCCGGGGCTAGAGCTTCAGCCGATAGCAGTGACCCAGCCGCTGCGAGAGGGGCGTCGTGTACGTCTCCGCCAGCTCCATCCCCAGCCGCCGTGTCACGGCGATGGACCGCTCGTTGCGGGCGTCGACCATGGCGACGACGTTGCCGATGCCGGCCGCCCGCACCCGCTCCAGGGTCATCAGCGCGGCGGCGGTCACATACCCCTTGCCCCAGTGCTCGCGGGCGAGCCGCCAGCCGATCTCGATCTCGCCGGTCGGGCCCCACTCCCGTGGCCACGGCTGGGCGCCGGTGAAGCCGATGGCCCGGCCCTCCTCGTCGAGCATGGTCCACAGACAGAACCCGTACTCGGCGTCGTGACGGCGCTGGCGCGCGGTGAGCTCCTCGTAGACGGACAGCTCGGCGGACCGGCCGCCGTGGAACTCCATGACGTCGGGATCGTCGAAGATCCGGTGCCACGCGAAGGCGTCCTCGTCGGTGGGGACGCGCAGCCGTACGTCGGGCAGAGCTCGGTTCACAGGGGCAGCCCTTCAGCCGGTGATCGGTATCGCTGAATAGACTGCCCATGTCCGACGCCTGTCGGCACATGTTTTCTGGTCTTCCAGCAACTGGTCTTCCAGCGATCCTCCTACTGCTCAGCGATCCTTCTACTACTTGGGGAGAACCCGTCGTGACCGAGCCCCAGCCCCTTACCGAACACACCGCCGATGTGATCGTCGTCGGGGCCGGGCCAGCCGGTTCCACCACCGCGTACTACCTGGCCAAGGCCGGTCTCGATGTACTGCTCCTGGAGAAGACCGGCTTCCCGAGGGAGAAGGTGTGCGGCGACGGCCTCACGCCCCGCGCCACCAAGCAGCTCGTGTCGATGGGTATCGACATCTCCGAGGAGGCCGGCTGGCTCCGCAACAAGGGGCTGCGGATCATCGGCGGCGGCGTCCGACTCCAGCTCGACTGGCCGGATCTCGCCTCGTACCCCGACTACGGACTCGTCCGCAAGCGCGACGACTTCGACGAGCAACTCGCCCGCCAGGCCCAGAAGGCGGGCGCCCGCCTCCACGAGAACTGCAACGTCAGCGGGCCCATCATCGACGACCGCACCGGCCGCATCATCGGCGTCAAGGCCAAGCTGACGGACGCCGACTCGGGCTCGGGGTCGGGATCCGGCTCGGGTTCGGGTTCGGGTTCGGGGGAGAAGCGCGAAGTCGCCTTCCACGCTCCGCTCGTGGTCGCCGCCGACGGCAACTCCACCCGCCTCTCCCTCGCGATGGGTCTGCACCGCCGCGAGGACCGCCCGATGGGCGTCGCCGTCCGTACGTACTTCACCTCCCCTCGCCACGGCGACGACTACCTGGAGTCCTGGCTGGAGCTCTGGGACAAGCGGGGTCCGGGCGAGGACCGCCTCCTCCCCGGCTACGGCTGGATCTTCGGCATGGGTGACGGCACCTCCAACGTCGGCCTCGGTGTCCTCAACACCTCCGACTCCTTCAAGGAACTGGACTGGCGCGAGGTCCTGAAGGCCTGGTGCGCCTCCATGCCGGAGGAGTGGGGCTACACCCCGGAGAACATGACCGGCCCCATCCGGGGAGCCGCCCTCCCCATGGCCTTCAACCGCCAGCCCCACTACACCAAGGGCCTCCTCCTCGTCGGCGACGCCGGCGGCCTGGTCAACCCGTTCAACGGCGAGGGCATCGCCTACGCCATGGAGTCCGGTCAGATCGCCGCCGACGTCATCGTCCAGGCCCACGCCCGCGCCACGCCCGGCCAGCGCGAACTCGCCCTCCAGCGCTACCCGCAGATCCTCAAGGACACCTACGGCGGCTACTACACGCTGGGCCGCGCCTTCGTGAAGCTCATCGGCAACCCCAAGGTCATGAAACTCGCCACCCAGCGCGGCCTCACCCACCCCCTGCTGATGAAGTTCACCCTGAAACTCCTGGCCAACCTCACCGACCCCACCGGCGGCGACGCCATGGACCGCATCATCAACGGCCTCTCCAAGGTCGCCCCGAAGGCGTGACCCTCCGGGGAACGCCGGTGTGCCTTCCCGTACGGGCGTTGTGAGGATGCTGTGCGTGAGCGGGTCGTGACCTACCGTCCCGCCACGCACCTCCTTACCCTCCCGTGCCCATGACAACAGACCACGTACCGGTCCTCGAACGGCCCGCGGAGCCCAACGGCGACGCGGACCAGAGCTCGGCCTCCGCCCAGCGGGGTGAGGCGGCGCACGGTGCCGACGACATCGGCGGCACGGGCGACACCGGCGGCACCGGCGGCATGCGCGGCATCGGCGGCACGGGCGGATCAGGTGGAGGCGGCCGGCCCGAATTCGCCGCCTCTCACACCGACCCCACCAGCCACGCCGCGCCCGCCAGCCACGCCGCGCCCGCCAGCCACGCCGCGCCCGCCAACCACTCCGCCCCCACCCGCCGCCGCTTCCTCGCGAACGCCGGGGCGACAGCCGCCGTCGCCGCCACGGCCGCCTCCACCGCCGGTGCCCTCGCCTTGGGCGCCTCCACCTCCGCCGCCGCGGTCCCCGCCGGAGGCAAACGCGTCGCCGTCCTCGGTGGTGGCGTCTCCGGGCTCAGCGCCGCCCATGAACTCGCCGAGCGCGGCTATGCCGTGACCGTGTACGAGTACTACGACGTCCTCGGCGGCAAGGCCCGCTCGATGGATGTCCCCGGCACAGGGCAGGGTGGCCGCAAGCCCCTCCCCGGTGAACACGGCTTCCGATTCTTCCCCGGCTTCTACCGGAACCTGCCGGACACGATGCGCCGCATCCCGTTCCCCGGGAACGCCGACGGCGTCCACGGCAACCTCCGCAGCGGCACCGAGGCCCTCTTCGCCCGCGCCGCTGGCCGCCCCGACCTGCATTTCCCGCTCCGTCGGGCCACCACCCCACCCGCCCCCGGCGACATCACGCCCTCCTGGATCCGCGACCAGATCCTCTCGGCCCTGGACCTCGGTACCCGCCTCCCCGCCCACGAGGCCGCCTACTTCGCGGGCCGCCTCCTCGTCCACCTCACCAGCTGCGACGCCCGCCGCGAGGACCAGTGGGAGAAGACCAGCTGGTGGGAGTTCATCCGCGCCGGCCAGATGAGCCAGGAGTACCGCACCGTCCTCGGCATCGGCCAGACCCGCAACCTCGTCGCCACCCGCGCGGAAGTCGCCTCCACCCGCACAGTCGGGCGCGTCATCATCGAGGCCCTCCTCCTGTGGGGACTGCTCGGCCGTGGCATGGACGGCCCCGACGCCGACATCGACCGCGTCCTCAACGCCCCCACCAGCGAGGCCTGGATCGACCCCTGGGTCACCCATCTCCGCTCCCTGGGCGTCGAGTTCGTGACCGGCACCCAGGTGCGCGAGGTCGTGTACGACTCCGGCCGCGTCACCGGCGTACGCGTCTGCGACCGGGACGGCGGAGCCGTGCGCACCGTCACCGCCGACCACTACGTCTCCGCCCTGCGCGCAGCCGATCCGCAGCTCGCCCGCTGCGACGCGCTGGAGACGGACTGGATGGTCGGCGTCATGTTCTACCTGCGCACCCCGACCCCCGTGGTGCACGGCCACATCAACTGCCTCGACTCGCCCTGGTCGGTGACCGCCATAGGCCAGGCCCAGTTCTGGGACGTACGGGACTTTCCGGCCGACTACGGCGACGGCCGCGCCCGCGACTGCCTCTCGGCGATCATCTCGGAGTGGGACAGACCGGGGATCCTCTACGGCAAGACGGCCCGGCAGTGCACGCGCGAGGAGGTCGTCGCCGAGTGCTGGGCCCAGCTCAAGGACGCGCTCAACGACTCCGGCAAGACCACCCTGACCGACGGCGACCGCCTCGGCTGGTTCATGGACCCGGCGGTGACCGGCCTCGGCGGCCCCGACCCGCAGAACCGCGAACAGCTCCTCATCCACCCCACGGGCACGCTCTACAACCGCCCCACGGCCCGCACCGCCGTCCCGAACTTCTTCCTCGCCGGCGACTACGTCCGCACCGACGTCGACCTCGCCACGATGGAGGGCGCCAACGTATCCGCGCGCCTCGCCGTCAACGCCCTGCTCGACGCGGACAATTCGGACGCCGAGCGCTGTGAGATCAAGGAGCTCTACCGGCCCCCGGAGCTGGAGCCCCTGAAGCGCGTCGACGAGACCCGCTACCGACTCGGCCTGCCGAACACCTTCGACTTGGGCTGAACGGCCCTCCTGCGGCCCCTGAGGCCCCGTACGGCGGCCTCCGCGCGGCGGTCCCCACACGAGGGCAGGCCGGAGGGCCGCCGCCCCATCGGGACAGCAACCCTCCACGAAACGCCTGCACGGCGACCGCGTGGATCAGAGCACGCGCACCGCGCCCGACGCCGGGTAGCCGGAGAGGTCCTGGATGACGACGCCCTTGGAGGGGTTGGCCGCGTCGAGGTACTGGCCGCCGCCGAGGTAGACACCCACGTGGTAGGCGGAGCCCTTCCCGCCCCAGTACAGGATGTCGCCGGGCTGGATCTGGGACAGCGGGATGTCGGTGCCCTGCATCGACTGGTCCTGCGAGACCCGGGGGAGGTCCACGCCGACCTGCTTGAACGCGGCCTGGACCAGCGAGGAGCAGTCCCAGGCGTTGGGGCCGGTGGCGCCCAGGACGTACGCGTCGCCGAGCTGAGCCTTGAGGAAGGCGATGACCGTCCCGACGCTGCCGCTCGCGGGCGGGGTCGTCGTCGAGGTGGAGTTCGTGCTGAGGGTGGACCGCTCACTGGTCCGGGAGGCGCGCTCGGCCTCGGCCTTGCGCTCGGCCTCCTCGGCGGCCTTCTTCCGGGCCTCTTCCTTCTTGGCCTTGGCGAGGTCCTTCTCGGCCTGCTTCGCCGCCTCCTCGGCGGCCGTTTCACGCTCGGCCTGCAGCTGGTAGTCGGCCGCCATCTGCTGCGTTGCGTCCGCGGACTGCGCCGCCTGCGTGGCCAGGTCGGCCGTGAGGGTGGGCAGTTCGAGCGTCTGGGTCGCGGGCTCCGCGGCGAAGGCCGACGTGGAGGCACCGGCCACTGCCACGGTGCTGAGAACGCCACCGGCGACACCGGCACGCATCGCGATCGACGACCCGTTGCGGCGCGGCTTCCGGTGGCTGCGTATGTGAGCGGTGTGGGACATGGGTACAAGCGGTACCAGGGGCTCCTCCATACCTTCAAGAAACGTGTGCTGCGCCACAATTGTTCAACGGACGCCTCAAATTCGTTCCGCGTCATTCTTTATTGACGCCGTAACGGGCATAGCGGACACGACCGATCAGGCCCGTGATCATGCACTTTCGTGATTACGTCCGAATTGCCCTGCGCTTACCACTGATTGCAACGCGTGGCCAAGCCCGGTTGATTTGATCTCGCTCCGATGTGGCGTAGGTCACGGGTTGATCACCGACCTGGCGGTGTCTCGCGTCTGATCGCGTCGCGCCGGAGCTCGTGAACGCGTGCACGCGTCCACATCGGCGCCACATCTCCCTCTGATGTGTGAATGCCGTCCTCTATCAAGAGGTCTGGTCCAGCACCAATTTGCATGCAGGGGAACTCTCTTGATATGGAGACGCCCTTCGTGACCAGCGGCGACGAGCGAAAATGTCACTTCTGGTGATCACTCTGGCGCTTCGTGTACGAAGATCGTCGCTCATCCGACTTCATGATCCTTCGTCAGGTGGTAGAGATCACAAACTCGGTGCCGTACCCCGTGTCGCAGATCACAGACCCTCAGGCATAAGATGCACGGCAGTTGGGCTTGTGACCTGCTTCACATGTTCGCGATCTTCGCCGGGGACGAGCGGGGCTCGTGGGACAGGTGGGGCGGGAGAGCCGGTCCACGCAATCCGCCAGCAGTCAGTGCCGACTGAGAGGAGCGAGGAGCGGTGAACGCGTATGCGCCCATCCTCGTACTGGGAGCCCTCGGGGCAGGCTTTGCGATCTTCTCCGTGATCATGGCCACGCTGATCGGCCCGAAGCGCTACAACCGGGCCAAGCTAGAGGCCTACGAGTGCGGAATCGAGCCCACCCCCACGCCGGCCGGCGGCGGGCGTTTCCCCATCAAGTACTACCTGACGGCGATGCTCTTCATCGTCTTCGACATCGAGATCGTCTTCCTCTACCCCTGGGCCGTCACCTTCGACGCCCTGGGTGTTTTCGGGCTCGTGGAGATGCTGCTCTTCGTGCTCACCGTCTTCGTCGCCTACGCGTACGTGTGGCGGCGCGGCGGCCTGGAATGGGACTGAGGGGCCTTAAGAGCATGGGACTCGAAGAAAAACTGCCGAGCGGTTTCCTGCTGACCACCGTCGAGCAGGCCGCGGGCTGGGTACGCAAGGCGTCCGTCTTCCCCGCCACCTTCGGCCTCGCCTGCTGCGCCATCGAGATGATGACCACCGGCGCGGGCCGCTACGACCTGGCGCGCTTCGGCATGGAGGTGTTCCGCGGCTCGCCGCGCCAGGCGGACCTGATGATCGTGGCCGGCCGCGTCAGCCAGAAGATGGCGCCGGTGCTGCGGCAGGTCTACGACCAGATGCCGAACCCCAAGTGGGTGATCTCCATGGGGGTCTGCGCGTCGTCCGGCGGCATGTTCAACAACTACGCGATCGTCCAGGGCGTCGACCACATCGTCCCCGTCGACATCTATCTCCCCGGCTGCCCGCCACGGCCCGAGATGCTGATGGACGCGATCCTCAAGCTCCACCAGAAGATCCAGAACTCCAAGCTCGGCGTGAACGCCGAGGAAGCGGCCCGCGAGGCCGAGGAAGCCGCGCTCAAGGCACTCCCCACCATCGAGATGAAGGGGCTGCTGCGATGAGCGACGCGAACGGCACCAACGGACCCAACCCCGAGAAGGATCTCTCCGCCTCCAACCTCCCCGGTCAGCGCGGCCAGGGCGGCGAGGAGATCCGCGTCCAGCGCGGCATGTTCGGCGCCAACAACGGCGGCGACACCTCCGGCTACGGCGGCCTGGTCCGCTCCGTCCGGCTCCCCGGCCCCGCCACCCGCCCCTACGGCGGCTGGTTCGACGAGGTCGCCGACGAACTGGAGGGCGCCCTGGAGGAACAGGGACTCGTCCCCGGGAACGTCATCGACAGGACGGTCGTCGACCGCGGCGAGCTCACCTTCCACATCGAGCGCGAGTACCTGCTGCCCGTCGCCCAGACCCTCCGCGACGACCCGGCCCTCCGTTTCGAACTGTGCACCGGCGTCTCCGGCGTCCACTACCCCGGTGACAAGGGCCGTGAGCTGCACGCCGTCTACCACCTGCGCTCGATCACCCACAACCGGCTGATCCGCCTGGAGGTCTCCGCCCCCGACGCCGACCCGCACATCCCGTCGCTCGTCTCCGTCTACCCGACCAACGACTGGCACGAGCGCGAGACGTACGACTTCTTCGGCATCGTCTTCGACGGCCACCCCGCGCTGACACGGATCATGATGCCGGACGACTGGCAGGGCTTCCCGCAGCGCAAGGACTACCCCCTCGGCGGCATCCCCGTCGAGTACAAGGGCGCCCAGATCCCGGCTCCGGACCAGCGGAGGTCGTACTCATGAGCACGCAGCACGCAACTCCGCGCGAGACCACCGAGGGCACCGTCTACACGGTCACCGGCGGCGACTGGGACGAGGTCGTCGAGTCCGCCGCCAAGGCCGACGACGAGCGCCTGATCGTCAACATGGGCCCCCAGCACCCGTCCACCCACGGCGTGCTCCGGCTCATCCTGGAGATCGAGGGCGAGACCGTCACCGAGGCCCGCTGCGGCATCGGCTACCTCCACACCGGCATCGAGAAGAACCTCGAATTCCGCACGTGGACCCAGGGCACCACATTCGTGACGCGCATGGACTACCTCACGCCGTTCTTCAACGAGACGGCGTACTGCCTCGCCGTGGAGAAGCTCCTCGGCATCGAGGACCAGATCCCCGACCGCGCCTCGATCATCCGCGTGCTCCTGATGGAGCTGAACCGGCTCTCCTCCCACCTGGTGTGCATCGCCACCGGCGGCATGGAGCTCGGCGCCACCACGATCATGATCTACGGCTTCCGTGATCGTGAACTCATTCTCGACATCTACGAGCTGATCACCGGCCTGCGCATGAACCACGCGTACATCAGGCCCGGCGGACTCGCCCAGGACCTGCCGCCCGGCGCGGTGGACCAGATCCGCGAGTTCGTGAAGAAGATGAAGAAGAACCTTCCCGAGTACGACAAGCTCGCCACCGGGAACCCCATCTTCAAGGCCCGTATGCAGGACGTCGGCTATCTCGACCTGTCCGGCTGCATGGCCCTCGGCGCCACCGGCCCGATCCTCCGCTCCGCCGGCCTGCCGCACGACCTGCGCAAGGCACAGCCGTACTGCGGCTACGAGACATACGACTTCGACATCCCGACCGCCGACACCTGCGACTCCTACGGCCGCTTCCTGATCCGCCTCGAAGAGATGCGCCAGTCCCTCAGGATCGTCGAGCAGTGTCTGGACCGGCTGCAGCCCGGCCCGGTCATGGTCGCCGACAAGAAGATCGCCTGGCCCGCCCAGCTCGCCCTGGGACCGGACGGCCTCGGTAACTCCCTGGACCACATCAAGAAGATCATGGGTACCTCCATGGAGGCCCTGATCCACCACTTCAAGCTGGTGACCGAGGGCTTCCGCGTCCCGCCGGGACAGGCGTACGCGGCGGTCGAGTCACCCAAGGGCGAACTCGGGGTGCACGTCGTGTCCGACGGAGGCACCCGCCCCTTCCGGGTCCACTTCCGCGACCCGTCCTTCACCAATCTGCAGACCATGGCGGCGATGTGCGAGGGCGGCCAGGTCGCCGACGTCATCGTCGCCGTCGCGTCCATCGACCCCGTGATGGGAGGCGTCGACCGGTGACCACCACCCCCGAGGGCGTCAGCCTGGGCATGCCCCAGCTGCCCGCGCCCGCCTACCCGGACGACGTTCGAGCCCGGCTGGAACGGGACGCGGCCGACGTCATCGCCCGCTACCCGGACTCCCGGTCCGCCCTCCTGCCGTTGCTGCATCTGGTGCAGTCGGAGGAGGGCCATGTCACCCGCACCGGCATGCAGTTCTGCGCCGATGTGCTGGGCCTGACCACGGCCGAGGTCACCGCGGTGGCCACCTTCTACACCATGTACCGGCGCAAGCCCTCCGGTGACTACCAGGTGGGCGTCTGCACCAACACCCTGTGCGCGGTGATGGGCGGCGACGCGATCTTCGAGGCGCTGCAGGACCACCTGGGCGTCGGCAACGGCGAGACCACCGACGACGGCAAGGTCACCCTGGAGCACATCGAGTGCAACGCGGCCTGCGACTTCGCCCCGGTCGTGATGGTCAACTGGGAGTTCTTCGACAACCAGACCGTGGAGAGCGCCAAGCAGCTCGTCGACGACCTGCGCGCGGGCGTGCAGGCCGAGCCCACGCGCGGGGCGCCGCTGTGCACCTTCAAGGAGACCGCGCGGATTCTCGCCGGCTTCCCCGACGAGCGGCCAGGGGCCGTCGAGGCAAGCGGCGGTGCGGGACCCGCGTCACTGGTCGGCCTCCGCCTGGCAAGGGGAGAGACCGCATCCGCGCGCGTGGTCCATCCACGGGACGGCGGCCCGCACGACGAGCTGCGGGACAAGGTGCACGAGCCGTCGCCCGCCGAGCACTTGAGTTCGCACGACGCGCCTCAGGACACGTCGGCCTCGGACCCAGCCCACCCGTCGCCCACCACCACACGTGATGGAGGGGCTTCGCCCCGCGGCCTGGATGCGGCAGGGCCTACCGCCGAGGAGGGGGAGTGATGACGTTGGCACCCGAGATCAAGGGCACCAGCCCCGAGAAGCTGCTCGCACCCGTGCTGTCGGCCTTCTGGGACGAGGACAGGTCGTGGACGCTGGACGTCTACCGAAGGCACGAGGGATACGAGGGACTTCGCAAGGCGCTCGCCATGACGCCGGACGACCTCATCGCGTACGTCAAGGACTCCGGGTTGCGCGGCCGTGGTGGCGCAGGCTTCCCCACCGGAATGAAATGGCAGTTCATTCCCCAGGGTGATGGAAAACCGCACTATCTAGTTGTCAACGCCGACGAATCGGAGCCCGGAACCTGCAAGGACATCCCGCTCCTCTTCGCGAACCCGCATAGCCTCATCGAGGGCATTGTCATCGCGTGTTACGCCATCAGGTCTTCGCATGCCTTCATCTATCTGCGTGGTGAAGTCGTCCCCGTATTGCGGCGGTTGCACGAGGCCGTACGTGAGGCCTACGAGGCGGGCTACCTCGGCAAGAACATCCAGGGCAGCGGACTCGACCTCGAACTCACCGTGCACGCCGGCGCGGGCGCGTACATCTGCGGTGAGGAGACCGCACTGCTCGACTCGCTCGAAGGCCGCCGTGGTCAACCGCGGCTCCGTCCCCCCTTCCCTGCCGTGGAAGGCCTCTACGCCTGTCCGACTGTGGTGAATAACGTCGAGTCGATCGCGTCGGTTCCCGCGATTCTGAAAAACGGCAAGGAATGGTTCAGGTCGATGGGCAGCGAGAAGTCTCCCGGCTTCACGCTCTACTCGCTCAGCGGCCATGTCGCCAGCCCCGGCCAGTACGAGGCGCCGCTCGGCATCACGCTCCGCCAGCTGCTGGAGATGAGCGGCGGGATGCGCCCCGGGCATCGCCTCAAGTTCTGGACGCCGGGCGGCTCCTCGACCCCGATGTTCACCGACGAGCATCTCGACGTCCCTCTCGACTACGAAGGAGTGGGCGCCGCGGGTTCCATGCTCGGCACGAAAGCACTCCAGTGCTTCGACGAGACGACCTGCGTGGTCCGCGCCGTCACCCGCTGGACCGAGTTCTACGCCCACGAGTCCTGCGGCAAGTGCACACCCTGCCGTGAAGGGACGTACTGGCTGGTGCAGTTGCTGCGCGACATCGAGGCCGGCAAGGGCGTCATGAGCGACCTCGACAAGCTGAACGACATCGCCGACAACATCAACGGCAAGTCCTTCTGCGCCCTCGGCGACGGCGCCGCCTCGCCGATCTTCTCCTCCCTCAAGTACTTCCGCGAGGAGTACGAGGACCACATCACGGGCCGGGGCTGCCCCTTCGACCCCGCCAAGTCGACGGCCTGGGCCGACAAGGACAAGCACGCGGAGGTGAACGCATGACGGTGACCACAAGCGCTCCCTCCGGCGGGGGAGAGGCGGCGGTCCCGCCGGAGGATCTCGTCTCGCTGACGATCGACGGCGCCGAGATCAGCGTGCCCAAGGGCACCCTCGTGATCCGGGCCGCCGAACAGCTCGGCATCGAGATCCCCCGCTTCTGCGACCACCCCCTGCTCGACCCGGCCGGCGCCTGCCGCCAGTGCATCGTCGAGGTCGAGGGCCAGCGCAAGCCCATGGCGTCCTGCACGATCACCTGCACGGACGGGATGGTCGTCAAGACTCACCTCACCTCCCCGGTCGCGGAGAAGGCCCAGAAGGGTGTGATGGAGCTTCTGCTCATCAACCACCCGCTGGACTGCCCCGTCTGCGACAAGGGCGGCGAGTGCCCGCTGCAGAACCAGGCCATGTCGCACGGCAACGCCGAGTCCCGCTTCGAGGGCAAGAAGCGCACCTACGAGAAGCCGGTCCCGATCTCCACGCAGGTGCTGCTCGACCGCGAGCGGTGCGTGCTGTGCGCCCGCTGCACCCGGTTCTCCAACCAGGTCGCGGGCGACCCCATGATCGAACTGGTCGAGCGGGGCGCGCTCCAGCAGGTCGGCACCGGCGAGGGCGACCCCTTCGAGTCGTACTTCTCCGGGAACACGATCCAGATCTGCCCCGTAGGAGCGCTCACTTCGGCGGCGTACCGATTCCGCTCCCGCCCCTTCGACCTCATCTCGTCGCCGTCCGTGTGCGAGCACTGCGCCGGCGGCTGCGCGACGCGCACCGATCACCGGCGCGGCAAGGTCATGCGGCGGCTCGCGGCCAATGACCCCCAGGTCAACGAGGAATGGATCTGCGACAAGGGGCGGTTCGCGTTCCGGTACGCGCAGCGGCCCGACCGGCTGACCACCCCGCTCGTGCGCAACGACGAGGGCGTCCTGGAGCCCACTTCCTGGCCGGAGGCCCTGGAGGCCGCCGCGAAGGGGCTGTCGGCCGCGCGTGGCCGGGCCGGTGTCCTGACCGGTGGCCGGCTCACCGTCGAGGACGCCTACGCGTACAGCAAGTTCGCGCGCGTGGCGCTCGACACGAACGACATCGACTTCCGCGCGCGCGTGCACAGCGGTGAGGAAGCCAACTTCCTGGCCGCCCGGGTCGCCGGGCGCGGACACGACCTCGACGGTACGGGCGTCACCTATGCCTCCCTGGAGAAGGCGCCCGCGGTGCTGCTGGTCGGGTTCGAGGCCGAGGAGGAGGCGCCCGGCGTCTTCCTCCGGCTGCGCAAGGCCTGGCGCAAGCACAAGCAGCAGGTGTTCTCGCTGGCCACCCATGCCACCCGGGGCCTGGAGAAGGCCGGCGGCACGCTGCTGCCCGCCGCGCCGGGCACCGAGACCGAGTGGCTGGACGCCCTGGCGAGCGGCTTCGGCCTGGAGGAGGACGGCACCAGGGCCGCCGAGGCGCTGCGCACCGAAGGCGCGGTGATCGTCGTCGGGGAGCGGTTCGCGGCCGTGGCGGGCGGGTTCACCGCAGCCGCACGGGCCGCCGCCGTCACCGGTGCCGGACTGGTGTGGATCCCGCGCCGGGCCGGGGAGCGCGGCGCCATCGAGGCCGGCGCGCTGCCGTCGGTGCTGCCCGGCGGGCGTCCCGCCACCGATCCACGCGCGCGTGAGGAGGTCGCCGCCGCCTGGGGCGTCGCCGAACTCCCGACGCGGTACGGCCGGGACACCGGACAGATCGTCGAGGCCGCCGCCACCGGAGAGCTCGGGGCCCTGGTGGTGGCCGGTGTGGAGGTCGCCGACCTGCCCGATCCGGCACGCGCGCGTGAGGCGCTGTCCGCGGTGGGCTTCCTGGTGTCGCTGGAGCTGCGGCCCAGCGAGGTCACGGAGCACGCCGACGTCGTCCTCCCGGTCGCGGCCGTCGCCGAGAAGGCGGGCACCTTCGTGAACTGGGAAGGCCGGGTACGGCTGTTCGAGGCCGCGCTGAAGCCCGACCAGATGACCCGCCGCCTGGCACCCACCGACGGGCGTGTCCTGCAGATGCTGGCCGACGCCATGGACGTCCACCTCGGGCTGCCCGATCTGCGCACGACGCGCGCGGAGCTGGACCGGCTCGGCGCGTGGGACGGGTCGCGGGCCTCCGATCCCGTGGAGATCGCGGCCAACCTGCCGCGACCCGCCGCCGGAGAGGCCGTACTGGCCGGGCATCGGCTGCTGCTCGACCAGGGGCGGCTCCAGGACGGCGACGAGGCGCTCGCGGGCACACGGCATGCCGCACGCGCGCGTGTGTCCGCCGCCACGGCCGCCGAGGCGGGCGTCAAGAACGGTGACGCCCTGGCCGTCAGCGGCCCCTCGGGGGTCGTCGAACTCCCGCTGCAGATCACCGAGATGCCCGACCGCGTGGTCTGGCTCCCGATGAACTCCACGGGTTCGGGCGTCACCTCCGACATCGGGGCGCTGCCCGGCGCACTCGTCCGCATCGGCCCCGCGACGCTCGCCGCCGAGGCCCCGAAGGAGGTGGAGGCATGAGCCCGTACCTCGCCGCTGAAGACCTCTCGATGTTCGGCCGCGACCCCTGGTGGCTGGTCGTCATCAAGGCGGTGTTCTGCTTCGCCTTCCTGATGTTGACCGTGCTGTTCTCCATCGTCTGGGAGCGCAAGGTCGTCGCCTGGATGCAGCTGCGCATCGGCCCCAACCGGCACGGCCCCTGGGGCATGCTCCAGTCGCTCGCCGACGGCATCAAACTGATGCTCAAGGAAGACGTCATCGTCAAACGCGCGGACAAGGTGGTCTACGTCCTCGCGCCGATCGTCGCGGCCATCCCGGCCTTCATGGCGATCGCGGTGATCCCCTTCGGCCCGGCCGGCAACGAGATCTCGATCTTCGGTCAGCGCACCACGATGCAGCTCACCGACCTGCCGATCGCGATGCTCTACATCCTGGCGGTCGCCTCGGTGGGCATCTACGGGATCGTCCTCGCGGGGTGGAGTTCCGGATCCACCTACCCGCTGCTGGGCGGTCTCCGTTCCTGCGCGCAGATGATCTCCTACGAGATCGCCATGGGCGCCGCCTTCGCCTCGGTCTTCCTCTACTCCGGGTCGATGTCGACCTCGGCGATCGTCGAGGCCCAGCAGGACCGCTGGTACATCGTGCTGCTGCCGGTGTCGTTCGTGATCTACATCGTGACCATGGTCGGTGAGACCAACCGCGCCCCGTTCGACATGCCGGAGTCCGAGGGCGACCTGGTCGGCGGCTTCAACACCGAGTACTCGTCCATCAAGTTCGCGATGTTCATGCTCGCCGAGTACGTGAACATGGTGACGGTCTCGGCCGTGTCGGTGACCCTGTTCCTCGGCGGCTGGCGGGCCCCCTGGCCGATCAGCACCTTCTGGGAGGGCGCCAACCACGGCTGGTGGCCGATGCTCTGGTTCGTGGTGAAGGTGCAGCTGCTGCTGTTCTTCTTCATCTGGCTGCGCGGCACACTCCCGCGTGTCCGCTACGACCAGCTGATGAAGCTCGGCTGGAAGGTCCTCATCCCGGTCTCCGTGGTCTGGCTGATGCTCGTCGCGACCGTGCGGACCCTCAGGAACGAGAACTACGACTTCGCCGAGATCGCGCTGTACGTCGCCGGTGCCGTCCTCGTGCTGTTCCTGCTCTCGGTCGTCGCGGACATGATGCGCGACCGGCGTGAGGCCCAGGAGAAGCCCGCCGAACCGGCCGCCTTCGACCCGATGGCCGGCGGATTCCCCGTACCGCCCCTGCCCGGACAGAGCCTCCCACCGGTGCCGCGCAGGCGTCCGCGCCGCGAGCGGGAGCTGATTGTCAGTGGTGGGTCCGATACTGACAGTGACGGATCTTCGAATGGGAGGGAGGCGTCCGATGGCTGATGAGCCGAAGGAGACCAAGCCGGGTTTCCAGAACCCCGTCGCCGGCTTCGGCGTGACCTTCAAGGCCATGTTCAAGAAGCGGCTGACCGAGCAGTATCCGGAGCAGCAGAAGACCACCGCCCCGCGGTTCCACGGCCGGCACCAGCTCAACCGCCATCCGGACGGCCTGGAGAAGTGCGTCGGCTGCGAGCTGTGCGCCTGGGCCTGCCCCGCCGACGCCATCTATGTGGAAGGCGCGGACAACACGGACGAGGAGCGCTACTCGCCGGGCGAGCGGTACGGCCGCGTCTACCAGATCAACTACGCCCGCTGCATCCTGTGCGGCCTGTGCATCGAGGCGTGCCCCACGCGCGCGTTGACGATGACCAACGAGTTCGAGCTGGCCGACTCCAGCCGCGCCAACCTCATCTACACCAAGGAACAGCTGCTCGCCGGGCTGGAAGAGGGCATGGTCGACACGCCCCACGCCATCTACCCCGGCACGGACGAGCAGGACTACTACCGGGGGCTGGTCACGGAGGCCGCGCCCGGTACTGAGCGCCAAGTCGCCTTCTCCAAGGGTGAGGTGCCCCAGGAGGCCGCCTCCACCTTCGGTGAGGACGAGCCGGCGTCGGAGAAGGTGATCCGACGATGACGCAGCAACTCGCCGCCTACACGACCTCCACCGGTGAGGCCTTCCAGTTCTGGGTGCTCGGCACCATCGCCGTGATCGGCGCCCTGTGCACCGTCTTCATGAAGAAGGCCGTGCACAGCGCACTCTGCCTCGCCGGCACCATGATCGTCCTGGCGGTGTTCTACCTCGCCAACGGCGCCTACTTCCTGGGCATCGTGCAGATCGTCGTCTACACCGGCGCGATCATGATGCTGTTCCTGTTCGTGGTGATGCTCGTCGGCGTCACCGCGGCGGACTCCCTGAAGGAGACCATCAAGGGCCAGCGCTGGCTGGCCCTGCTCTGTGGCCTCGGCTTCGGCATCCTGCTGATCGCGGGCATCGGCAACGCCGTGCTCACGGAGTTCAACGGCCTCGGCCAGGCCAACTCCGGCGGCAACGTGGAGGGCCTCGCGGCCCTGATCTTCACCGACTACGTGTTCGCCTTCGAGCTCACCGGCGCCCTGCTGATCACGGCCGCCGTCGGCGCCATGGTCCTCACCCACCGCGAGCGCACCGAGCGCGCCAAGACCCAGCGCGAGCTGGCCGAGCAGCGCGTACGCGAGGGCAAGCACCTCCCGCCGCTGCCCGCCCCCGGCGTCTACGCCCGGCACAACGCGGTGGACATCGCGGGCCTGCTGCCCGACGGCACCCCGTCCGAGCTGACCGTCAACAAGACGCTGCGGGAACGCGGCCAGATCCGCGATGTGTCGGCCCAGGCGCTGAACGACCTCAAGGCCCTGGAGCAGCGCGCCGAGGACCGCCTGGAGCGCACGAACAGCGGAAAGAGCGGGGAGGCATCGAAGTGAATCCCGTCAACTACCTGTACCTCGCCGCCCTGCTGTTCACGATCGGCGCCACCGGTGTACTGATCCGGCGGAACGCGATCGTGGTGTTCATGTGCGTCGAGCTGATGCTCAACGCCTGCAACCTCGCCCTCGTCGCCTTCTCCCGGATGCACGGCAATCTCGACGGCCAGATCATCGCCTTCTTCACGATGGTCGTCGCCGCCGCGGAGGTCGTGGTCGGACTCGCGATCATCGTGTCGCTGTTCCGTTCCCGCCACTCGGCCTCGGTCGACGACGCCAGCCTGATGAAGCTGTAAGGGGTCGGAAAAATCGTGGAGAACCTGATTGCGCTGCTGGTCGCGGCGCCCCTGCTCGGAGCGGCCGTCCTGCTGTGCGGCGGCCGGCGCCTGGACGCCGTCGGCCATCTGATCGGCACGGTCCTCGCCGCCGCCTCGTTCGTCATCGGCGTCGTCCTCTTCGCCGACATGCTCGGCAAGGACGCCGAACACCGCGAGATCGGCCAGCACCTGTTCAGCTGGATCCCCGTCGAGGGCTTCCAGGCGGACGTCGCCTTCCAGCTCGACCAGCTGTCGATGACGTTCGTCCTGCTGATCACCGGAGTCGGCTCGCTCATCCACGTGTACTCGATCGGGTACATGGAGCACGACGAGCGCCGACGCCGCTTCTTCGGCTATCTCAACCTGTTCCTCGCGGCGATGCTGCTGCTCGTCCTCGCCGACAACTACCTGCTGCTGTACGTCGGCTGGGAGGGCGTCGGCCTCGCCTCGTACCTGCTGATCGGCTTCTGGCAGCACAAGCCCAGCGCCGCCACCGCCGCGAAGAAGGCCTTCCTGGTCAACCGCGTCGGCGACATGGGGCTGTCCATCGCCATCATGCTGATGTTCACCACCTTCGGGACCTTCGCCTTCGGGCCGGTCCTGGAGTCCACCGGTGAGACGGGCGAGGGCAAGCTCACCGCCATCGCGCTGATGCTGCTGCTGGCCGCCTGCGGCAAGTCCGCCCAGGTGCCGCTGCAGTCCTGGCTCGGGGACGCGATGGAGGGCCCGACCCCGGTCTCGGCCCTCATCCACGCCGCGACCATGGTGACCGCCGGCGTCTACCTGATCGTCCGCTCCGGGGAGATCTTCAACGCGGCGCCCGACGCGCAGCTCGTCACCACCGTGGTCGGCGCGGTCACGCTCCTCTTCGGTGCGATCGTCGGTTGCGCGAAGGACGACATCAAGAAGGCCCTCGCCGGATCGACCATGTCGCAGATCGGCTACATGGTGCTCGCCGCGGGCCTCGGCCCCATCGGCTACGTCTTCGCGATCATGCACCTGGTGACGCACGGCTTCTTCAAGGCCGGGCTGTTCCTCGGCGCCGGCTCGGTCATGCACGGCATGAACGACGAGGTCGACATGCGCAAGTACGGCGGCCTGCGCAAGTACATGCCGGTCACCTTCGTCACATTCGGCCTCGGCTACCTCGCCATCATCGGCTTCCCCGGTCTGTCCGGCTTCTTCTCCAAGGACAAGATCATCGAGGCGGCCTTCGCCAAGGGCGGCACCGAGGGCTGGATCCTCGGCGGCGTCGCCCTCCTGGGCGCGGCCATCACCGCGTACTACATGACGCGCGTGATGCTGATGACGTTCTTCGGAGAAGAACGCTGGCGCCATGCCCCGACCCCGTCTCCGGACGAGCCCGGCGTGGAGCCCGCCGCCGAGCACCGCGGCGAGCACGCGGAGCCGCACCCGCACGAGTCGCCCAAGGTCATGACGATCCCCATGATCGTGCTGGCCGTCGGATCGGTCTTCGGCGGCGCGTACTTCAGCATCGGCGACCGGTTCATCCACTGGCTGGAGCCCGTCACCGAGCACGCGCACGGACACCCGCCGATCAGCGCGCTGACGGTCACCATCTCCACGGTCGCCGTGATGGTCATCGGCGTCGGCCTCGCCTGGCTCCAATACGGGCGCCGTCCCGTCCCTGTCGTCGCCCCGCGCGGGTCGCTGCTCACCCGGGCCGCCCGCCGCGACCTCCTCCAGGACGACTTCAACCACGTCGTCCTCGTACGCGGCGGAGAGCACCTCACACGCTCCCTGGTGTACGTCGACCACACCCTGGTCGACGGCGTCGTCAACGGCACGGCGGCCACCATGGGCGGCCTCTCCGGGCGGCTGCGCCGCATCCAGAACGGCTATGCCCGCTCGTACGCGGTCTCGATGTTCGGCGGCGCTGCGATCCTCATCGCCGCGACCCTGCTGATGAGGGCGGTCTGATACCGATGTCCTTTCCTCTGCTGACAGCGACGGCGGCGCTACCGGCCCTCGGGGCGATCGCCACGGCCGCCGTACCGGCCGCCCAGCGCACCGCCGCCAAATGGCTGGCACTGATCGTCTCGCTGGGCACCCTCGTGCTCGCCGGAACCGTCCTGGTCCGCTTCGACCCGGACGGCGACCGCTACCAGCTCACCGAATCGCACGCCTGGATCAAGGACTTCGGGGTGCGCTACGAGCTGGGCGTGGACGGCATCGCGGTGGCGCTGATCGCGCTCACCGCCCTGCTGATCCCGTTCATCATCCTCGCGGGCTGGCACGACGCCGACCCGCTGGAGACCGGCAGCAAGCGGTGGCGGCCCACCCAGGGCTTCTTCGCCCTGATCCTGGCCGTCGAAGCGATGGTGATCATCTCCTTCGAGGCCACCGACGTCTTCCTCTTCTACATCTTCTTCGAAGCCATGCTCATCCCGATGTACTTCCTCATCGGCGGCTTCGGAGACCGTGCCCACGAGCACGGCGAGGAGACGGCGTCCACCCAACGGTCGTACGCCGCCGTGAAGTTCCTCCTCTACAACCTGGTCGGCGGTCTGATCATGCTGGCCGCGGTCATCGGCCTCTATGTGGTCGCCGGGAACTTCAGCCTCCAGGAGATCGCTGAAGCCCGCGCCAACGGCTCGCTGGACATGGCCACCAACACCGAACGCTGGCTGTTCCTCGGCTTCTTCTTCGCCTTCGCGGTGAAGGCCCCCCTGTGGCCGCTGCACACCTGGCTGCCCAACGCCATGCAGGAGTCCACCGCCCCGGTCGCCGTCCTCATCACGGCGGTCGTCGACAAGGTCGGCACCTTCGCGATGCTCCGCTTCTGCCTCCAGCTGTTCCCGGAGGCCAGCAAGTGGGCGACGCCCGCCATCCTCGTCCTCGCCCTCATCAGCATCATCTACGGGGCGCTGCTCGCGGTCGGCCAGCGGGACATCAAGCGGCTGGTGGCGTACGCGTCGATCTCGCACTTCGGGTTCATCATCCTGGGCATCTTCGCGATGACCAGCCAGGGCCAGTCGGGCGCCACGCTCTACATGGTCAACCACGGCATCTCGACGGCCGCGCTGATGCTGGTCGCCGGCTTCCTGATCTCGCGGCGCGGCTCGCGGCTCATCGCCGACTACGGCGGGGTGCAGAAGGTCGCCCCGGTGCTCGCCGGCACCTTCCTGATCGGCGGCCTCGCGACCCTGTCGCTGCCCGGGCTGGCCCCGTTCGTCAGTGAGTTCCTGGTCCTGGTCGGCACGTTCGCGCGCTATCCGGTGATCGGGATCATCGCCACCGTCGGCATCGTCCTCGCCGCGCTCTACACCCTCGTCCTCTACCAGCGGACGATGACGGGCCCGGTGAAGGCCGAGGTCGAGGGCATGCCCGATCTGAGGGTGCGGGAACTCGTGGTGGTCGCTCCGCTGGTCGTCCTGCTGATCTTCCTGGGCGTCTACCCGAAGCCGGTCACCGACATCGTCAACCCGGCGGTCAAGCAGACCTTGTCCGACGTAGAGAAGAAGGACCCCCAGCCCGAGGTGGAGGCGGCCAAGTGAGCGCATCAGCCGTCCACAGCCTGTGGACAACGGCGGCCGATCCGATCGACAAGATCGGCGCGCCGGACATCGAATACGGGCAATTGTCGCCCACCTTGATCGTCATCGGGGCGGCGATCATCGGGATCCTGATCGAGGCCTTCGTGCCGCGCAAGACCCGCTACTACGCCCAGGTGTTCGTCTCCGTCGTCGCGCTCGCCGCCGCCTTCGCCGCGGTCGTCGCGCTCGCGGCGGGTGGATACGGCACCACGAAGGCCGGCATCGCGGCGATGGGCGCGATCGCCGTCGATGGACCCGCCCTGTTCCTGCAGGGCACGATCCTGCTGGCCGGCATCGTCGGCGTCTTCACCTTCGCCGAGCGCCGCCTCGACCCGGCCGCGCACGGCAACAGGGTCGACTCCTTCGCCGCGCAGGCAGCGTCCGTGCCCGGCAGCGACAGCGAGAAGGCCGCGGTCAAGGCCGGGTTCGCCACCACCGAGGTGTTCCCGCTGCTGCTCTTCGCGATCGGCGGCATGCTGATCTTCCCGGCGGCCAACGACCTGCTGACCCTGTTCATCGCCCTGGAAGTCCTCTCTCTCCCGCTGTACCTGCTGTGCGCCGTGGCCCGCCGCAAGCGGCTCATGTCGCAGGAGGCCGCGGTCAAGTACTTCCTCCTCGGCGCCTTCGCCTCCGCTTTCACCCTCTTCGGCATCGCACTGCTGTACGGCTACGCGGGCTCGGTGAAGTACGCCACCATCGCGCAGGTCGTCGACGGCACCATCGGCGAGATCAACCCCGCCCTCGCCGACACCATGGGCAACGACGCGCTGCTGCTCGTCGGCGCCGCGATGGTCGTCATGGGTCTGCTGTTCAAGGTGGGCGCGGTGCCGTTCCACATGTGGACACCGGACGTGTACCAGGGCGCGCCCACGCCGGTCACCGGGTTCATGGCGGCGGGGACGAAGGTGGCCGCGTTCGGCGCGCTGCTCAGGCTCCTGTACGTCGTCCTGCCGGGTCTGCGCTGGGACTGGCGGCCGGTCATGTGGGCCGTCGCCATCGTCACCATGCTGGGAGGCGCGATCGTCGCCATCACCCAGACCGACATCAAGCGACTGCTGGCGTACTCGTCGATCGCGCACGCGGGCTTCATCCTCGCCGGTGTCATCGCGACCTCGCCCGACGGCGTCTCGTCCGTGCTGTTCTACCTGGGCGCGTACTCGTTCGTGACGATCGGCGCGTTCGCGGTGGTGACCCTGGTGCGGGACGCGGGCGGCGAGGCGACCCATCTGTCCAAGTGGGCCGGGCTCGGACGTCGGTCGCCTCTGGTGGCGGCCGTGTTCGCGGTGTTCCTGCTGGCCTTCGCCGGCATTCCGCTCACCTCCGGGTTCGCCGGGAAGTTCGCCGTGTTCAAGGCGGCGGCGGAGGGTGGCGCGGGTGCGATCGTCGTGGTCGGTGTGATCTCGTCGGCGATCGCCGCGTTCTTCTACATCCGCGTCATCGTGCTCATGTTCTTCAGCGAGCCGCGTCCCGAGGGGCCGACCGTCGCCGTGCCGTCACCGCTGACCATGACCGCGATCGGGGTCGGGGTGGCGGTCACACTGGTGCTCGGTGTGGCGCCGCAGTACTTCCTGGATCTGGCGGGGCAGGCGGGGGTGTTCGTTCGCTGACGCTCCGCTCGCTCGCGGCGACGCCCCGTGTGGGCGTGTGAATGTGGCGGGACCCGGCCTCTTGAAGGGGCCGGGTCCCGTCGTGTGTGCCGGTATCGGTACCGGTGTTGTGGCCGGGGGCTCCTTGCGGAAGGGGCACCGCGTGCGGGGCGCCCGAGGCTTGGGTGGGGGTGCCCGGCGGACGGGGCCGGGCCACATGTGTGTGGACGCGGGCCACTCGTGTGAGTGAAGGCCGACGGACCCCTGATGGGTGGAGCCTGTGGATAACTCTGAGGCTGTCGGTGCGGACGCCTATCGTGGCAAGGGCTGGAGGAAGCACGGGCGGCGCAGGACGTACGACACGGGGGCGGGCGATGATCGGGACGGGCGGGACGGGTGTGATGACGGACGAGAGCGGGACGGACCTGAGGACCGGCGGAGCCGTGGGGGTGGGGCGCTCGGCGGAGAGCGAGGCTCTGGCCGTGCTTCACCGGGTCTTCGGGTACGACGCCTTCCGGGGCGAGCAGGAAGTGATCGTCGAGCATGTGATCGCGGGCGGTGACGCCGTCGTGCTGATGCCGACGGGCGGCGGCAAGTCGCTCTGCTATCAGATTCCGGCCCTGGTCAGACCTGGTACGGGCATCGTGGTCTCCCCGCTGATCGCGCTGATGCAGGACCAGGTGGACGCGCTGCGGGCGCTGGGCGTGCGCGCCGGGTTCATGAACTCCACGCAGGACTTCGACGAGCGGCGTGTGGTCGAGGCGGAGTTCCTCGCGGGCGAGCTGGACCTTCTCTACCTCGCGCCGGAGCGGCTGCGGCTCGACGCCACGCTGGATCTCCTGGCGCGCGGCAAGATCTCGGTGTTCGCGATCGACGAGGCGCACTGTGTGTCCCAGTGGGGCCATGACTTCCGGCCCGACTATCTGACCCTGTCGCTGCTGGGTGAGCGCTGGCCGGACGTGCCGCGCATCGCACTCACGGCCACCGCCACGCGTACCACGCACCGGGAGATCACCGAGCGGCTCGCCATGCCGCGGGCCCGGCACTTCGAGGCCAGCTTCGACCGGCCCAACATCCAGTACCGGATCGTGCCCAAGGCCGACCCCAAGAAGCAGCTGCTGTCCTTCCTGCGGCAGGAGCACGCCGGTGACGCGGGCATCGTCTACTGCCTGTCCCGCAACTCCGTCGAGCGGACGGCGGAGTTCCTGAGCAACAACGGCATCGAGGCGGTGCCGTACCACGCGGGTCTCGACGCGGGCACCCGCGCGGCGCACCAGGCGCGGTTCCTGCGGGAGGAAGGGCTCGTGGTGGTCGCCACGATCGCCTTCGGGATGGGCATCGACAAACCCGATGTACGGTTCGTCGCCCACCTCGACCTGCCCAAGTCGGTGGAGGGCTACTACCAGGAGACCGGCCGCGCCGGCCGCGACGGGCTGCCCTCCACGGCATGGATGGCGTACGGGCTGAACGACGTCATACAACAGCGGAAGCTCATCCAGGGCGGAGAGGGCGACGAGGCGTTCCGCCGCCGGGCCGCCGCGCACCTGGACGCCATGCTGGCCCTCTGTGAGACGGTCCAGTGTCGACGGGGGCAGCTGCTCCGGTACTTCGGCCAGGAGCCCGAGCCCGGCGGCTGTGGCAACTGCGACACATGCCTCACCCCGCCGGAGACGTGGGACGGCACGGTCGCGGCACAGAAGGTGCTGTCCACGGTGGTGCGGCTGCAGCGGGAGCGGGGGCAGAAGTTCGGGGCCGTCCAGATCGTCGACATCCTGCTGGGGCGGCGCACCGCCAAGGTCATCCAGTTCGACCACGACCAGCTGTCCGTCTTCGGCATCGGAGAGGAGCTGAGCGAGGGCGAATGGCGGGGCGTCGTACGGCAGTTGCTCGCCCAGGGGCTTCTCGCGGTCGAGGGCGAGTACGGCACGCTGGTGCTCACCGAGGCGAGCGGGGCGGTGCTGCGGCGGGAACGGGAGGTGCCGCTGCGCAAGGAGCCGAAGAAGCCGGTGACCTCGCGGTCGGTACCGGCCGGCGCGGGTTCGCCGGGCTCCGGCCGGGGCGAACGCAAGACCAAGGCCGCCGCGGCCGAACTGCCCGCCGAGCTGCTCCCCGTCTTCGAGGCCCTGCGCGCCTGGCGCGCCGAACAGGCCCGCGAACAGGGCGTCCCGGCCTACGTCATCTTCCACGACGCCACACTCCGAGAGATCGCGACCATCAGCCCCACGACGGTCGCCGAACTCGGCGGCATCAGCGGCATCGGCGAGAAGAAGCTGGCCACGTACGGGGAGGGCGTGCTGGAGGTACTCGCCTCACTGGGCGGAGCTCCGGCCGGAACCCTGCCCTCCGCTTCCGAGGGGGCGGCCGGCCCGGCACGCGAGGCGGGCACCATAAACGTGGACGACGCCTTCGACTGGCCGGACAACGAGCCGGAACCCGAGCCGGACGACTGGGCGTAGGAGACTCCCGATGCACCAGCACCACGGGCCGGGCCGCACCGGGAAGGCCCCCGGCACAGGTGCCGGCCAGCCGTGGGCTGCGCAACTCGGCGCCACGAGGTGCCGCCGCGCCCACCCTCCCCCACTCTCGGCTTCGCTCGAGCGGGAGGTACCCCCATCGCCCCAGCGGCACGATTGCCCGCAGCTGAGTGGGGACGGCGGGTCAGTCGCGTGACGGCGGAAGGGGCCGTGCCGGTGTGTCAAGCCCGTCGCGTA
>NZ_AEJC01000214.1 GCF_000317595.1 Streptomyces ipomoeae 91-03 | reverse complement strand
CGCCGGCCTCCCTGTCCCCGGCGGTGACCAGGACGTTCGCCGGTTTCATGTCCCGGTGCACCACGCCCGCCGCATGGGCCGTCGCCAGCGCCCGGCACATCTGGTCGGCCCAGCGGGCCACGTCGTCCAGCGGGGGAAGAGCGGAGCCGCCGTCGATCATCTGGTCCAGCGGGCGTCCCCGCACCAGCTCCAGCACCAGGTACGGCTGCTCCGGCCCGCCGTCGGATCGGTCGGTGCCGAGTTCGTACACGGTCACGATGTGCGGGCTGGACAGCCGCGCGGCGGCTCTCGCCTCCTGGACGAAGCGCGCCGCCACCGTAGGATCGTCGCCACGTCCCAGACCGGTGACGATCTTGACGGCCACCTCGCGGTGCAGGTGCTCGTCAAGGGCCCGCCACACCTCGCCCATACCGCCCGCGCCGATCCGGTCGGTCAGGCGGTAGCGCCCGTCCAGCAGCCGCTCCGGCATCCGTCCCCCTCACACGGGACCGAAGTCCCGTATCGGCCCTCGTCCTCAGCCCGTCGCGTCCACCAACGCCAGTTCGTGCAGGCGTTCCGGTGGGCCGGGGCGAGCGTAGTACCAGCCCTGGGCGGTGTCACAGCCCAGGATCCGCAGCTGCTCGGCCTGGGCGCCGGTTTCGACGCCCTCGACGGTGACTTTGAGGTCGAGGCCGTGGGCCAGGGAGACGATGCCCTCGACGATCTTCAGGTCGACGGGGTCGGCCGGGAACCGCTGCATGCTCTGGGTGAAGGACCGGTCCAACTTCAGTACGCGGACCGGCAGTCGACGCAGGTTGGCGAGGTTGGAGTAGCCGGTGCCGAAGTCGTCGAGGGCGATGTCGACGCCCATCTCGGAGAGTCTGCGCAAAGGTTTGAGCAGATCGTCGTCGGCGCCGATCAGGGCGGACTCGGTCACCTCCAGACAGAGGACGTCCGGTTCGAGTCCCACGCGCTCCAGGATGTCCACGGTGTCCTGGACCAGCCCGGGATGGGTGAGTTGGCACGGGGAGAGGTTGACGTTGACGCGCAGGGGCCCGGTGGCTCCGGTGCCGCCGTGTCGTTCCTGCCACTCGCGGGCCTGGCGCACCGACTGCTCCAGGACCCAGCGGCCGAGCGGCACGATCAGCCCGGTGCGCTCGGCGAGCGGGATGAACCGGTCGGGGCCGAGGACACCGTGCTGCGGATGCAGCCAGCGGACCAGGGCCTCGGCGCCGCGTACGGTGCCGTCGCCGAGGTGGACCAGCGGCTGGTACTCGATGAAGAACTCGCCCCGGTCCAGGGCGGCGGGCAGCGCGGTGGTGAGTCCGTGCCGGGTGATGGCGCGGGCATCGGCCTCCGCGTCGGCGACCTCGTAGCGGTTGCCGCCCGCCGACTTGGCCCGGTACATCGTGATGTCGGCGCTGCGCAGCACCTCGGCCGGGCCACGCTCCCCCGCCGGCCCCTCGACGATGCCGATGCTGCCCCGGACCAGCAGTTCCCGGCCGTCGATGCGGACGGGGGTGACCAGCGCGTTCATGATGCGGTCAGCGAGTTCGTCGACCTCGCGCTCGGTGTCGGTGCCGGTGGTGAGCGCCACGAACTCGTCGCCGCCGAGCCGGGCCACCATCTCGCCGGGGGCGGTCGCGCAGGACTGCAGCCGGTCGGCGACCTCGACGAGCAGCCGGTCGCCGGCCGCGTGACCGAGGCTGTCGTTGATGGCCTTGAAGCCGTCGAGGTCGAGGTAGCACAGGCCGAAGCGCTGGCCCTCGCCCGCCGCGAGGGCCTTCTCCAGGCGCTCGAAGAACAGGGTGCGGTTGGGCAGTCCGGTGAGCGCGTCGTGCGTGGCTTCGTAGCGGAGGCGGAGGTTGAGCAGACGGCGCTCGGTGGTGTCCTCCATGAGCGCCAGCTGGTACTGGGGTTTGCCGTCCGCGTCCCGCAGCAGGGAGACCGTCAGATTGGTCCACAGGACCGTTCCGTCAGGTCGGTGGAACGCCTTCTCGGTGTGGTAGTGCTCGCGCTCGCCGCGGACCAGCTCGTCGTAGAGGCGCCAGACCTGGGGCGCGTCCTCGGGGTGCTTCCACTCGGGGACGCGGCGGGCGCGCATCGTCTGCTCGGTGACGCCGAACATGCGCAGCAGCGCGCCGTTGACCTGGAGGATGTTGCCGTCGAGGTCGGAGATGCCGATGCCTATGGCGGCGCCTTCGAACACCGCGCGGAAGCGGGCCTCGGTGGCGTGCAGTGCCAGGGCCACCGCGCCCTGGGCCTCCAGCGCGGCGCGCGCGATCGCCTCCTGCTCGGCCAGGGTCCGCTGCCGCAGCGCCTCGGCGTATCCGGCGGCCATCGCGGACTGCAGCCGGGCGGCGCGGGCCCGCAGATCCTCCTGGGGGCCGTCCTCGCCGCAGTAGAGCACCAGATAGGCGTCGACGCAGTCCAGGGTCTGGCTGAGGGCCTCGGGTTCGGTGCAGTGCGCGTCGACGAGGGCGGCGCCGACGGCCTTGCCCTCCTCGGCGTCGAACGTCCTGGCCCGCAGTGCCTCGCTCAGGCGCCGGGCGAGCGGCAGGAGTCGTTCCTCGAGCTCGGGGCGGGTCAGCGACGTGGAGGTGGCGGGGAAGACCGCGCGGCTCCAGATCGTCGCGAACCGGCGCAGTCTGTCCTCCGGTCCGTCCTGCTCCGCCCTCACGCTTTGGTCCCCACGCCGGCGAACCCCGAGAAGGCGTACGGATCCTCGTCCTCGGGGGCCGTGTCGGGCCGCCATTTCGCCATCGGCACCAGTCCGGGTTCCACCATGTCGTACCCCTCGAAGAACCGCGCGATCTCGTCGCGAGAGCGCATGATCAGCGGATTTCGGATGTTCCTGTACACGTCCACCGCGCCCTCGGCCCGCTCCTGGGAAAGCGGAATGCCCTCGTAGGAGGCGTGCGAGACGATGACCACACTGCCGGGCGCGAGCGCGTCGCGCAGCTCGGCCACCGCTCCGTACGGGTCGTCCATGTCCTCCACGAAGTGCAGTATGGCAACCAGGAGCAGGGCCACCGGCCGGTTCAGGTCGATCAATCGCTCGACACAGGGGCTCGTGAGGATGTCCTGGGGCCCCCGCAGATCGGCCGCGACCGCGACCGCGTCGCCGCTGTCGCGCAGAACGGCCTGGCTGCGGGCCACGGCGACCGGATCGTGGTCGACGTGGACGACCCGTGCGCCGGGGCCGGCCTCCTGGGCGACTTCGTGCACGTTTCCGAAGGTGGGTATTCCGCATCCGACGTCCAGGAACTGGGTGATGCCCGCGTCGGCCGCGTACCGCACGGCGCGGCGCATGAACGCCCGGTTGGCCTGCGCGATCTTGGGCAGGCCCGGTATGAACTCCATGGCCCTGCGGGCCGCCTCCCGGTCGACCTCGAAGTTGTGCGAACCGCCCAGGTAGTAGTCGTGCATACGGGCCACGGACGGCACCGAGATGTCGATGCTCCGGGGAGCCCAGGCGGGGCGCTCCATACAGTGTCTCCAACACGTCGGGGATGGCGCAGGCGATCCGGTGTTCGAGCCGAGGCTACTGATCGTCCGCCAACGGAGCGAGCGAAAACGGAAATTGACCGTCCGTTCAAGCTCGCCGCCGATGCGACCTGCCCAACCACCGCCCCGACCATGCCGATTCGCGCCAAGACGCCGTCACCGACCCGTTTGCCCGTGCGCTCCGCCCCGCGCGCTGGCGCACGCCGTTCCCCGCGCCCCTGGCCCCGCGCGCTGGCGCACGCCGTTCCGCGCCCCCGCTCCCCGTCCGGGCACACCAAGCGACCCGCCCCCTCCGTGCGGTGCGGAGGGGGCGGGTCCGGATCGGCCGCGCCGGCGTGGTGCGTCCGGCACTCTTCTGCTCGTCCACTCCCTTCCGCGTGCGGTGGTTTCCTGAATGGCGAGGCGATCTACCCTGGGGAAGGTGATCCTTACTTCGGCGCGCCGATCGGCTCTCCGTCGCCGTTGATGGCGAACCACGTACCGCCCACGCCCTGCCCGTTGGTGTCGCCGGGCTCCTTGTCGTTGGCGAAGGTGTAGAGCGGGATGCAGTTGATGGTCTGCTGCTTGATGCCGTCGGGCCGGTCGAAGACCGTGTAGCCCTTCAGCAGGATGTTCTTGGTGTCGTTCTTGTCGACCGGCGCGACCACGGGCCACTTGTCGAGGCAGGCGCCGGTGCACTTGGTCGACATCGGCCACTGGGTGTCCTTGAGGAACCGGTAGACCGTCATGCCGTTCTTGTCGACGACGATCTCGCCGAGCTTGGGGTCGTTACGGGTCGTCAGACCGGCCTGCTCGACCGCCTGGCCACCTGCGTCCTCGGCTCCACCGCCGCCGGAGCCGCCCTTCGTGGAGGCCTTCTTGCCGTCGGGAGCCGAGGCGTACCAGGTGCCCTGGAGGCCCTGGCCCTTGATGTCACCGGCCTTGGTGTCCTTGGCGTAGTAGTACAGCGGCCAGCCGCCGACCGTCAGCTGCTTGGTGCCGTCGGGGCGGGTGACCTCACCGAGCAGCGCCTTGTCGACACCCTCGGCGGCGGTGGCGCCCGAGGCGGGCACCGGCGGCCACGTGGTGGCGCACTGGCCCTCGCAGGTCGTCTTCGGCGGCTCGGCCGTGTCCTTGTCGAAGCGGTAGAGGGTACGGCCCGCGCTGTCGGTGAGGACCTTGCCGTACTCGTCGCTGTTCCACACGGTCAGCTGGCCCGCGGTGGCCGCCGTGGTCGACTGGACCTGGCCCTGGCCCTGTGCGTTGGAACCGGCAGCACCCACGCCGGCGATCGTGCCGGTGCCGAGCGTCGGGGTGGAAGCCGCGCCCACGTTCTGCGAGGACGTGGACCCCGATTCCTGACCGCACGCCGTCGTCAGCACCAGCACAGCCGCAGCTGAGGCTACGAGTGAGGCGCTCCGCCAGGAGGTGTTCATTCCAACTCCCCGTCAATCCTTGGGTGTTGCAGCGCCCTACTGCGCCGCTTGCTGGCCCTAGGTACGGGCGGGGGTGGCCGGTGTGTTCAACGAAGAACAAATTTCTTTCCGAAGTCTGTGGCATCGTCCGTGGCAGGGCCCGCGCGAGTGCCCCGAAGCGGCGTGCGGGCGCATCGAAAAGGGCGTCACCGGCAGGCGTCCGGACTCAAACCTTCGGGGCCCGTTTTCCCTCGTTTGGATCAATTCGCGCCGGCTCCGGGGTACGCGTGCGCGCGAGCACCGATGATCTCCGTCGTGCTAGGACCACCGCGGACCCGGTCCGCTCTCGCCCTGCGGCTGTCGGCCCTGCTCGCACTGACCTGGCTCTTCACCGGTGCGCCGAGCGGCACGGCGGTCGCCCACGCCTGCGCGTACGCCTCGATCGGCCCGGACGGTGGCGGTGCGATCGCCGTGGCGATCGGGGGCACCGCGTCGTGCGAGCCGGAGCCGGAGACCACACCGTCGCCGTCCCCCACGCCCACCCCGAGCCCGACGCCCTCGTGCCCGCCGGAGCCGACGCCCACCCCGACTCCCCCGCCGAGGCCGAAGCCGCCCCCCACACCCGACCCTCGGCCGACACCGCCACCGCCACCGCCCCCCACCCCGACACCGAAGCCGCCGCCACCGCCCGTCACCCAGGCGCCCCGGCCCGCCCCCAGCCCCACCCCCACGCCGAAGCCCACCCCCACTCCGAGCAAGCGCCCCACGGTGTCACCGACCCCGGTGAGCTATCCGCCGTACCGGACCCCGGCCCGTCCTCACGCCAAGCGCTCCGGACCGTCCCTCGTCTCGCTCGCCCTGCTCGTCACCGTGCCCGCGCTGTTCGCCGCCGCCGCACTGCGTCCGCGCTGACCCCTGGAGGAACCTCTTGTCGGAATGGCTTGTTCTCACCCTCGCGATGGGGGCGGCGTGTCTCGTCGTCCTCGTCGTGGCCGTCGTGCGGCATCACGCCGCGCCCGAGGACGAGGACCCGTCCGAGACCCCGGACGTCATCGAGTACATCACCATGATGATCGGCGTGGTGTACGCCATCGTCCTGGGCCTGGCCATCGCCGGTGTCTGGGAGGCCCGCAGCGTCGCCCAGGACCATGTCCAGGCGGAGGCGCAGGCGCTGCACGAGATCCATGAGCGGGTGCGGGTGTACCCGGCCGAGGTCCGCGACCGTATCCGCGGCGACATCGACACCTACGTCGGCCATGTCGTGACCACCGAGTGGAAGGTCATGTCGAAGAAGGGCGAGATGACCGAGCGGGGCACCGAACTCCTCCGGACCGTTCGCCGGGACGTCACCGACTACGAGCCGAGGAACGACTTCGAGGCCCAGGCCTACCAGCCGGTGCTCGACCAGATGGCCGCCGCCGACGCGGCGCGCAACGCCCGGGCCGACTCCACCGGCGAGACCCTGCCCGGCGTGGTGTGGTTCGGCCTGGTCACCGGTGCCGTGGTGACCGTCGGAATGGTCTTCGCCCTGCAGATCCGGCGTACGGCGCGCGAGCTGATCCTGGCCGGTCTGTTCTCGGCGCTGATCGCCTTCCTGCTCTTCCTCGTCTGGGACTTCGACGCGCCCTACAGCCGCGGGCTCAGCGCCACGGCCGAGCCGTTCGTGGCCCTGTTCCCGAAGGCCGGGGGGTGACGGACGTCGCACAGTCCTTCGCCCCGGTCCTTCGGGGCACCGGGGCGAAGGGCTGTGCGACGTGCGATCCGTGCCGCGAGGGGGGTGGCCTCGATACGAAGGGGGCGGGCCTCAGATCTTGTTCTCCGCTCGGCGGCGCATCCAGAACACACCACCGCCGATGACCGCGGAGGCCACCAGCCCGCCACCGATCGCGATGTCGGTCGGCGTGGCCCCGACGGAGCTGCTGCCCCCGAGACCGCCGCGCACACCGCCGATGACGGTGAAGACATTGGTGAACGTCTTGGTTCTGCCCTCGCAGTTGGTCGTGACGCTGTGCGAGCCGGTGCTGGCGTTGGCGTTCACCCGCACCGTCGCCGTGGCGGTGCGGCCGTCGACGGATCTGAGGTTGGTGGTGGGGAAGGCGTCGGAGCTGATAGTGCTGCCGGTTCCCCCGCACGCGTCGCCGCCGCTGACGGTGAGCACGAGTTGCCCGCCCCGAGCGATGACGTTGGGGGTGGCCGTGACCGAGGTCGGTTGGTCCCAGGCGGTGGCCGTCGGGGCGGCGATGCCGACCAGGGCGACCGCGGCGGCCGAGGCCGCCAGGGCACGAGTAGTACGCATGTGATCCTCCGCGGAAGACGCCCCGGGACCCGTCCCCGGTCGATCGACGAGAAAGCGCCTCCCGGGAAAACCCTCAGTTGCCCCGCACCGGCCCGCATTTCGACGCTGGTCCGTCCTGGTGAGCGGACGCACCGGGACATCCCCGTGTGATCGGACATCACCGCAGGTCACGGGCGGTCGGAAAATTCCTGTGCGCCGCGACTCGGATGGCGCAGAACTCCGCTTCGCCGCCACCCGTTCGTACCTCAATCATCGCCGTCCCCGCGCAGCGCGCTTAGCGTTTGTCCTATGCGCGACGGACGCGGCGACGGCCGTGTCGAGAGGGGATGGCGAATGTTTTCGTCGAAGGCGGCCGAGGTCGAATGGGAGATGCGACGGAGGAAGCGCGCGCCGTGGGGTGTGATAGCGCTGGTTCTGCTGACCGGTCTCGCTCTCATTCAGAACGGTTCGGGGGAGTTCGACGTGGGCCCGCCGCAGCCCGCGTCGGCCGCTGCCGCCGACGGCCGCGGCATCCCCCACGGCACCTTCACCAATGTGCCCGACCCCCTGCCGTACGCCATGGTGGACCGGGTGCGGATCCCCTCGATCCGGGTCGACGCGCCGGTCGTGCCGGTCGGTCTGGACACCCACGGCTGGGTGGACGCGCCCCCGGCCCAGGACCCCAACCTCGCGGGTTGGTTCACCGGCGCGGTCTCCCCCGGAGAGCAGGGCACGGCCGTCATCGTGGGCCACGTCGACAACCACCAGGGGCCCGCGGTGTTCTACGGGCTCGGGGCGCTGAAGAAGGGCAGCCAGGTCGAGATCCAGCGCGGGGACGGAAAGACCGCCGTGTTCGAGATCTACGGCATCGAGGTCTTCGAGAAGAACAACTTCCCCGGTGACCGTGTCTACGGCAACAGCGGAATTCCGGAGTTGCGGGTCATCACCTGCGGGGGCGGTTTCTCCCAGCAGAACGGCTACGACGGAAACGTCGTCGTCTTCGCCCGCCTGGTCGAGGTGCGCTGAACGCTCCCCGACCGGGCGGGCGAAAGCCCACGGGATTCTTTTCCGGCGCCCACTGGATTCATTTCCGGCGTCGTACGAGTTCCCGGTACCGGCGATATGCGTGTCCCCTGCCCCTCGTCATACGTATTTTCGTTGGGGCACGGTGATCCGATAGCCGGAGTCCAGCAGTTCGGGAAGGTATTCGCGCAGCGCCCGTACGCTCTGGGAGCGGTCGCCGCCGGCGTCGTGGGAGAGCACGACGACACCGGGGGCCGCGCCCTTCTCCACGCGCTCGACGATGGTGTTCGCGCCCGGGACGCGCCAGTCGAGCGTGTCGAGCGTCCACGCCAGGGGCTCCATGCCGAGTTCGGCGCCGAACCGGAAGACGGCGCGGTTCCAGGCCCCGTACGGTGCGCGGAACCACAGCGGCGGTTCACCGTACGCCTTGTCGATGATCTCGGAGGTACGGGCCATCTCCGCGTGGATGCGGGACTGGGAGAGAGTGGTGAGCAGCGGATGGGACCAGGTGTGGTTGCCGACGACATGGCCGTCGTCGGCCATCTCCCGCAGCAGGTCCTGGTGCTGGACCACCATCGCGCCGCAGACGAAGAACATCGCGCGGACGTCGTGGGCGCGGAGGATGCGCAGAATGTCCGGGGTGTAGCGCGGATCGGGGCCGTCGTCGAAGGTCAACACGATGTTCCGGCCCCGCGCGGCCACCCTCAGGAACGGCTCGCGCCGGACTTCGGGGCGCACGAGAGTACGGCGCCGGGGCCGCGCCCCGTATCCGGTGATGGGCTGGAGGCGGTATGCGGAAGGCTTGAGCCCGTGGCGGGCCCCCGGACCGGCGGCCGGTGCGCCGGCGCGGGTCGCTGCCGTACCGGAGGTTCCGTCGCCGGTGAGCAGAGGAGCGGTGCCCGCGACGCCGGCCGCGCCCAGCATGGCTCCACCGGCGATCAGCAGCCGCCGTCGGGTGAACGTCTGGTCCTTCGTCATGACTCATCAGTCGCCCAGAACGAGGGCGCCGCACCCCTACGACACCGGTGCGGCGGTATGAAAACACCCGATGGGAGTAGTTTTCGCGCCCTTCGCGATCACCCGGCGTACGCCGGAGCCCGGTTCCTCCATCGGCCGCGCCACCGCGATAGCCTCACCCCCGTGACCGATCAGCAAGCACATCCGTTCGAACGGGGCACCGACGGACCCAAGGTCGTCCTCGTCGGGCTGGACGGCTCCGACTCCTCACTGCGCGCCGTGGCCTACGCGGCGGGCCTCGCCCGACGCCAGCACGCGCTGCTCGCCATCGTCTATGTGCAGCCGCTGCTGGCCGCGAGCGCGGCTCTCGGGGTGCCGGTGGCCGGGACGACCGACGAGATCGCCGAGCAGCTCGTCACGCAGATCCGCGAGGCCGCCGAGCAGGTGAAGGGCATATTCGAGGTGCGCTGGGAGTTCCACACGTTCCGCGGCGACCCCTACGGCGGGCTGGTGAAGGCCGCGGACGACCTCAAGGCCGACGCGGTCGTCGTGGGCGCCTCCGAGCAGGCGGGCCACCGCATCGTCGGCTCGGTGGCGGTACGCCTGGTGAAGGCGGGCCGCTGGCCGGTCACGGTGGTCCCGTAGAACCGCGCCCCGCGCCTACCTCCCCATGGCCAACCCGTCCTGCGCCGCACCCCGGCTGAGGACGACATCACGGATCCGGTCACGCACGGCGGTGACGTCCGCCACGGCCGTCCCCGTGCCCGACTCGATCACGGCGTTGAGGTTGACGACCCGCCCCGAGCCGACGTCGAACCACTGGGGCACGAACTCCGCCCTGGTCACCTCCCAGCGGGCGCCCTCACGCGTGGGCGGGGCGAAGGTGAAGCGGGCCAGGGTGCCCTGGTTGCCGCGCGGGTCATGGGCCCCCGAGTGGTTGATCATCGCCCCCGCGATCTGGTCGCCCATCCCGTAGACGACCCAGGTTCCGTTGACCTTCTCGTACGCCTGGGGGACATGCGCGTGCGTGCCGAGGATCAGATCGATGTCGGGCCGACCGTCCGTGGCGGCCGAGGTGAGCTGCTCCCCCAGGCTCAACTGCTGCGCGTCGGGCGCGTCCTGCCATTCGGTTCCCCAGTGCAGCGATACGACCACCACGTCGGCCCCCGCCTTCCGCGCGGTCCGGGCGTCGGCGAGGATCCGTTCGCGGTCGATGAGGTTCACGACCCAGGGGCGGTCCGCCGGCAGCGGGATGCCGTTCGTGCCGTAGGTGTACGCGAGATGGGCAAGCTGGGCGCCGCCCGCGCGCATCAGCGTGGGGCTGCCCGCCTCCTGCGCCGTACGCGCCGACCCCGCGTGCCGCACACCGGCGCGGTCCAGCGCGTCCAGGGTGCGGTGAATACCGGCGGCGCCGTCGTCCAGGGTGTGGTTCGAGGCGGTGGAACAGCCGTCGTACCCCGTGACGGCGAGCCCTTCGGCCACCTGCGGCGGCGACTTGAACGTCGGGTACCCGCTGTAATTCCCGTCCGCGCCGTACACCGTCTCCATATGGCAGATCGCCAGATCCGCGCCGGCCACCACGGACTTCACTCCGGCGAGCATCGGCCGGAAGTCGTACCCCCCGCCCCCGGCGTCCTGACGGGCCTTCTCGATGATCGACATATGCGGCAGCACATCACCGGAGGCGACGAGGGTGAAGCCGCGGGAGTGCTTCGCGGGGCTGGAGGGGGTGGGGTGCCCGGAGAGGGTCGGCGGGGTGGCTGAGTCCTGCGCCTGACAACCGATGGCCGGGGAGAGGAGAAGGGCGGCGAGGCCGATGCCGGTGGATCGCGTGCGTGCGCGCATGCTGGACATCCCATTGCAGTCGTATTTGATTACAATCCGCTAAGAATCCGCATGCACCCGACATACCTGTCAACAACCCGAACCGGCCATCACCCGAAAGCGCCGCACGCTTCTCACCCGCACGGCGGCCGGCGCGGTCAGGCCGACGGCAGAGGGCCGGGGCGGAGCCCCGGAAACACCGGCCGACCGTTCGTCGTACCGTTCGCCGACAGCCACTGACCGCCTGCCGCACACCCGCGACCGGCCCCTGTCCACGCGAAGCGGCTCGCGTTCCCATACGGCCATGACGGCCGGAACCACGATGACCAACGGGACGACCGCCGAACACGAGCTGGCCGAGCTCCAGCGCGAACACGGCCGCCCCCTCTTCGCCCTGATGCTGCGGCTCTCCGACGGGGACCGCCATCGCGCCGAGGACCTTGTGCAGGAGACCTTCGTGCGCGCCTGGCAGCACCCCGAGGCGCTGCGCGCCGACGACTTCGACTCCGTACGCCCCTGGCTGCTCACCGTCGGCCGACGGCTCGCCATAGACGCGCGGCGGGCCCGGCAGGCGCGGCCCGCCGAGGTGGGGGACGCGGTGCTGGAGAACGCTCGTGTGATGGCAGATCACGCCGAGCGGTCCGTCGCCACCCTCGACGTACGCGAGGCTGTGAAGACACTCACTCCGGAGCACCGTGAAGTACTGGTGCAGGTGTACTTCCAGGGTGCGAGTGTGGCGGAAGCCGCCGAAGCTCTGGGGATCCCGCCCGGTACGGTGAAGTCCCGCGCGTACTACGCGCTGCGCGCCCTGCGCCGGGTGCTTCCGGGATACGCGGCCGACCTGCGTTGAAACCCATGGCCGAGTCAAACCTCCGTAAAGCGCCTTGCTGAGGACCATGGTTGAGCAATCAGCTGTCTTCATCCCTGTTCCGGATGGGGACCCGGCGCCGGTTTCTCGCCGTCCGCCCGTAGGGGCGGCCGGGAGTCGGCACCAGGTCTCCAGGCCCGGGGTCGGGCGACGCGCATGCACCGGAGGAAGGCAGGAAGGGATGCTGCACAGAGGTCAAGAGAGCACGGACGGCGCCGGCGGAGACGAACTGACCGTCCCGATGGCGTGGTTCTATGCCGAGTACATCGCCGAGGAGCTGCTGCGGACCGGCGATCTGATGCCGCCTACGTCCTTCGAGTTCCGCGCGGGACGGGACGCCCTGGCGCTGACCATCTTCCTCTCGGACTCCGGCGGTGAGCTCTCCGGCATCCGGGTCGTGACCCAGCTGGAGACCTGGCTGTCGCTGACGGCGTACGACCAGCCGTGGCAGGACTGGGTGTGCGAACGCATGGCCCATTTCACCGCCGAGGCGCTGGAGGCGGGCGGCCCGTCGCCGGACCTGGAACTGGCGGCGGCGGCCTGGCGCTGGCTGGAGGAGACCGAGCTGCTCGCGCCCGATCTGGACGCGGTGCCAGGGGGTGGCGCGGTCTTCGGTGAGGACGACGGTCCAAAGGTTTGGACACCGGCCTGGCGGCTCGGACTGCCGCTCGGACACCTGGCGATCCATCTCTTCTGATCCGGGCGATCCTCCGGCGCCGACCTGGTCACCCGTGTCCGCCGGCGCGCGAACGACCTGTTCGGACGCCGGCGGGCCGACTTTTTCGGTCTGTGACCAATCCGCCGGGCGAACGGCTCCGAATCTTTTGGTTGGCATTGGTCGCGGGGCTTGAGTGATTCACCGGTCTGGTCCGTACCGGTGGGGGCAGGAAGCAACCCCCACCGCACACCGGCCCGAGGAATTGCCATGTGGTCCCAGGATCGTCATCACGACGTCGGCGCCTACTCGCTGGGCGTGCTGGACGAGGTGGAGTCCTTCCACTTCGAGGACCATGTCCGCGGCTGCCCCCAGTGCGCGGTACATGTCACCGAGTTCCGTCCGGCCGCCCGGCAGTTGATGCTGTACAGGAACGCGACACCGCGTGCCGTGCACCCCTTCGCGGCGCCCGGTCCGCGGCTGCTCGGCCGGCTGCTCGACGAGGTGGGCGCCCGACAGCGCGCACGGCGCAGGCGCTGGCTGTTCGCGGTGGCCGCGTCGGTGATCATCGCGGTGGGCGGCCCCGCCGTCGCCGTCTTCGCGGGGCCGGGCGAGCCGCCGGACACGGTCGCCGCCACCGACGCCAAGACGGGTGTGTGGGCCGAGGTCAAGGCCGAGGACCGGGTCTGGGGCAGCGACATCGAGCTCAAGGTCAAGGAGGCCGAAGGGGCCCACGCCTGCCGGCTCGTCGTGATCGGCAAGGACGGCTCCGAGGAGACCGCCGCCAACTGGAAGTCCCCCGGCGAGTCGGACGCTCCCTCCACGATGATGGGCGGCACCGCGATGCAGCGCGAGGACATCAGCCACTTCGAGGTACGCAGCCAGGAGGGCGAGCTGTTGGTGACCCTCAAGGCCCCGGCCTGGCGCTGAGCTGGTCCGTACCTTCTCCGTGGGCCTGTTGCTTGAGCCCTTCTCCTCGATCAACCGCGTCAGGCGCCCTACTTGAGCAGCCGTGACAGGCGCCGGTCGGCGAGTGGCTTGCCGCCGGTCTGGCAGGTCGGGCAGTACTGCAGCGAGGAGTCGCTGAAGGAGACCTCGCGGACGATGTCGCCGCACACGGGACAGGGCTCGCCGGTACGGCCGTGGACACGGAGCCCGCTCTTCTTCTCCGCCTTCAGCCTGCCGGCGGCCAGGCCCCGGGAGCGCTCCACGGCCTCGGTGAGCGTGGCGCGCAGCGCCTCGTAGAGGCCCCGGATCTCCTCCGGCTTCAGCGACGAGGTCAGCTTGAAGGGCGACATCTTCGCGGCGTGCAGGATCTCGTCGCTGTACGCGTTCCCGATCCCGGCGATCAGGCTCTGGTCCCGCAGCGCGCCCTTGATCTGCCGCCGCTCCCCCGCGAGCAGCTCCGCGAACCGCGCCTCGTCGAAGTCGTCGGCGAGCGGATCCGGCCCGAGCCGGACGACTCCCGGTACCTCCCCCGGGTCCCGTACGAGGTACACCGCCAGCCTCTTCTGCGTACCGGCCTCGGTGAGATCGAAGCCCTCGCCCGTCTCCAGGGCGACACGCAGCGCGAGGGGGCTCTTGCCGCCGGGACGGGGTGGGCCGTCGAACAGCTGGTCCCGCCACTGAAGCCAGCCCGCACGGGCCAGATGCGTCACGCAGTGCAGCGCCCCGCCGTCCATCACGACATCGAGAAACTTCCCGTACCGCTCCACGCCTGTGACCACCCGCCCCTCCAACACGGTGATCGGCGGGTCGTAGGTCTTCAGCACACTGATGGCCACGGGCAGCACCCTGACGACCTCATGGCCGACCAGCTTCTCGACCAGGAAGTCCCGGAGCGCCGCGACCTCGGGGAGTTCGGGCATATGTCCAGACTGCCACGAATTGCCTGCGGCGCTTGGGCGGGGAGCGGTGGGGGCTTGCTGCGGGTGAGCGAGTGCGGGTCGTGTGTGGT
>NZ_AEJC01000213.1 GCF_000317595.1 Streptomyces ipomoeae 91-03 | reverse complement strand
TCCTCGGCGTACGACCTCTTCGAGGAGAACCTGCGTTTCTTCCCGGCGCTGTTGCCCATCTGCGACGACGAGGATCCGATCGCCGTGCTTGACGCGGGCGGCGTGCCCTCGCTCGCCGAACTCACCCTGCACAACGGCACGGTGTACCGCTGGAACCGGCCGGTCTACGGCATCGCCGAAGGTGTCCCGCACCTGCGGGTCGAGAACCGGGTGCTGCCCGCCGGGCCGACCATCACGGACGTGATCGCCAACGCGGCCTTCTACTACGGGGTCGTACGCGCCCTCGCCGAGGAGTCGCGGCCCGTGTGGACCCGGCTGCCGTTCGAGGCCGCCGCCGCCAACTTCGACGAGGCGTGCCGGCACGGCGTCGAGGCGCGGTTGCAGTGGCCGCGGGGACGCTACGGCGGCGTGGGGCCGGTGGACGCGGTGCACCTCGTACGGGACGAGCTGCTGCCGCTGGCCGAGGCCGGGCTGGACGCGTGGGGTGTCGAGCCGGTCGACCGGGACTTCTACCTCGGGGTGATCGAGGAGCGCTGCCGGCGCCGGGTCAACGGGGCGTCCTGGCAGGTCGAAACGTTCCAACGGGCGCTGACCAAGGGCCTCGGACGCGATGCCGCGCTGGCCGCCACCACCCGCCGCTACTGCGAGCTGATGCAGGCCGGTGACCCGGTGCACACCTGGCCGGTGGGGCTGCCGGAGCCGGTGCCGCTGGGGTGAGGGGGACTTCTGGGTTGGTGCCGCCGGTGCGAGGAGGCGGCCTGCTTGGCCGGCATGCCGTCGCCGGAGCCCTCTGAGGCGCGCCACAGCTGAAGCGGCCGGCCCTTGAGGGCACGCCGCATGGCACGTGATCGGCTTCGTCACGTGACTGGCTTCGGAGGTACGCCGCGGTCGAGGTGGGAGGCCTGGAGGTACACCGCCGGAAAGATCTGGGGCGCCGCGGGTGATGATGGACCTTCGGCGGGCCGGACAACAGGAGGCGTGGGTGCAGGGGCAGGCGCAGTCGGTGGAGGATTCGTTGTCGCGGGAGCGGCCGTCCCGGCGGATCCTGAGGGACGAGACGCTGCTCGTGCTCGCGCTCTCGCTCGGGGCGAGCGGGGTGTCCGCGCTGATCAGCTTTATCGGCTCGGTCACCAAGCCGGGCGGGCTGAAGGACCAGGCGGCCACCATGAACGCCTCGGCCGCGCCGGGCCGGCCCTGGCTCGACCTCGCGTGGCAGCTCTTCGGGATCACGACCGCGCTGGTGCCCGTCGCACTGGTCGCGCACTTCCTGCTGCGTGAGGGCGCGGGGCTGCGCACGCTCGGCTTCGACCGTACGAAGCCGTGGTCGGACCTCGGTCGTGGGGCGGCGATCGCCGCGGTGATCGGCAGCACGGGCATCGCCTTCTATCTGGCGGCCCGTGGGCTGGGCTTCAACCTCACGGTGGTGCCGGAGGCGCTGCCCGAGGTGTGGTGGAAGTACCCGGTGCTGATCTTCTCCGCGATCCAGAACGCGGTCCTCGAAGAGGTGATCGTGGTCGGGTATCTGCTGCGCCGGCTCCAGCAGCTGGGCTGGTCACCGGGGAGCGCGCTGGCGGCCGGCTCGGTGCTGCGCGGGTCGTACCACCTCTACCAGGGCATCGGCGGGTTCGTCGGCAACATGGTGATGGGCGTGGTGTTCGTCTGTCTGTACCGGCGGTGGGGGCGGGTGGGCCCGCTTGTGGTGGCCCACTCGCTGCTCGACATCGGGGCGTTCGTCGGCTACGGACTGCTGGCGGGCAAGGTGGGTTGGTTGCCCACGGCGTGAGAGGCGTTGGCAGGGGCGTACGGCGGTGTCGTACGCCCCTTTCGTATGTCTCTGTTCGTATGCCTCTCTGCCACCCCGCCGGCTGTCAGGCCAGCAGTTCACCCTCGATGACGGTGACCGCTCGGCCGGTCAGCAGGGTGCGGTCGCCGCGGAGTTCGGTGTGGACGTGGCCCGAGCGCGGGGAGGCCTGGAGGCCGGTGAGGACGGGGCTGCCGAGGCGTTCGGACCAGAAGGGAGCGAGGGCGGTGTGGGCGCTGCCGGTGACCGGGTCCTCGTCGATGCCGACGTTCGGGAAGAAGCAGCGCGAGACGTAGTCGTGGCCGGCGGTGGGATCGGCGGCGCGGGCGGTGGCGATGACACCGCGCTCGGAGAAGCGGCCGAGGGCGCGGTGGTCGGGGCTGAGGCCGAGGACCGTTTTCTCGTCGGCGAGTTCGATCAGCAGGTCTCCCACCTTGGGACCGGTGTCGAACACGCCGAGCGGCACGGCGCCCAGGGCTTCGGCGACGCCCTCCGGGGCGGGGACCGGGGTGAGGGGAGCGGTCGGGAAGTCGAGGGTGAGGGCGCCGTCGGGCCGGGGAGTGGCGGTGAGGACTCCGCTGCGCGTGGCGAACCGTACCGGGCCCTCGTGGGCGCCCGTGGTGGTCAGGACGTGCGCGGTGGCCAGCGTGGCGTGGCCGCACATCTTCACCTCGGCGACGGGGGTGAACCAGCGCAGCGCCCAGTCGGCCTCGCCGCCCTCGGGGAGGGGGTGGGCGAACGCGGTCTCGGCGTGGTTGACCTCGCGGGCCACGTTCTGCAGCCAGGTGTCGTCCGGGAACGTGTCGAGAAGGAGGACCCCGGCCGGGTTGCCGGAGAAGGGGCGGTCGGTGAAGGCGTCGACGATACGAATGCGCATGGGGCGACGCTAGGCGGCGGGTGAGGGCGCGGGCCAAGGCCAATTCCGAGTGACTGGACCGGTTTTTCGGAGGCCGATCCCAGGTCTCGCCATGTCGCCGATTGTCGATCGTGTGCCCGCCGCCCTCGCCCCGACTGGTGTCGTCGCCCGCTATCGGCGGACCTTGTAGAGCAGGTGCAGCACACGGTCGCCCTGGATCCCGGTGTGCGGGTCTTCGAGCAGGTGCTGGGTGTCGACCGAGCCGAAGTAGCGCTTGCCCGAGCCGAAGTCCACGGGCACGACGTCCATCGCGACCTCGTCGACCAGGCCGAGGGCGAACGCCTGCCCGCCGACGTCGCCGGCGGCCACGGCGACGGTGCGGTCTCCCGCGAGTTCCTTGGCCTTCGCGACCGCCTGGGCGACGTCGTCGACGAAGTGGTACGGCGCCTCGGGGTGCCCTCCGTCGGGCTTGGGCCGATGCGACACCACGACCACGTGCTCGCCCGCCGGCGGCGACCCCTCCCAGCCGTTGGTGATGTCGAACACGTGACGCCCGACCACCAGCGCCCCGATGTTCGCCTGCATCGGCTTGACGTACTCCGCCGAGGCCTTGCTCACCCTGCCGCCGAAGTCGCCGAGCGGGACGTCGCCGTTGGAGTACCAGTCGAACAGCGGGCCGACCTGGTCGTGTCCGTCGGCGATGAAGCCGTCGACGGACACGACGTTGTGCATCACCACGGTGCTCATCCACATCTCCCAGGTGTTCGGAGGGCTTTGAGGCGGCCCTTCCTCCTTGCCTCTACAGACTCGGCGCGCCTCCGAAACTCATCGCCGCGCGGGCGACTTCTTTCGAGGGGCTTGTCGGGCGACAGTTCTCGATATATCGTTGAGGCATCGCGACCGATCAATGATGGAATGGAGTGATTGCGATGCGTCCCCATGGACAAGACTTCGGATTCGAGCGTGGACACGGACGCCGTGGTGGGGAGCACCACCGCGGACGAGGTGACTTCGAGGGGCTGCGTGCCGCCTTCGGGCCCTTCGGGCCGGGGCACGGTGGTCCCGGTGGCTTCGGGCCTTTCGGTCCGGGCCCCTGGGGCGGGCGGGGCCGCGGCGGACCCAGGGGAAGGGCGCGGCGCGGTGACGTACGCGCGTCGATCCTGGCCCTCCTCAAGGACCGGCCGATGCACGGCTACGAGATGATCCAGGAGATCGCCGAGCGCAGCGGCGGGGCGTGGAAGCCCAGCCCCGGTTCGGTGTACCCCACCCTTCAGTTGCTGGAGGACGAGGGGCTGATCATCAGCGAGACCGAGGGCGGCAAGAAGCTGTTCTCGCTCACCGAGGCCGGTCGCACCGTGGCAGATGACGGCCCCGACGCACCCTGGGAGGAGGCCTCGCGCGGTGTGGACTGGGAAGCGCTGAGCGAGATCCGGACGGCCGGCTTCGGCCTGATGGAGGCGTTCGGTCAGGTCTGGAAGACCGGCGACAAGGACCAGCGCGACAAGGCGCTGGCGGTGATCAACGAGGCCCGCAAGAAGCTGTATCTGATCCTTGCCGACGAGGACTGATCCTCTCGGTGGGGAGCAGGCGGTAGGCGGTAGGGCGTGAGAGTGCCCCGTGGAGTGTTTCCGCGGGGCACTCTCGTGTGTGCCGGGCGCGTACGTCGTGCGGCGGGGTCACGTCACCAGGGTGCCCAGCTTGCGCAGGGACTCGGTGAGGGCGGCCGTGGCGGAGTCCTTGAGTTTGCCCGACATCAGGGAGACGGCGGCGCCGGTGAAGCGGCCGTCGATGCGGACCGTCGTGGTGTCGCCGTCGGGCGTGAGGGTGTAGCGGGTGGCGAGATCGACGGCCATCGGACCCTTGCCGCGGATGGCCAGGGTCCGGGCGGGTTCGAGTTCGTCGATGGTCCACTCGACCTCCGCCGGGAAGCCCATGAGCTTCATGGTCTCCTGGAAGGTGCCGCCCACTTCGAGTCGCTCCGGACCGCCCTTGGGGAAGCCGGTGTGGGTCGTGTTCCACTCGCCGTACGCCGACCAGTCGACGAGCCGAGCCCAGACCTTCTCGGCGGGTGCCCCGATGCGTGCCTCCGCGCTGACATCGGCCATGCGACAACCCCTTCGTCTCGGACGGTGGTGTCGCGGAACGTAGCCGTGGGCGCCTCAACATTCAATACTGATGAACCGTCAGGAAGGTTCCGGGCGTGGGACGAGCGCCGGTGTGATCCGGTTGCGTACCGGGCGCTTGGCAAGGCGGCGCGCGCCCCTTGGGCGGGTCGGCTCGATCTCCTCCGCAGGGAGGAGACGGGAGTCGTCCGTACGCACCTGGGTGGGGGCCGAAGATGGTTCCTGCCGTGGATGACTCGAACCAGTGGGACTGATGAGGTGGGGTACGTGCGACCCCGTATTCCCCGGCAGTCGGCCGTAGACCACGGCCGGAACCATATGGAGTTCGAGGGCAGGCTCACCGATGAGCTGGCCTCGGTGGTGGCGGGTGCGCGCAGACGGGCGCTGCGGGACGGGGACCGGCAGATCGACACGGCCCATCTGCTGCACTCTCTCCTGGAGTCCGACCCCGAGGTCCGTGCCGTCTTCGACGGGCCGCAGATCGCCCGGCTGCTCGGCTATCTGGTGCAGCGCAGCATCGGCTACGGGCTGCGCTGGCAGATCGGCGTCGAGGACGCCGGTGCCGTAACCGGTATGCCGGGTACGCCGGGTTGGTCGCCGGTGGCGGCCCGGGCCATGACGCAGGCGTACGAGCGTGCCGTGCGGCGGGACGAGGAGCGTGCCCGTGGCGTCGATCTGCTCGCCGCGATCGTCGCGGCGCCGGCCTCGCGAGCGGTGCAGGTGCTGGGCAACGCGCGGGTCGATGCCGAGGTGCTGGCTCGGCGGATCGGGGACGGGGACAGGGGCAGGGGCGGGGGCAGAGGCGGCGACGTTGAGCTGTCGGCTCGGAGGGGTGCGGGCGACGGTGGAGAGCCGGTGAGGGGTTCGCGACCGGTACATGACCGGTGAGGGGTTCTCGTTCGGTGCGTGAATGGTGAGGGGCTTGGCGTTCGGCGCGGGGTCGGTGGGGCGGTCCGGCCAGTGAGACAGGAGTCATCCGGGGTGACGCTCCTGTCTTCGGCTGTCATCATGTGCCGGTGCATACGTCTCAGGGCAATCAGGGGCAGCGTGGGCGCGGCGTCGGGCTGGGGCTCGCGCTCGGGTCGGCGGTCGCCTTCGGTGGGTCGGGGGTCGCGGCCAAGCCGCTGATCGAGGCGGGGCTCGATCCGCTCCATGTGGTGTGGCTGCGGGTCGGGGGCGCCGCGCTGGTGATGCTGCCGTTGGCCGTGCGCCACCGGGCGCTGGTGCGGCGGCGACCCGCGCTGCTCGCCGGGTTCGGGCTGCTGGCCGTGGCCGGTGTACAGGCCTTCTACTTCGCCTCCATATCGCGCATACCGGTCGGGGTCGCGCTGCTCGTCGAGTATCTGGCGCCGGCGCTCGTTCTCGGCTGGGTGCGGTTCGTGCAGGGCCGGCCGGTGACGCGGGCCGCCGCCGTCGGGGTCGTCCTCGCGGTCGGCGGCCTCGCTTGCGTCGTGGAGGTGTGGTCGGGGCTGCGCTTCGACGTGCTGGGGCTGCTGCTCGCGCTCGGGGCGGCCTGTTGTCAGGTGGGGTACTTCGTGCTCTCCGATCAGGGCAGCGAGGCGGGGGAGAGCGCGCCGGATCCGCTCGGCGTGATCGCGTACGGGCTGCTGGTCGGCGCCGTCGTGCTCACGGCTGTGGCTCGGCCGTGGGGCATGGAGTGGGGGGTGCTCGGGGGAACCGTGCGGATGGGGACGACGCCGGTTGCCGCGTGGGTGTTGCTCGGGTGGGTGGTGCTGATCGCCACGGTTGTCGCGTATATCACCGGGGTGGTGGCTGTGCGGCGGTTGTCTCCGCAGGTGGCGGGGGTTGTGGCGTGTCTTGAGGCGGTTGTCGCGACGGGGCTTGCCTGGGTGCTGCTCGGGGAGCGTTTGTCGGTGCCGCAGATGGTGGGTGGGGTGGTTGTGCTGGTCGGGGCGTATGCCGCTCAGCGCGCCGCTCCCGCGAAGCCGTCGAGTGGGCCGGTGGTGACCGGAGAGGGTGACTTCGAGCCGGAGCTGTCGGTGGGGAGTAGCCGGTAAGCGCCGCTGGGGAGTTGTACGTGGCCGGGCTGTGGGGGCGATTGTCGTTGCCGGCGCCCCGCGGCGGAGCCGCACATCGACAGAGCTCCGTGCCCCTTGCTGGACGGCGGCGTGCCCTGCAGTGCAGTCACCGGCGCGCCCTACCGTGCAGTCGGCGGCCAGAGGCCACGTCGCCTCAGTTGGTGCTGTTGTGCCGCCGCGTCGCCGGGGCCGCCCCGCGCCGCCAGGTTCGCCACGATGCGGTTCTGGACCTCCTCCGGGCGGTGGGCGCCGTACTTGAACTTGGCTCGCACGGCCGTTACTTCGAGGCGCAGGCCGCGTAGGCCCGGGAGCATGCGGCCGTAGGGGGAGTCGTCCGCGGCTGCGGTGGCCGAGCCGCCCTCTGGTTGGAAGTGGCCGAGTTGGTGGTTGAGGAGGGCGGCCTTTTCTGTGGGGTCGTCGACCATGTGGGCCACACAGTGGAGTTGGACGGCGGCGTAGAAGCTGGTCGGGGTGCCGTGCTCGGGTGGGCTGTCGGGTGGGGCCTGCCAGGGGCCGGGGATGTAGACGTAGTCGTCGACGACGCTCAGGACGACCTCGGGGTTGGCCGCCAGGGCGGGCCACATGGGGTTGGGGCGGGCCAGGTGGGTGAGGGCCGTGCCGTGTTCGCCGGCGTCGGGGTCGTAGACGAAGTGCAGGGGCTGGATGTACGGCGGATCCCCGGGCAGGCCGTTGACGGCGAGCTGACCGAAGTCGTGGGTGGTGAGCCAGCGTTGCCATTCGGTGTCGTCGCGGGGGGCGTCCCAGGGGTGGATCAGCATGACAGGGCCTTGAGGTAGTCGGGGAGTTCGGTGCCGGGGGCCAGGTCCGGGTCCGGGACGGGGGTCTCGTAGCCCTTGCGGAGGGGGACGACGCCGGCCCAGTGGGGGAGGGAGAGGTCCTCGGGCTCGTCGTTGACACCGCCGGTGCGGGTCTTGGCGGAGACCTCGTTCAGATCGAGGCGGATCACGGCGGTGGCGGCGAACTCCTTGGGGTTGGCGGGCCGGGAGTCCCGCGACCGGCCGGGGACGACATGGTCCACGAGGGCATCGAGGGCGATCCGCCGCTCCTCCGGGTCCGTGACCTGGTGGGCGATGCCGTGGACGACCACGGAGCGGTAGTTGATCGAGTGGTGGAAGCCCGACCGGGCCAGGATCAGGGCGTCGACATGGGTGACCGTGAGGCAGACGGGGAGGCCGGGGTCGGCCTTGCCTGTCATCCGCAGCGGGCGCGAGCCCGTCGAGCCGTGCACGTAGAGCGTCTCACCGACCCGTCCGTACAGCGTGGGCAGTACCACCGGGGCGCCGTCGCGGACGAAGCCGAGATGGCAGACGTACCCCTCGTCGAGGATCGCGTGCACCATGTCCTTGTCGTACGAGGCCTTGTGCGCGGACCGGGTGGGGACGGTGCGGTCGGTGGGGGTGTAGGCGGCGGGCGTGGGCGGCGTCGACTGCTGGGTCCCCGTCATTGCGCTCTCCATTGCACTAGTGCATAATTTGTTTTGTGCTAGGAGAATACACAATCGCGGGGCGGCGTGCGGCGGAGATTGCGGCCAGCGTCGAGCGGGCGGTGGGTGCGGGAGAGCTGGAGCCCGGACAACTGCTGCCTCCCATGCGGGAGTTGGCGGAGCGGTTGGGGGTGAATCCGAACACCGTCGCGGCCGCCTATCGCACGCTGCGCGAACGCGGGGTCATCGAGACCGCCGGGCGGCGGGGGAGCCGGGTGCGGCCCCGACCCGCCACCACCGGGCGCGAGAACATCCGGGTCGAGGTGCCGGAGGGGGTGCGGGACCTGGCCGACGGAAACCCCGATCCGGCGCTGCTGCCGGGCCTCAAGGAGGCGTTCGCCGCAGCCGCCGAGCAGGGTGACCGCGAGCCGGTGCTGTACGGGGCGGGGCCCGTGGAGCCCGAGTTGGCCCGGATCGCGCGGGCGGACCTGGACGCGGACGGGGTGCCGGACGGGCCGATCGCCGTCACCTCCGGGTCGCTGGACGCCATCGAGCGGGTCCTCGCCGTGCACCTGAAACCCGGGGACGCCGTCGCCGTCGAGGACCCCGGCTGGGGGAGCATGCTCGACCTGGTACCGGCGCTCGGGCTGCGTGTCGCCCCGGTCGGCGTCGACGACGAGGGGCCGCTCCCCGGCGACGTACGACACGCGCTGAAGGGCGGAGCGCGCGCCCTGGTCGTCACCGACCGGGTGCAGAACCCGACCGGAGCCGCGCTCAGCGCCTCACGCGCGCGTGCCCTGCGGTCCGTGATCCAGGAGTACCCCGAGACCCTGCTCATCGAGGACGATCACGGCCACCGCATCGTCGACCTGCCCCTGCACCCGCTGGCCGGTGTCACCCACCACTGGGCGTTCGTACGGTCGGTCGCCAAGGCGTACGGCCCCGATCTGCGGCTCGCGGTGCTCACCGGGGACGCCGCCACCGTCGACCGGGTACGGGGGCGGCAGCGGCTGGGGCCGGGCTGGGTGAGCCGACTGGTGCAGCGGGCCGTCGTACGGCTGTGGGCCTCCGGGGCGGTGGACGCGCGGGTCGTGGCGACGGCGTACGGGAAGAAGCGGCAGGGGCTGATCGACGCGCTCGCGGAGCGTGGGGTCGAGGCGCACGGCGTGAGCGGGATGCATGTGTGGATCCGGGTTCCGGACGAGACCGGCGCGGTCGCCCGGCTGCTGCACGCCGGCTGGGCCGTGGCGCCGGGCGCCCGCTTCCGGATGAACGCGGCGCAGGGGATCCGGATCACGATCTCCTCGCTGACCGAGGAGGAGGTCGAGAGGCTGGCGGACGCCGTGGCCTCGGCGATCGGGCCGGTGGAGGCGGACGGGTATGCGTGACGGCGGGGTCGGGTGGGGACCGGCAGGGGCGAGAGGCGCGGCGGGGTGGCGAGTGAGGGGGAGATGGGGGCGCCGAGGGCGAAGGGAGACGCCGCCGTGCGCACCCGCGCCGCACGGCCGTCCGACTGCCCGCGGCGGTGATCGGGGCCGCCCCCGGCAGAGGGTGAGGGCCGGGGGCGGGCAGTGAAAGGCGGTGCTACGTGCGGGGCTTGGCCTGGGTGAGGGCCGCGCCCGCCAGGACTATCGCCGCGCCGACCGGTGTCGACCAGGTGAGGGACTCGCCGAGGAGGGCGACGCCCGCGGCCGTGGCGATCACCGGGATGAAGTAGGTGACCATCTGGGCGGTCGTCGGGCCGACTTCGGAGACGAGTCCGTACTGGACGAGCATGGCGACGCCCGTGCCGAGGGCGCCCAAGGCGATCACCGCCAGCAGCGGCAGCACCGGGAAGCTGCTCGGCAGGGTGGTGAACAGCGGGGTGACGACGGCCAGTTGGACGGTGGCCAGCAGCAACTGGGCGCCGGTGAGGGAGAGGTGGGAGTGGCCGGTGCCGGCCAGGGTACGGCGGACGTAGATCCAGCCGATCGGGTAGCTGAGCGAGGCCAGCAGGGCCATCGCGGTCCCGGTGGCGTTCAGGCCGTTGAAGCCCTGCCAGGCGCCGAGGACGGTGAGGACGCCGAGGAAGCCCAGGCCCAGACCGGCGACCCGGACGCGGGTCGGGCGGTCCTCGGAGAGCGCGACCAGGGAGAGGGCCATGCCCCACAGGGGCGAGGTGGCGTTGCAGATGCCGGCGAGCGTGGACGGGATCGTCAGCTCCGCGTACGCGAAGAGCGAGAACGGCAGGGCGTTGAGGAGGAGGGCCGCCACCGCGAGATGCCCCCAGGTGCGGGCGCCGCGCGGCAGCCGCTCCCGCTTCACCGCCATCGCCGCCGCGAGGACCGCCGTGCCGAACAGCAGCCGCCCGAAGGTGACCTGGAAGGGCGCGTACGCCTCCGTACCCACCTTGATCAGGAGGAAGCTGAAGCCCCAGACGAGGGAGAGGAAGGCGAAGCGCAGCCGCCAGTCGACGGTCCTGCGGCGGGCTTCGGAGGTATGGGCGGGGGTGCGGGAGACGGTGGCCGTGGTCATGGACGCAACGATCCTGGACACAACCTCGTAGTACAAGCGAGATTTATTGAGCTGAATCTCGTAGCATCGCTTACATGTTGAATCTGGAGCGCCTGCGCACCCTCGACGCCCTCGCCCGGCACGGCTCCGTCAGCGGGGCGGCCGAGGGGCTGCATGTGACGACCTCCGCCGTCTCGCAGCAGATGGCCAAGCTGGAGCGTGAGGTGGGACAACGGCTGCTCGCCAAGAACGGGCGGGGGGTGCGGCTCACCGACGCCGGGCGGCTGCTCGCCGACCATGCCGCGCGGATCCTGTCCCAGGTCGAGCTGGCGCAGTCGGATCTGGAGGCGCAACGGGGACAGGTCGTCGGTGAGCTGCGGCTCGCCGCGTTCCCGACGGCCGTGCGGGGACTGTTCCCCGCCGTCTTCCGCGCGCTGCGGGACGACCATCCGGCGCTGCGCGTGCGGTCGCGTGAGCTGGAACCCGAGCTTGCGATCAGTGCGGTGATACGGGGCGACGCGGACCTGGCCGTGGTGCTCGACTGGTACAACAAGCCCCTGCCAGTGCCCGAAGGGCTTGCCAGGGCCGCCATCCTCGACGACGCCGTGGAGATCGCGCTGCCCGAGGGGCACGTGCTGGCCGGCCGGGACGAGATCGACCTGGAGGAGTTGGCGGACGAGTCGTGGATCGCGTGGCCCGAGGGCGAGTTCTGCCACGAGTGGCTGCTCTACACGCTGCGCGCCAAGGGCGTCGAGCCCCGTATCGCCCACCGGGCCGGTGAGCACCACACCCAACTCGCCCTGGTCGCCGCCGGGTTGGGCGTGTGCATCGCGCCCCGGCTGGGCCGCGATCCGATGCCGGGCGGGGTGCGGACCGTGCCGGTGCGGCATCGGGTCCGGCGGAGCGTCTACGCCGTCTGGCGCGCGGACGCCGATCGACGGCCCTCGATCAGGGCGGCCGTGGAGGCGTTGGTGGCGGCGGGGGAGGCGTGCGGGGGGTAGGGCTGGGGGTGCCGGGGGCTTCGCTCCGGGGTGGCTTCGCTCCGGGGTGGCTTCGCTCCGGGGTGGCTTCGCTCCGGGGTGGCTTCGCAACGGCCGGCTCGCCTTGGGCGGGCGGGGGTGGGTTTCGCTCACCGGCGCTGGAAGGGTGCCGCTGCGCCCACCCTTCCCCACTCTCGACTTCTCCCCCACTCTCGACTTCGCCCCGGCGGCACGATTGCCCGCAGTCGCGTGGAGTGGAGATCGGTCCGGCCGGACCGGCCATCGCGCGGACGCGTGGGTCACCCTCCCAAGGACCCCAGTTTGCGGAAGTCCCAGGAAGTCGTCGTCTCCGGGGTCAGGCGTAGCCATGCGTGTCTGGCGTCATGGGGCATGGCGTCGAGGTCGAAGTTCTTGCGGGCGAACAGGCGCTCCACCTCTACGAGTTCGGGGTTCGGCTCGCCGGTGCGCGGTACCTCGCCGACCACCTCGAAGGTGCCGGACAGTTCGACGCCCCGCAGTTCGCCGTACTCCTCGCCGGCGTCGATCACCACGGCGACGCGCGGATCGCGGCGCAGGGCCGCCCAGCGCTTGCTGCGGGTGATCGAGTACAGCCACAGCGAGGTGCCGTCCCAGACGAACCAGAGCGGGCTGACGTGCGGGGCTCCGTCCGCGGAGACCGTCGCGACCCGGCAGGTCCGCTGCGTGCTCAGGAACTCGTCCAGCTCTCCGGGCTCCATCATGATCTTCCGGCCCCGGCGCTGAGTGGCGGCCATGGATTTCCCCTCCGCTGACGTGCTGTCGCAGATGTGGCGCCAGAAGAGCATGGGCCAGTCTTCCGACCGTGCGCAAGGGACGTTACGCTCGCCCGCCCCGACCGCCGGTGACAAGGGGACACCATGCCGTCGTACGCGAGTGAGTCGAAAAGGCACCGCGAGTTGAGCGAACTCCTCGACCCCGGTACCGCCGTGCTGCTCACCGTCGAGTGTCAGCAGGGCGTCGTCGGACCGGAGAGCGCGCTGCCCGAACTCGCCGCGGAGGCCCGCTCGTCGGGGGCGCTCGGCAATGTGGCCCGGCTGGTCGCCGCGGCCCACGGGAGCGGGATGCAGGTCGTCCACGCCATCGCCGAGCGGCGGCCCGACGGGCGGGGCTCGAACCACAACGCCCGCCTGTTCCACGCGGCCGAACGGCTTCCCGTACGGCAGCTGACGGGCACCACGGCCGTACGCGTAGCACCGCCCATCGAGGTGGCCGAGGAGGACCTGGTCGTACGGCGGCTGCACGGGCTGTCCCCGCTGGCCGGCACCGACGTCGACGCGCTGCTGCGCAACCTCGGCTGCCGCACCCTGATCGTCACCGGCGTCTCGGCCAACGTGGCCGTCCCGAACACGGTGTTCGACGCCGTGAACCTCGGCTACACGGTCGTCGTGCCCCGGGACGCCATCGCGGGGGTGCCCGCCGAGTACACCCCCGCGATGATCCGCCACACCCTCGCGTTGGTCGCCACGGTCGCGACCACGGACGAGGTGCTGGGCTGTCTCGGACGGCCCGGCGGCGGAGTCGAGGTATCCGACAAACGTTAGGCCAACATGATCGACTCGCCGCTGACGCTGACCTTCTTCTCGGGCAGCGCCTCGGTCGCCGGACCGCTCTTCACGCTGCCGTCGGCGATCGAGAAGTTGCTGTTGTGACAGGGGCAGTTGATCACGCCGTCGGCGATCGACTTCACCGCGCACCCTCGGTGCGTGCATGTGGAGGAGAAGGCCTTGTACGTGCCCGCCTCGGGCTGGGTGACGACGACGCCCTCGCTCTCGAAGATCTTTCCGCCGCCCTCGGGGATGTCGGACGTCTTGGCGATCTCGGTGCCGCCGCCCGAGCCGCCGCTGCTCGCGTCACTGCTCGCGCTGCTACCGGCGTCGCCGCCGGACGAGGCCGACGAACTGGAGGAGTCGTCCTCCGACCCGCACGCGGTCAGCGCGACGGCGAGCCCCGCCACGCCGGCCGCCGTGACGACGGTACGACGGGCCGGTTCCATCGCGGGTTTGATCGTTTCGCTGGTCATGCAGACGATTCCTTCCGATTTCGCTTTGCGCCTTCGCCCATGGATACGTGCCTGCGCGCGAAGACGCTCATGGACGCCCGGGGACGCCCAGGGGCACACGGGCCGGTGCTTGAATATTCAGACACGTGGCCCATCTTCACCTGTCCGACATCACAACGGCGTCAAGGACAGCTGTCGTAAAGCTGTCGGTCGGGCGCCGCGGCCCGACGGGTCGCGTCCGGGCGGCTTCGATCGTCCCAGTAACCTGGGGCGATGCTCAAGGAAGTCAGGGCCACCCGGTACATCACGCCGTTGCGCGAGGGCGGCTCCCTCCCCGGGCTCGTCGAGGCCGACGATCGCGGGACGTATGTCCTGAAGTTCACCGGCGCGGGACAGGGCCGCAAGACGCTGGTCGCGGAGGTGGTCTGCGGTGAGCTGGCCCGGCGGCTCGGGCTGCGCGTCCCCCGCCTCGTGACCGTCGACCTCGACCCGGTCCTCGGCCTCGGGGAGCCCGAGGAGCAGGTGCAGGAGTTGCTGAAGTCCAGCGGCGGCACCAACCTCGGCATGGACTTCCTGACCCGGGCGATCGGCTTCGACCCGCTCGCCTTCCCGGTGAGCCCCGAGGAGGCCGGGCGGATCGTCTGGTTCGACGCGCTGATCAACAACGTCGACCGCTCCTGGCGCAACCCCAACATGCTGATGTGGCACGGCGAGCTGTGGCTCATCGACCACGGCGCCACCATGATCTGGCACCACCACTGGCCCGGCGCCCGCGCCTCCGCCGCCAAGCCGTACGACGCCTCCGACCACGCCCTCGCGCCCTTCGGCCCCGATGTCGCGTCGGCCGCCGCCGAGCTCGCGCCCCTGGTCACCGAGGAACTGCTCGCCGAGGTGACCGCCGAGATCCCGGACGTCTGGCTGGCCGACGAGCCCGGCTTCGACACACCGGACGCGCTGCGGCGGGCGTACGCGGAGCCGCTGCTCGCGCGGGCCGCCGGCATCCACGAACGCATCGAGGGGATCAAGTGAGCGACCGCTTCCTGGGGACCGGGGCGACCGGGCAGGACGTCTACGAGTACGCGCTGCTGCGCGTCGTACCGCGGATCGAGCGCGGCGAGTGCTTCAACGCCGGTGTGCTGGTCTACAGCCGGTCCCGGGCCCTGGTGGCGGCGCGCACCCATCTGGACGAGTCCAAGCTGCTCGCCCTGGACCCCGGGGCGGACGTGGCGGGCGTACGGGCCGCGCTGCGGGCCGTGGAGGGGGTGTGCGCCGGGGGTGCGGCGGCGGGGCAGGCCGCCCGTGACGACGCCGGCCGGCGGTTCCGGTGGCTGGTCGCGCCGCGTTCCACGGTCGTCCAGGCCGGGCCCGTGCACACCGGGCTCACCTCGGATCCGGCGGCGGAGGCGGAGCGGTTGCTCGATCTGCTCGTCAAGTGAGGACCCGGCGACACACCGACGGCGGGCCGGGGTAAGGGATCACACCTGGTCGGGCGTTGACACCGAGTGCCGGGACTTCTAGCGTCACGTGTGCTGAAGGTACTAAGCGGTCGCTCACCGAATGGGCGGCGCCGCAGGAGTCGTATCTCAAGGGCGAGGAGAACCAGCAATGTCCACCACTGAGCAGCGTGTCGCCGTGGTCACGGGTGGCGCGCGCGGCATCGGCGCCGCGACCGCCGTACGGCTGGCCGCCGAGGGGCGTGCCGTCGCGGTGATCGACCTCGACGAGGCCGCGTGCAAGGACACCGTGGAGAAGATCACCGCCGCCGGCGGCAAGGCGCTCGCGGTCGGCTGCGACGTCTCCGACGAGGCCCAGGTCGAGGCCGCCGTCGCCCGGATCGCCGAGGAACTGGGCGCGCCGACGATCCTGGTGAACAACGCGGGTGTGCTCCGCGACAACCTGCTGTTCAAGATGAGCGTGTCCGACTGGGACACGGTCATGAACGTGCACCTGCGCGGGGCCTTCCTGATGTCCAAGGCCGTCCAGGGGCACATGGTGGAGGCCAAGTTCGGCCGGATCGTCAATCTCTCCTCCTCGTCCGCGCTGGGCAACCGCGGCCAGGTCAACTACTCCGCCGCCAAGGCAGGTCTGCAGGGCTTCACCAAGACCCTCGCCATCGAGCTCGGCAAGTTCGGCATCACCGCCAACGCCGTCGCCCCCGGCTTCATCGCCACCGACATGACCGCCGCGACCGCCGAGCGCGTGGGCATGGGCTTCGAGGAGTTCAAGGCCGCGGCTGCCACCCAGATCCCGGTGCAGCGTGTCGGCGAGCCCGACGACATCGCCAACGCGATCGCCTTCTTCACCGGTGAGGCCGCCGGATTCGTCTCCGGCCAGGTGCTGTACGTCGCCGGCGGGCCGCTCAACTAGGGGACAGGGAACATGACTTCTGAACTGCCCGAGCTCTCGGGCAAGGTCGCCCTCATCACCGGCGCCAGCCGCGGCATCGGCTACGGCATCGCCGAGGCCCTCGTCGCGCGCGGTGACCGGGTGTGCATCACGGGCCGCAACGAGGACGCCCTCAAGGAGGCCGTCGAGAAGCTCGGCGCGGACCGCGTCATCGGCGTCGCCGGCAAGGCTCACGACGAGGCCCACCAGGCCCTCGCCGTCGAACGCACGATGGAGGCCTTCGGCCGCGTCGACTTCCTGGTCAACAACGCCGGTACGAACCCGGTGTTCGGGCCGATCGCCGACCTCGACCTGAACGTGGCCCGCAAGGTGTTCGAGACCAATGTGGTCTCGGCGCTCGGCTTCGCCCAGCGGACCTGGCACGCCTGGCAGAAGGACAACGGCGGCGCGATCGTCAACATCGCCTCCGTCGCCGGTGTCTCCGCCTCGCCGTTCATCGGCGCGTACGGCATCAGCAAGGCCGCCATGATCAACCTGACCCTGCAGTTGGCGCACGAGTTCTCGCCCAGGGTGCGGGTCAACGCGATCGCGCCCGCCGTGGTGAAGACCAAGTTCGCTCAGGCCCTGTACGAGGGCCGGGAGGCGGAGGCAGCCGCCGCCTATCCGCTCGGCCGGCTCGGTGTACCCTCCGACATCGGTGGCGCCGCCGCCTTCCTCACCTCCGAGCAGTCCGACTGGATCACCGGCCAGACGCTCGTGGTGGACGGCGGCATCTTCCTCAAGGCCGGCACCGGCTGAGCCTCTGCGACGGGTGCCGGTGGCCGTTTCACCGAACGCCACCGGCGCCTGCCCGGAACCCTCACAGGGGCTCCGGAACGCCGTCACAAGAGAGCTGATCAAGGGCACTGCCAGGCGGGCGGGAGCGACCGGCGGGGCCTGCGGTATCGTTCGGCCACTCTTGGTACGGCATTTCGAGGAGCATGCACGTGTTCAACCGGAACCGATACTTGCCGCCTCTCGCGGCGATCGCGTCCATATCCATGGTGACCGGGTGTGGTGTGTTCTCCTCGGACGCCTCCGGCGACGCGGACCCGATCGTCGTGGGGACCACCAGCCCGCCCAGCACGCTGGACCCGGCAGCCGCCTGGGACAGCTCCTGGGAGCTGATGCGCAATGTCTTCCAGCCCCTGCTGAACTACTCGCCCGGCGGGGCCGAACCCGAGCCCGACGCCGCCGAGAGCTGCGAGTTCACCGACAGCTCCAGCACGACGTACAGCTGCACGCTGCGCGAGGGCCTGAAGTTCTCCAACGGGCACACGCTGGACGCCAAGGCCGTCAAGCACTCCTTCGACCGGATCAAGAAGATCAACGTCAACGGCGGCCCCGCCGGTCTGCTGACCACCCTGTCCCGGGTGCAGACGAAGGGCGACCGCGAGGTCGTCTTCCATCTCAGCCAGCCCGACGCCACCTTCCCCCTCGTGCTGACCACGCCCGCCATGTCGATCGTGGACCCCGAGGAGTACCCGGCGGACAAGCTCCGCGACGACGGCAAGGTCACCGGCTCGGGGCCGTACAACCTGTCCTCCTTCGAGGAGGGCAAGGACGCCGTGCTCGTCCGCAACGACAGCTACAAGGGCCTGGCCGACCTCAAGAACGACGCCGTCACCATCCGCTACTTCCAGCAGTCCTCCGACGTGGTCAAGGCCCTGAAGGACAAGGAGATCGACGTCATCTACCGCGGTCTCGGCGCCTCGGACATCGTGGACATCCAGGCCAACCACGACGACGAGGGGCTCCAGATCGTGGAGAACCCCACCACCGAGATCAGCTACCTGGTGTTCAACCCCAAGGACACCTGGGCCAAGAACCCCGCGGTCCGCAAGGCGGTCGCCCAGGTCCTCGACCGGCCGGCGCTCGCCCACAACATCTACAAGGACACCGTCGAGCCGCTGTACTCCATGATCCCCAGGGGTCTGGTGGGCCACACCACGGGCTTCTTCGACGACTACGGCAACCCCAGCGCGTCCAAGGCCAAGAAGATCCTCCAGGACGCCGGCATCACCGAGCGCGTCCCGCTGACCCTCTGGTACACCACCGACCGCTACGGCTCCCAGACCAAGCCCGCCTTCGAGGAGCTGAAGCGGCAGCTGGAGTCGTCCGGCCTGTTCACGATCACGCTGAAGAGCCGCCCCTGGAAGACCTACTCGGAGGGCTACCAGAAGGGCGAGTACCCGGTGTTCGGGCGAGGCTGGAACCCCGACTTCAACGACGCCGACAACTTCATCGCGCCCTTCGTCGGCGAGCAGAACGCGCTCGGCACCCCGTACGACGCCCCCGAGATCACCGACAAGCTGCTGCCGGAGTCGCGCGCGGAGAGCGACCGCGGGGCCGTGGTCGAGGAGTTCGAGGAGGCACAGCAGATCCTCGTGGACGACGCCCGGCTGATCCCGCTGTGGCAGGGCAAGGCGTACACGGCCGCGAACGAGGAGATCGCCGGCCTGGAGAAGGTCATCGACCCCGCGACCATGATGATCATGTGGGAGCTGTCCCGGAAGACCAGCTGGTAGGTCCGGGGACCCGCTGGTGGTTCCGAGGACCGGCTGGTAGGTCCGAGGACCTGCTGGTAGTTCGGGTGGCCTGCCCCGATTGTCAGTGGGCGCCTGTAGGTTCTGTGCTCTACGACGGCCGCGCCTGGCGCGGCCGTCCATGGCCGCATGTTCCGCGGCCGTGAAATGAACGCACACCGGAGGAAGTTGACGTGACCGACATCGCCATGCTGCCCGAGTCCTGGCGCGGGGTCCTGGGGGACGAGCTGCAGCAGCCCTACTTCAAGGAACTCACCGAGTTCGTCGAGGAGGAGCGTGCCAAGGGTCCCGTCTACCCTCCGCGTGAGCAGGTCTTCGCCGCCCTCGACGCCACACCGTACGAGAGCGTCAAGGTGCTGATCCTCGGCCAGGACCCCTACCACGGCGAGGGCCAGGGCCACGGCCTGTGCTTCTCCGTGCGGCCGGGCGTGAAGACCCCGCCCTCCCTGCGGAACATCTACAAGGAGATGCAGGCGGAGCTGGGCACCCCGATCCCGGACAACGGCTATCTGATGCCGTGGGCCGAGCAGGGCGTGCTGCTGCTCAACGCGGTCCTCACCGTCCGCGCCGGCGAGGCCAACTCGCACAAGGGCAAGGGCTGGGAGAAGTTCACCGACGCCGTGATCCGCGCGGTCGCCGACCGGCCCGACCCGGCCGTCTTCGTGCTGTGGGGCAACTACGCGCAGAAGAAGCTCCCGCTCATCGACGAGGAGCGCCACATCGTGGTCAAGGGCGCGCACCCCTCGCCGCTGTCCGCCAAGAAGTTCTTCGGCTCCCGCCCCTTCACCCAGATCAACGAGGCCGTCGCCCGGCAGGGCCACGAGCCGATCGACTGGACCATCCCGAACCTGGGCTGACCCGCCGCGACCCGGGAGGACCGCCGCGCCCGCGCCCGGCCACCGGCTGTCCACCGCCCGCCCGTACGGCCGCCGGGGCGCCCCGGCGGCCGTACGGGGCCGCCTCGCCGCGATTGTCAGTGGCTGGGCCTAACGTCGGGAGGGACAGGCGTGGCAGGGGCGAGAGGTGTGGAGGACGCGGTGGCGGAGCGACAGGAGCAGACGGCGCCGGACGCCATGATGACCAGGATCGGGCAGGTGGTCATGCTGCACCACGCCGGAGACCGGGAGGAGGCCCGGGACCGGTTCCTGAAGCTGTGGGCGGAGATCGGGGAGGACGGCGATCCGCTCCACCGCTGCACCCTGGCGCACTACATGGCCGACACCCAGGACGCTCCGGAGGAGGAACTGCTCTGGGACCTCAGGGCGTTGTCGGCGGCGGACGAACTGACCGACGGGCGGGTGGCCGAGCACCACGACGGGCTCGCGGTGCGCGCCTTCTACCCCTCACTGCACCTGAACCTCGCCGCCGACTACACCAAGCTCGGCCGCCCCGAGGCCGCCCGCAGTCATCTGGGCCTCGCCAAGGGCGCGATCGGCGCGCTGGGCGACGACAGCTACGGCGACGGCATCCGGGCCGGCATCGAGCGACTGGAGACCCGGCTCGACGAGGAGGGACCCTCCGGAGAGCCGACGCAGGGGCCGCCGAGACAGCGGCCCTAGCCGGAGCCCGAGTGGTCTCAGGGCGGGCGATCACCTCTCCCCGAAGCCGAAGCCGAAGCCGAAGCCGAAGCCGAAGCCGCAGTCGAGGCCTGGGGTCGGCGCCCACCACGCCCCGGGGGCCGTCAACGGCCGTACACGTCCTTGCAGATGACCGCCTGGGGAGTGTCCTTGCCCCAGCCGCCGTACTTGTGGCCGAGGGCGCAGACGTCCGCGTTCTTCCTCGGGGGCTCTGTCGGCGTCACTTCGAGGACGGGCGGAATGTCGACGTGGGGCCTGGACTTCGGCGGTGCGTCGTGGTGCTGCCGCTCCGTTGGCGTGGGCCGTTCGTCCTGAGGCGGTGGTGGTGGGGTGGGCGTGGGGGCGGGGGCAGGCGTCGCGTCGGCCGGATCGGGCGCCTTGGAAACGCTCGGCGTCGGCTCGGGCGACGGGACGATCAGTTCCAGCGCCTCCCGCGCCGGGGCCTGCACGACCTGCGTCTCGGTGGTGCCGTCCGGACGGGGCTCGGACGGCCGGGACGGGGCGGGCGGTGCGACGGGCGGGGACGGGTGGTTCGTGGTCACGCAACTGGTGAGGGCTAAGACGGCCACGGTGACCAGGAGCGTTGCGGTGGTGGTCGGTCGATGCACGCGCGCAACTCTGCTGTGTCCGGGCCGCTTTGGGGAGGGGGCAAGCGAAGGATGCCCCCACATGGGTGACGTACGGCTCGGGGTGCGACGCCGCGAAGCACGTGCGCCCCGGTCTCACACCCCGACGGCCCGATCCCGGCGACCCGTGGCCCGATCCCGGCGACCCGTGCCCGGCCCTAGGGTGCGTTTTGAAAGTGCTGGTCACAGCCACTCGTTGATGGCTGCGACCAGCACGGTCGCCTCGTAGCGAACTGCCAACTTGTCGTATCTCGTGGCGACAGCGCGGTGCCGCTTGAGGCGATTGATTCCGCACTCGACCGCGTGGCGCTCCTTGTAGTCGGCCTTGTCGAACTTAGGTGGCCGGCCGCCGTGGGAGCCGCGGTTCTTGCGGTTGGCGATCTGGTCGCGCTTCTCCGGGATCGTGCAGCGGATACCGCGCTTGCGCAGGTAGGCACGGTTCGCGCGGGAGCCGTACGCCTTGTCGGCACGCACCTTGTCCGGCCGGGTGCGCGGGCGGCCCGACCCGAGCCGGGGCACCCGGATGCGGCCCAAGACCACCTGGAACTGCGGGGAATCACCGCGCTGTCCTGCCGTGATGACCAGCGACATCGGTTTCTGGGCCTGCTCGACCGCCAGGTGGAGCTTGGTTGTCAGCCCGCCCCGGGAGCGTCCGAGCCCGTGGTCGTCGGGCTCGATGAACACACCGCCTGGCGGCTCGATCTGCAGATCCCCTTTTTGCGGGCGCCGGCCGCATGCTGGTGGGCGCGGGCGATGGTCGAGTCCACCGAGACGTCCCAGGTGATCAGTCCCTCGGCGTCGGCCTGGGCCTGCAGCTGTTCGAAGATGCGGTGCCAGGTGCCGTCCCGCTGCCAGCGGCGGAACAGGCCGTAGACCGTCTCCCACGGGCCATAGCGCTCGGGCACGTCCCGCCAGGGAGCACCGGCGCGGGTGCGCCACCGTATGCCGTCTATCAGTTGCCGCTTGGTGTGCACCGGTGGCCGTCCAGGCTTCTTGCCGACCGGGAGCAGGGGCTCCAGCTTCGCCCACTGTGTATTCGTCAGATCATGCCGCCCCACGAAGTGGGATCTTGACACATCAAGATCCACATATGAAACGCACCCTAGTACCCGGTGGCCCCGTCGATCCGCTCCCTCAGCAGGTCGGCGTGACCGTTGTGGCGGGCGTACTCCTCGATCATGTGGGTGTAGATCCAGCGGAGGCTGGGGGCCTGGCCGGTGCGCTTGTGCACGCCCTTGCTGATGTCGTCCAGGGCGAAGCGGGCCGCGTTGCGCCGGGCGACCTCGATCTCGGTCTGCCAGGTGGCGTACGCCTCCGCCCAGGTGTCCCGCTCGGTGAGGTGGAACTCGCCGTCGGGGTCCGCGTCGCTGAAATACAGGGGGCCCTGCTCGTCGGCCACCAGCACCTTGCGGAACCAGATGCGCTCCACCTCCGCCATATGCCGGACGAGTCCCATCAAGGACAGCTCCGAGGGCGGCACAGAGGCGGTCCTCAGCTGGGCGTCGTCCAGCCCCGCGCACTTGATCGCCAGAGTTTCGCGGTGGTAGTCGAGCCACCCTTCGAGCATGCTCCGTTCGTCGGCGGTGACGGTGGGTTCGGTGCGGCGTTGCGAGGTCATGACCGCCATCCTGGCCCACCGGCCCGGTGTGCCACCAGGCGGTGTCCGGTGCGTCGGCACGGCCGTATGGTGTGGCACACGACGGCACACCGGCGACGGGAGACCCTTGTGAAGGTCGGCTGCATCGGACTCGGCGACATCGCGCGGAAGGCCTATCTGCCGGTGCTCGGCACCCGGCCGGGCGTCGAGCTGCATGTGCAGACGCGGACGCCCGCGACGCTCACCCGGGTTGCCGACAGCCTCCATCTCCCGCCGGGACAACGGCACGCCGACCTCGACGCGCTGCTCGCCCAGGACCTCGACGCGGCCTTCGTGCACGCGCCGACCGGGGCCCACCCCGAGATCGTCCGACGGCTGCTGGAGGCGGACGTGCCGACGTACGTGGACAAGCCGCTCGCATACGAACTCGCCGACTCCGCGCGGTTGGTACGGCTCGCCGAGGAACGGAACGTGAGCCTGGCCGTCGGCTTCAACCGACGGTACGCGCCCGGCTACATCCAGTGCGCCGACCATCCGCGCGACCTGATCCTGATGCAGAAGAACCGCATCGGCCTGCCCGAGGATCCGCGCACGATGATCCTGGACGACTTCATCCATGTCATCGACACCCTGCGGTTCCTGGTACCGGGACCGGTCGACGACATGACCGTGCGTGCCCGGACCCGGAACGGGCTGCTGCACCATGTCGTGCTGCAGCTGTCCGGGGACGGGTTCACCGCGCTCGGCGTCATGAACCGGCTCAGCGGCTCGGCGGAGGAGATCCTCGAAGTCTCCGGGCAGGACACCAAACGGCAGGTGGTGAACCTCGCCGAGGTCATCGACCACAAGGGTCAGCCCTCCCTGAGGCGGCGCGGTGACTGGGTGTCGGTGGCCCGGCAGCGCGGCATCGAGCAGGCGGTGCTCGCCTTCCTCGACGCGGTGCGCCTGGGCAAGGTGCTCAGCGCACGGGACGCGCTGGCGACTCATGAGATGTGCGAGCGGGTGGTTCGGGCGGTGGAGGATCCGTCCGCCGCCTGACCCGGACGGCCCGTACGCCCTCGAAGGCGCCCCAACCGGCCAGCATCAGCAGCGCCGCGTGCACCGGCCAGTCGCCGAACCGTACGTACGGCGTCGTACCGCTCGCCAGCGGCACGTCGAACACCGCCGTGGTGCTCTCGCTCGTGCCGATCCAGGAGCCGACGCGCTCACCGCTCGGGCCGTACACGGCGGAGACACCGGTGAGCGTGGCGTGCACCATCGGGCGGCCGGTCTCGGCGGCCCGCAGCGCGGCCAGCGAGGCGTGCTGCTCCGGCGCCCAGCTCTGCTGGAACGTCGCGGTCGCCGACTGGGCGAGCAGCAATTCGGCGCCGTCCTCGGCGAGTTGGCGGCTCATGTCCGGGAACGCGGACTCGAAGCAGACCATGGGGCCGATGCGCAGCCCGTTCCCGGAGTCGAACACGACCTGCTCGGTGCCGCGCCGGCGGTCCTCGCCGGCCGCCTCGCCGACCGAGGTCGCCCAGCCGAGCAGGGAGCGCACCGGTATGTACTCGCCGAAGGGGACCAGCCGCATCTTGTCGTAGCGGTCGCCGGTCGGGCCGCCCGGGCCGACGAGCACCGAGCTCTTGTAGATGCCGGGCCGGTCGGAGCGGCGGGCGTCGACGTTGACGAGGATGTTCGTGCCCGTCTCGCGGGAGAGAGCGGCGATGCGGTCGGCCAGGTCCGGCCGGTCGGCGAGGTCGTGGCCGACGCTGCTCTCGCCCCACACGATCAGGTCCAGGTCTTGGCCGGCGAGCTCGCGGGTGAGCGCCTCCTCACGGGCGAACCGGTTGTCGGGGCCCTGGGTGACACCGGGCTGGACGACGGCGATCCGTACCCGGCGGTCCTCGTCGGGGCGCGGCGACCACAGCCAGGCCGCCGAGGTCACCGTCACCGTCGCGACCAGACCGGCGACCGCGGGGACCCGGGCCCGCCGCACCGAGACGAGCACGGCGACCGCCACGTTGACGGCCACCACCAGGAGGCTGAGCAGCCAGACACCGCCCACCGAGGCCAGCCGCAGCGCGGGCTCCACCTGCCACTGGCTGGACCCCATCAGCCCCCAGGGACCGCCGAGTCCCTCCCAGGAGCGGACGAGCTCGATCGCCAGCCAGCCCGACGGGATGACAAGGAGCGCGGCGGCGGCCTGCCGGGGCGGGGGCGTACCGGCCAGGAAGCGGCGGACCAGCCAGGCCCAGGGCGCCCAGAGCGCGCCGAGCAGGGCCGCTATGACGAAGGTGAACACATGCAGGTTCGGCAGCAGCCAGTGGTGCATGGCCAGCATGAACCCGAAGCCGCCCAGCCAGCCGTCGTACATCGCCCGCCGGCCGGTCGGGGCCGTGCGGACGAGCAGCAGCCACGGCACCAGCGCCACGTACGCGAACCACCACAGCGCCGGTGCGGGGAACGCGAGCACGGGCAGCGCACCGCCCAGGGCCGCGGCGACCCCGCGACGCCATGGGGAGGCCAGCCATTCTGGCGTCATCATTCAGCGCCTCCCTCCCCGGTGTGGGTCTCTCCAGTGTGCGCGCCGGAGACGATCTCCGACAGAGGGCGCGGGGCAGGGGTGGTACGCGGGCCGGGACGCTCGGCGTGCCGGGGGCCGCGGGGGAGGTGGGCGCTCGGGAGAGGCGGGCGGGCCGGGACGCCTCGGAGGCGTGGGCGCTCAGGTGGGGGAGGGGTGGTGGTCGGGGGTGAGGCCTTGCGGTGTGCGGCGCCACTTTTCCTGGACCACGACTTCGCGCAGGCGCCAGCCGTCGTACGTACGGACGAGGGCGAAGGCGTAGCGGCCGCCGCAGACGAAGTCGGGGGCCGTGGAGCCGCCGTCGGCTCCGGCGAAGCGCATCGGATTGACGTAGTCCGCCTGGACGTGGGCGGTGTCGCCGATGTCCTGCTCCAGACAGCCGAACCGCACCCGCCGGTTGACGATCAGATGCTGTCGCATCGGGAAGAGTTCCATGCTCTGGGCCAGCCACCCGGTGACCTGTGCGGCGTCGCCCTCGATGCCGCCGGCCGAGCGGTAGTCCGCGCGGCCGTCCGGTGCGAACAACTGCCGGTACGCCGCCCAGTCGCCGTCGTCCACCGCCACCGCGTACTCGGTGATCAGGCCGTCGACGGCGAGTCGGTCCATTACGGTCGCGAGCTGCACACGCTGCGTCATCGACTCAGTCTTGGGGTAGAAGGGGCGCCACGCCAAGAGACGTGCGGTGAAGAGGCGCGTTGGCGCCGATATTCGATGGCATCGGAGTGGCTCGGTGATCGAATCTGCTCCCGTGAGTGAGAACGAACATGAACCAACACCAGTAGAACAAGCGCCCGAGCCCAAGTTCCGGATCCGGGCCCGGCACACGGCGGACACGGTGACCGTCTATCAGGCGTACCGTCCGGAGATCGGCGGCCCGGCCGCGCGGAACGGGCGCTTCCCGGCCGCGTGGAAGCGGGACCGGATGACGTGGATCAAGCCGTCGTTCCTGTGGATGATGTACCGCTGCGGCTGGGGCCTGAAGGAAGGCCAGGAGACCGTGCTGGCCGTGGAGATCAGCCGCGAGGGCTTCGAATGGGCCCTGCGGAACTCCTGCCTCTCCCACTACGTCCCGGAACTGCACGAGAGCCGGGACGCCTGGAAGCGGCAGCTGCGGCGGTCGCCCGCCCGGGTGCAGTGGGACCCCGAGCGCGATCTGCGGCTGAACCCGCTGCCGTACCGCTCGCTCCAGCTGGGGCTGGCGGGGGAGGCGACGGCCCGGTACGCGGACGAGTGGATCGTCGGCATCGAGGACGTGACGCCGCTCGCCAGGCAGGTGCACGGCCTCGTACGGGCGGGTGACCTGGACTCGGCGGCGGAACTGCTGCCCGTGGAGCGCCCGTATCCCGTACGAGACGAAGTGCTGGACCACCTGCGCCGGTGACCACCTCCCGGTGAGCGGTGAGCGGTGAGCGGTGACCGGCGCCCGCCGACGGCCGACTCCGGGGTGGTGATCGGTGGCCGTCAGCCGCGTCGGCCGCGTCAGCCGCGCTGCCGGTGGAGCAGGGCGCGGACGGCGGCCTCCTCGATCGCGCGGAGCTTTTCCAAGAGGGCCGGTCTCGCCGTCTTGTTCCCCTGGGTGGTGAGCGAGAAGGTGATCGACTTCCTGCCGCCGGGCGTCGCGGCGATCAGTTGTGTGTAGCCGGGGAAGTTCCCGGTGTGCCCCGGTACGACCCCGCAGCGGGTGCCGTACCGGAAGATGGCGAGGCCCGCCCTGTTGCGGCCGGGGAGGAGGGGTGTGACGAGTGGGAGGATGAGGTTCTGGTTCCAGGGGCCCAGGACGACCCGGTCCGCGCCCAGGCGTTTCACCAGTTCCATGTGCGCCGTGGCGCACACCGCGGTCATGCTGACCCCGCGATGCTTGAGGAGTTGCACCGCCGCCGAGCCGTTCCGAACGCGCCCTCGTCGCAGCCGAAGACGCGGTCGCCGATCGCGAATGCCGTGACACCACGGCCGATCGCCTCCACGATGCCCGAGTACTCGGTCCCGAGGACCATCATGCGCCGAACCCTGACGCGCGGTTGGTGGTTTCCGCGGTGGCGTCAGTGTTGGGCGAACTGGACCCGGGTCGGTTGTACGGCGTCGGGGCGCAGTGCGATTCCGTCGACGGTCAGCTGTTCTCCGTAGATGTCGGTGATCCGGATCGCGCCGCCGCACCCGGTGCCCTGTTCGGAGAGAAAGTAGTTGTATTCGGTGCGGGGCAGCTGACGCCAGCCGCCGCCGGCGTGGACTTCGAGGCGGGCCAGGGGGTTTCGATGCCCGATCGCCTGGATGCCGCACCAGTGGCTGCTGGAACCGGTCTTGTAGCGGATCGAGACGGTGTCGGAGTCTGCGGGGCTCAGCAGCGTCCAGGTGATCGGGATCCGGCCCCGTGACGGGTCGGCGAGCTTGGCGAAAGCCTGGGCGCTCACGTCGAGTTGCCCTGGTTCACAGGGGGCGGGGCACTCGTTGGTGATCCGGACCGTGACGGAGGCGCCGCCCGCCGCGCGGACGAGTACGTATGCGCCGCACGCCTTGGAGGTCTCGTAGTCGGCGGTGTTCATCGCCGCGATCATGAGGTCGTCGCTGGGGCCGTACGAGCAGGCGCCGTCGCCGTTACCGGCGTCGTAGAGGGTGGCGACGCCGTCGTACGTGGCCTTCGGCCGTATCCGTCCCGCCAGCGGTGCCGTGCCGGAGGCGGGCTCGGGGGTGCGCGTTGCCGCCGGCTGCTTCGGTTCGGTGGGTTCGGCAGCCGCGGGGGTCTTCGTGACTGCAGTGGGGGAGGCGGAAGTTGTGGGCGAGGGGGACGGCTTCTGCTCCTTGTCCTCCTTGCCTTCCTCTTTCTTGGGTGGGTCGCCCGCCTCGGCGTCGGCTCCGGCGATGGGAGTGGTCGCGGAATCCCGGGCGGCCCCGGCCCTGTCGGCATCCGTGTCCTGATCGGGGCTGAACGCCATGACCAGGGACGCGACGAGCGCGACGGCCGCCACGGCGACGACGGAGACGAGCACGGTGGGCGGCCGGTGGCGGGAGGGCTGCCGCGAAGAGTGCCGGGAGGAGCGGTGCGACGGTCGATGTGAAGGTCGGTGCGACGGTCGGCCGGAACGGGATGTCACGGATGAGTCCTTGCGTGGGTCGGACGAACGCGTGGTTCGTGTGGGACTCCGGGGAAAGGAGCTTCCGAGTGCTCAGTGGTCGCGGCGGCCGGAAAGGTTGCCGGAAAGGTTGCCGTGGGTTCGGCGGTGGTCGAAAGGTGGCGGCTCCTCTTCGGCCGTAGGATGATCGATCATCTGGGGTGGGGGTAGCCGTCAGGCATCAGGAGGTTGGGATGACACGTCCGGTCACGGTGGTCACGGGGGGCAGCCGGGGGATCGGTGCCGCGACCTGTCTGCGGCTCGCGGTGGACGGCCACGACGTGGTGGTGGGGTACGTCAACGACGGTGCCGCAGCCGAGTGGATCGCGACGGGGGTGCGGGCGAACGGGGCGCGCTGCATCACGGTCAAGGCCGACACCTCGGTCGAGGCCGACGTGGACCGGCTCTTCGAGACGGCGGCGGAACGGCTCGGGCCGGTGACGGGGCTGGTCAACAACGCCGGGGTGACGGGTGGGTTCGGCCGGCTGGCCGACTCCGACACGGCTGTTCTGCGCCGGGTGGTCGAGGTCAACCTCCTTGGGGTGCTGCTGTGTTCGCGGCGGGCGGCCAAGGTCATGGCGGCGTGGGGCGGCGGGGCGATCGTGAACGTGTCCTCGGCGGCGGCCACGCTGGGCAGCCCCGGCGAGTACGTCCACTACGCGGCGACCAAGGCCGCGGTCGACGCGCTGACCAACGGGCTCGCCAAGGAACTCGGCCCGGACGGCATCCGCGTCAACGCGGTCGCCCCCGGCGTGATCGACACCGAGATCCACGCCAGGATGGGCGACCCGGATCGCCCCGAACGCATAGCGGCCTCCGTGCCCCTGCGCCGCCCCGGCCGCGCGGACGAGATCGCCGCCGCCATCGCCTGGCTGATGTCCCCGGAGGCCTCGTACACGACGGGCGCGGTCCTGAGGGTGGCCGGCGGCCGATGAGCACCGGCCGCCCATGACCATCACCGGCACCGCTTGTCGAGCAGCCGCTGAAAGGCGGTCGGTTGGGGCCGCCGGGGCAGGAACTCCTTGATGTTCAGCGCGCAGATGTTCAGCGCGCATTCAAGGGCATCCGCTCGACTCGTGTCGCACCCGACGTCGTAGATCCCATGAGCGTGCGCCACCCGCAACTGCCGCGCGGCCAGGCCCACCGGCCGGTCGCCGCGCTGCCGCTCGCGACGTTCGAGCTCGGCCCCGGGGCAGTGCACCCCGACGAACACGACGTCTTGCGGCACGAACAGTTCGAGACAGTCCCGCAGCCGCCATTCCTCGCTCAGGACGTGGTCCACGACGACGTTGTTGCCGGCGGCTGCCATGCCCGCGACGGCCCGGTGGTAGCCGCGCCAGGTGTTGTGCAGGGCGGTGGCGCTCGACTTGCCCGAGCTGGACGTGCCGTTGAGGAAGATGATCAGCCCACGGGGGCTGTGGCTGCGTTCGGCGTCACCCTGGCGCTGCGTGTCGGCTCCCGGCTCCGAAGGGCTCACGCCGCCTCGATGACCTCTCCGCGTATCGCCGCGGCCCACTCCACCACCAACAGCTCGTACTCGGCCCGCTCCTGGGACGACAGCGACCCGCCGGCACGCCGCCACAGCGCTCGGATCTGGTCGTTTAAGTCGGCGGCAGACCGCACGGAACCACGGCTGATGGAATCGGGGGACATGCGGACAAGCGTAGGCGCAAGAACTGACAGCGCGCTACTGCGCGGATACGGATGCGGTATGTGGTTGGTCACGGAAGGGAGTTGAGGTGGGGTGGCAGTTCCCCCATGGACGTCGGCGTGGGCGTCGGGGTCCCGATCGGTGATGTCGTCGGTCGGGATGACGCCCTCGTCGGCGTGGATGGCCTCACCGGCGAACTCGATGACTGCGGTCGGCAGGGGGGCGTCGGGCTGGCCCGTTCGGGCAGGTCTGGTTCGGAGTTCTGGGGCGAGTGCGGCCTCGTTGCCACGGTCGACCCCGAGACGTCGTCGTTCGCGCCGGCCCCCGTTCCGGGCGGATGGCGGGGGCGGTCAGACGGAGCCGACGGCCAGGATCTGGAATTCGCTGGGGAGGTCCGCGCGGCTGGTGACGTTGAGCTTGCGGTAGACACGAGTCAGATGTTGTTCCACCGTGCTCACGGTGATGCACAGCTGGTCCGCGATCTCCCGGTTGGAGTTGCCCAGGGCGGCGGCCAGGGAGGCGACCCGTCGCTCGGCCGCACTGAGCGGATCCTTCGGAAGAACGGCAGGATCGGCCGGTGTCTCCTCCCTGCTGCGGTGCAACAGGGAACGCTGCAGCCGCTCGGCGCCGCACAGATCGGCCAGTTGCAGCGCCTGATACAACGCTCGCCGTGCCTGCTCGGCCTCGCCCGTCGCCCGCTGTGCGGAACTCAACGCGGCGAGCGCCCGGGCGAGTTCCAGCCTGTCCCCGGCGAGTCGCAGGACGCCGACGGCCTCCAGCAGCAGGCTCGTTCGGCGTCGCGGCCCGGCGATCTCGGCGAGCAGGCACATGGCGACACCGCGGCTGCGGGACTTGGCGCTGCCGGGGCGGGCGAGTTCCGCCTCCGCGAGTCGGCGGACCTGGTCCCGCTGTCCCAGGCGCAGATGGGCCGCCGCCGCGCCGCTGCGCCAGGGCAGGAACGCAGGCAGGTCCATGTCCCAGGCCCGGGCCTGGTCACCGCAGAGCAGGAAATCGTCCAGGGCCGCGTGCACCCGGTTGGTGGCCAGGTGGTGGTGGCCCCGGGCGTACAGATACTGCAGACCGTACCGGGACCGGAAGATCGCCTCGGGTACGGAGTGGCGCAGATGCTCCTCGGCGATGTCGTCCGCACCCATGGCGGTCGCGGCGAGGACGAGGGTGCTCAGCGGCGCCCCCACGGCGACTCCCCAACTCCGGGGCGACAGATGTGTCATGGCGGAATGGGCAAGGGCATACGCCTGGTTCAGGTCACCCTGCCGCAGGGCCAGTTCGGCGCGGATCGCGGTGAGCTTCGCCTGCCAGGTGGGCACCTGCCGGGCGGCGGCCTCCCGCAGAAGGCTGCCCGACCACACGGAGGCGCGGTCGAGTCTGTCCGCGTAGACGAGCGCGAGCAGCGCGGACTCCATCGCGCACAGGCTGGTGTCGTCCAGGCGGCACGCCTGGGCCCGGGAGGACCTCACCGACACCCGCCTCTTCCCGGAGGAGGAAGCGGCGCTCGGGGACGCGGTGGACAAACGCCGCCGGGAATATACGACCGTACGGGCCTGCGCGCGCAGAGCCTTCGCACAGCTCGGCCTGGAACCGGCACCCGTCGTCCCGGGCCGGCGCGGGGCACCGCGGTGGCCGGAGGGCCTGGTCGGCAGCATGACGCACTGCGCCGGCTACCGTGCCGCGGCCGTCGCCCGGGCGAAGGACATCGCCGCTGTGGGGATCGACGCCGAGCCCCACCACGCCCTGCCGGACGGGGTGCTCGAAGCCGTGGCCCGGCCCGAGGAACGCTCCTGGATCGCCGGAGCCGGCAGCGGCACCGGTGTCTGGTGGGACCGGCTCCTGTTCGGCGCCAAGGAAGCCGTCTTCAAGGTCTGGTACCCGCTCACGGGCAGGGAACTGGCATTCGACGAGGCCACCGTCACCTTCCACCCCCGGGAACTCACCCCGGGGCACGCGTCGGGCGTCTTCGCCGCCCGGCTGCTGGTGCCAGGCCCTCGCAGACTCACGGAACTCTCCGGCCGCTGGACGGTGCGGGACGGCTTGTCCCTCGCCACCGTCGTGCTGCCCGCCCCGGCACCCGGACAGGGGTGACGGTCGCGGGAGGGTTCCGCCCACTGTTCCGGTCGTGCGGTGCGCGCTCAGCCGCCGCGGGGGCCTCGCGACCGCCGGGAATCGCACCATGTTCTTCGTAGGGGTGAGGCAGTTATGGAGTTCTTGTTGCCAGGTCCCCTGGTCATCCGGTCGGGCGGGAGTGAGTTGAGGGTGCCCGCCGCGAGGCAGCGCGTGATTCTCGCCGCCCTCGTGCTCAACGCGAACCGAGTGGTCCCCGTGGACACCATCGCCGGCTTCGTCTGGGACGGCGCCCCGCCGCCCAGCGCCGCCGCCACGATCCGTACCTATGTCATGAGGTTGCGTCAGGTCCTGGGCAAGGCCGGGGGATCGAGGACAACCACCCGCGCGCCCGGCTATCTGATCGAACTGGAAGAGGACGAGACCGACCTCGGACGGTTCACCGCCCACCGCAAGACGGCCGACGCCCTGGTCCAGGCCGGCAGGACCGCGGAAGCCGTCGAGGAACTCCACAAGGCGCTCGCCCTGTGGCGGCACGACCCGCTGATGGACGTGCCCTCACGCATCCTTCACGACGCCGAGGCCTCCCATCTGCAACGCCTCCATCTGCAGACCCGTATCTGGCGAGTGGACCTGGACCTCGAACTGCAGCGCCACGCCGAGATCCTTCCCGAGCTGTGGCAGATGGTGCGGGAACACCCGCTGCACGAAGGGCTCATCGGCCGTCTCATGCCGGCGCTCTTCCGCTCCGGCCAGCAGCCGGAAGCCCTCGATCTGTTCCAGCGGACCCGCGCCGCGCTGATCGACCAGCTCGGGACCGAACCCGGCTTCGAATTACGGGCCGTCCAACGGCGTATCCTGCGCGCCGAGGACGAACCACCGCGGCGCCGGGACGACTCCGAAGAGCGCCAGGAAGGACACGGCGGCCCCGGCCGGTCCTGGCAGGGCTGGCCGATACCCGCCCAACTGCCGCAGGGCGTCACGGACTTCACCGCCCGCACCCCCGAGACCGTCGAGCTGGGACGGCTGCTGAGGGACAAGGCGTCCGCCGCCGGACCGGCCACGACGGTGGTGATCACCGGCGCCGGCGGAATCGGCAAGACCGCGCCGGCGCTGCACGCGGCCCACTCCGTCCGCGCCGACTTCGCCGACGGGCAGGTCTTCGCGGACCTGGAGGGCAGCACCGGACACCCCGCGCGACCCGCCGAGGTCCTCACCCGCGTACTCGTCGGGCTGGGGGTGCCCGATGTCGCGGTGCCGAAGACCATGGCCGACCGGATCTGCCTCTTCAGATCCCTGGTCGCCGACCGCCGGATGCTGATCGTGCTCGACGACGCCGTCAACGCGGCCCAGGTCCGCCCGCTCATCCCCGGCAGCGGCGAGAGCAGGGTGATCGTCACCAGCCGCCACCGGCTCGCGGACCTCGAAGGAGCGCACGACGTCACGCTGGACGCACTCGACGAGGACTCCTCGCCGGAACTGCTGGAACGGTTCACCGGTCGTCCGCGGATAGACGCCGAACGCGTGGCCGCCCGCCGGCTGGTCGAAACCTGCGCCGGGGTGCCGCTGGCCCTGCGCATCGTCGGCTGCCGCCTGCGCTCACGACCGCGCCGCAGCCTCGGCGCCCTGGCCCACCGTCTGTTCGAACAGCGGCGGCTGCTCGACGAACTGCACGTCGGCGACCTGTCGGTGCGCCCCGGTCTGGATGCCGGATACGCCACGCTGCGCGACCGCTCGGTGCACGGCATCGACCTCGCGGCGGCCTTCCGCAGACTCGGCGTCGGCAACATGCCGTACGTCCGCGGTGAGACGGCGGCGGTGCTGCTGAACTGCTCCGAGGAGCACGCCGAGGACGTACTCGACGTGTTGGTCGACGCCCATCTGCTGCGCGAGCACGACCACTCCCGCTACCACCTGGACGCCCTGGTGCGGGCGTACGCCCGTGAACGCGCCGACGCCGAGGAGTGCCTGGACTTCCGGGTGGAAACGCTTCGTTGCCTGCTCCGGTGGTATCTGCACATCCTCGACCGGAGCGCCCGGCCGTGCGGGCCGGGGGATCCTGAGAGGACGTATGTGCTGCGTCAGTCGGCCGTGGACTGGACGGACGACGACCGTGAGGGACTCTTCGAGGCCCTCGCCGAGGCCGAGCGCACAGGTGTCGAACTGATCGGCCGCCAGCTGGTCGGCGAAGTACGCGCACATCTGCCACCGGTCGCCGTGTCCCGGGCGGCGTCCGGGTGAATCCCGGGCAGCGCGAACCGTGCCCGACCGGGGCTCGGTCCGCCCACTCGTGGCACGTGACGGCACGGTGCGACGCAGGTAGGGGGCTGTCTTTAAGGGTTGGCAGCCCTCCACGGCCCCCCATAGCGTTGACACCGTCTGCCCCATCACGTCGTCGGATCGGATGCCGCCGGAGTCATCGTGCGGACCGGCGCCGGAGTGCGGCGCTGGCAGGTGGGCGACCACGTCGTCGTCAGCTGTGTCCAGGTGGACGACCAGGAACCCGCCACCCACGCCGACGGCATGCTCGGCGCCGAGCAGCGCATCTGGGGCTTCGAGACCAACTTCGGCGGACTGGCCCACTACGCGGTCGTCCGGGCCAGCCAGCTGCTCCCCAAGCCGGCCCATCTGACCTGGGAGGAGGCCGCGTCCATGATGCTGTGCGCCGCCACCTCCTACCGGATGCTCGTGAGCGATCGGGGCGCCCGCATCAAACAGGGCGACATCGTGTTGATCTGGGGTGCCACCGGCGGACTCGGCGCCTACGCCGTCCAACTGGTCAAGAACGGCGGTGGCATCGCCGTGGGTGTGGTCAGTACGGAGGAGAAGGCCCGACGGGCGCGGGCGCTCGGCTGCGACGTCGTCATCAACCGTGCCGACATCGGCCTGGACGGCGATGCCACCGACGACCCGGAGGCGAGCATCGAGGCCGGCAAGCGCCTCGGCCGGATCATCCGCGCCGAGACCGGCGAGGACCCGCATGTCGTGTTCGACTACATCGGCAAGGCCACGTTCGGCATCTCGGTCTTCGTCGTCCGGCGTGGCGGCACCGTCGTCACCTGCGGATCCAGCACCGGCTATCAACACCGCTT
>NZ_AEJC01000212.1 GCF_000317595.1 Streptomyces ipomoeae 91-03 | reverse complement strand
CCTACCGCCGTTTGGAGGGGGTTACGCGCCGGCTGCGGATTGAAAGCAAGGGACGCGACCGCGTCTTTCAGGGGCGCGGGGAACTGCGCGACCAGCCCCCACCCACCCGCAGCCAACCAACCGGCCCTCAGAAACCGCCCGGGGTCGAAGGGGCAGCACCCCTAGTGGGGGAGGGACGGGTAGGGGCGGCGGGGGCGGGAAAACCCCGAGGTCACCCCTGCGTCAGACCCGCCACCAGTTCGTCCGCCGCACCATACGGATCCAGATCCCCCGCGACGATCCGCTCGGCCAACGCACTCAACCGCCGGTCCCCATGAAGGTCACCGATCCGCTCCCGCAGCGCGGTGACCGCGATCGTCTCCACCTCCCGCGCCGCCCGCGCAAGCCTCCGCTCCGCGAGCACCCCCCGCTCCTCCATCCACGCCCGATGCTTCTCCAGCGCCTCGACCACCTCGTCGATGCCCTCCGCCCGGGCCGCGACCGTCTTGACGATCGGAGGCCGCCAGTCACCGGGCCCACGGCTCTCCCCCAGCCCCAGCATGTGGTTGAGCTCGCGCGCGGTGGCGTCCGCGCCGTCACGGTCGGCCTTGTTGACGACGTACACATCCCCGATCTCCAGGATTCCGGCCTTGGCCGCCTGGATGCCGTCACCCATGCCGGGCGCCAGCAGCACCACGGAGGTGTCCGCCTGGGAGGCGATCTCGACCTCCGACTGGCCGACGCCGACCGTCTCGACCAGGATCACGTCGCACCCCGCCGCGTCCAGCACCCGGATCGCCTGCGGGGCCGCCCACGCCAGGCCACCCAGATGGCCGCGGGTCGCCATGGAGCGGATGTACACGCCGGGGTCGGAGGCGTGCTCCGACATCCGGACGCGGTCGCCGAGCAGGGCGCCGCCGGAGAACGGGGAGGACGGGTCGACGGCCAGGACGCCGACCCGCTTCCCGGCCCGCCGGTACGCCGTCACCAGCGCCGACGTGGACGTGGACTTGCCGACGCCCGGTGAACCGGTCAGGCCCACCACATACGCGCCGCCCGTCAGCGGGGCCAGCGCCGCCATGACCTCGCGGAGCTGCGGGGACGCCCCCTCCACCAGAGAGATCAGCCGGGCGACGGCACGCGGCCGTCCCTCCCTGGCCTGGGCCACCAGCGTGGGGACGTCCTGCATCACAGCTCCGTTCCGAGTAGACAAGTGACGACGGTCGGCCACATGGACCTGAGAACCGACGAGAACCGACGAGAACCGAACGCCTCAGGTCCGACGAGAGCCCGAACGCCTCAGGCCTTGGGTACCCGCACGATCAGCGCGTCACCCTGTCCACCGCCACCGCACAGCGCCGCCGCGCCGACACCGCCGCCCCGCCGCTTCAGCTCAAGGGCGAGGTGCAGGACCAGACGCGCGCCGGACATGCCGATCGGGTGGCCGAGGGCGATCGCGCCGCCGTTGACGTTCACCTTTTCCGGGGACACTCCGAGGTCCTTCATTGACTGCACGGCGACGGCGGCGAAGGCCTCGTTGATCTCGATGAGGTCGAGGTCGGCGACCTCCAGACCGTCCTTCTTGAGGGCGTGCTGGATGGCGTTCGACGGCTGCGACTGCAGAGAGTTGTCGGGGCCGGCCACGTTTCCGTGGGCGCCGATCTCCGCCAGCCACTCCAGGCCCAGCTCCTCCGCCTTCTCCTTGCTCATGACGACCACGGCCGCGGCGCCGTCCGAGATCTGCGAGGCGGAGCCGGCGGTGATCGTGCCGTCCTTGGAGAACGCCGGGCGCAGCTTGGCCAGGGACTCGGCCGTCGTCTCGCCGCGGATGCCTTCGTCCTGGCTGAAAACGACCGGTTCGCCCTTGCGCTGCGGGATCTCGACGGGAGTGATCTCGGCGTCGAAGACACCGTTCTTCTGCGCGGCGGCGGCCCGCTGGTGCGAGAGCGCGGCGATCTCGTCCTGCTCGGGGCGGAGGATGCCGAGGCGGGTGTTGTGCTTCTCGGTGGACTCGCCCATGGCGATGCCCTCGAAGGAGTCGGTCAGACCGTCGTACGCCATGGCGTCGAGCATCTGGATGGCGCCGTACTTGTAGCCCTCGCGGGACTTCGGCAGCAGGTGGGGGGCGTTGGTCATGGACTCCTGGCCGCCCGCCACGACCACGTCGAACTCACCCGCACGGATCAACTGATCCGCCAGCGCGATGGCGTCGAGGCCCGACAGACACACTTTGTTGATCGTGAGCGCGGGCACGTTCATCGGGATGCCCGCCTTGACCGCGGCCTGGCGCGCCGGGATCTGCCCTGCCCCGGCCTGGAGCACCTGGCCCATGATCACGTACTGCACCTGGTCGCCACCGATCCCCGCACGGTCGAGGGCGGCCTTGATCGCGAAGCCGCCGAGGTCGGCTCCGGAGAAGGACTTCAGCGAACCGAGCAACCGTCCCATGGGCGTACGGGCGCCCGCGACAATCACCGAGGTCCTGCCGTTCGTTCCAGTCATGAGGTGCGATCCCCTTCCAGCCTGCACGGCCGAGGAGTGAACGAGGGTTTACTTCGAATGTACTGAGTGGCACTCCGTGCCGTCATCGGGCTGTCGGTGTGATCGCTGGCACGTTGCGTAACCACCTGAGGAGCGCTGCACTGAAACCATGCTGACTCGAATCGACCACATCGGGATCGCCTGCTTCGACCTCGACACGACTGTTGAGTTCTACCGGGCCACGTACGGCTTCGAGGTGTTCCACTCCGAGGTCAACGAGGAGCAGGGCGTCCGCGAGGCCATGCTCAAGATCAACAGTACGGACGACGGCGGCGCCTCGTACCTCCAGCTCCTGGAGCCCACCCGGGAGGACTCCGCCGTCGCCAAATGGCTGGCGAAGAACGGCGAAGGGGTCCACCACATCGCCTTCGGTACGGCGGACGTGGACGGCGACGCGGCCGCGATCAAGGACAAGGGCGTACGCGTCCTGTACGAGGAGCCGCGACGCGGTTCCATGGGGTCACGGATCACGTTCCTGCACCCCAAGGATTGTCACGGTGTACTGACAGAACTGGTCACTTCGGCGCCAGTTGAGTCACCTGAGCACTGACCCCCGTACATATGGGCCGGTAGGGTTGGGCCCGGCCGTCCCTTTTCAAGGTGGCGGCCCGGGTCCTGCCGCCTTCCGACGACGGGACCCAAGGGTGCTCCTGTCGGATGGCCGTGCGACGCCACGGAGATCCATCAGGAGTGTCCCAGGGCCGGGGTCCAGGTTTCGGGGGACGAGGGTTAGGGCGGCAGCCCGTGCTCCGCCGTTGATCTGACACCATTCCCCGGGGGCCCCGTTCGCCGGTTGGACGGAGCTCGTTTGCCAGAGGTTGCGACCAGGGGACGGATGGGACCGCGCAGTGCGGGGCTACGAACGCCAGGAGCGAGAGCCGGCGGCTGACGTCGACCACCTCTCTCGGTTCGAGGCCGAGATGGAGCGGCTGAAGACCGAGCGGGAAAAGGCGATCCAGCACGCCGAGGACCTCGGCTACCAGGTCGAGGTGCTGCGCGCCAAGCTGCACGAGGCGCGCCGCACCATCATGTCCCGACCCGCCTACGACGGCGGCGACCTCGGGTACCAGGCCGAGCAGATGCTCCGCCAGGCCCAAATGCAGGCCGACCAGCTGCGCCAGGACGCCGAGCGCGAGCTGAGCCAGGCCCGTGCGCAGACCCAGCGGATCCTCCAGGAGCACGCCGAGCAGGCCGCCCGTCTCCAGGCGGAGCTGCACCAGGAGGCGGTCACCCGCCGTCAGCAGCTCGACCAGGAGCTGGCCGAGCGCCGCCAGACCGTCGAGTCGCACGTCAACGAGAACGTGGCGTGGGCCGAGCAGCTGCGCGCCCGTAGTGAGGCGCAGGCCCGCCGGCTCGTCGACGAGTCGCGCGCCGAGGCCGAGCAGGCGCTGGCCGCCGCCCGCGCCGAGGCCGAACGGCTCGTCGCCGAGGCCCGTCAGCGGCTGCAGGGCGACGCGGACGCGGCGCGCGCCGAGGCCGACCAGATCCTGCGCCGGGCCCGTGCCGAGGCCGAGCGGCTGCTGAACGCGGCGTCGACGCAGGCCCAGGAGGCCACCGAACACGCCGAGCAGCTGCGCTCCTCCTCCGCGACCGAGTCGGACGCCGCCCGCCGCCAGGCCACCGAGCTGAGCCGGGCCGCCGAGCAGCGCATGACGGAGGCCGAGGCGGCGCTGCGCGAGGCGCGCGCGGAGGCCGAGAAGCTGGTCACCGAGGCGAAGGAGAACGCGGCCAAGGCCCTCTCCACCGCCGAGGCGACCAACGAGCAGCGCACGCGTACGGCGAAGGAGCAGGTCGCCCGGCTGGTCGAGGAGGCCACGAAGGAGGCCGAGGCCACCAAGGCCGCCGCCGAGGAAGTCGTCGCGGACGCCAAGGCCGAGGCGGAGAAGCTGCTGGCCGAGGCGGCCGAGAAGGCCCGCTCGATCACCGCCGAGGAGTCCGCCTCCCAGCTCGCCAAGACGGCCAAGACCGCCGAGGACGTGCTGAACAAGGCGGCCGAGGACGCCCGGAAGACCACCAAGGCCGCCGCCGAGGAGGCCGAGCGGATCCGCTCCGAGGCCGAGGCGGAGGCGGACCGGCTGCGCGCCGAGGCGCACGACCTCGCCGAGCAGCTCAAGGGCGCCGCGAAGGACGACACCAAGGAGTACCGCGCCAAGACGGTCGAGCTGCAGGAGGAGGCGCGCCGGCTGCGCGGCGAGGCCGAGCAGCTGCGGGCGGACGCGATCGCCGAGGGCGAGCGGATCCGTTCCGAGGCCCGGCGCGAGGCCGTCCAGCAGATCGAGGAGGCGGCCAAGACCGCCGAGGAGCTGCTCGCCAAGGCCAAGGCGGACGCGGACGAGCTGCGGCAGACGGCCACGACGGACAGCGAGAAGGTCCGTACGGAGGCCATCGAACGCGCTTCGACGCTGCGCCGGCAGGCCGAGGAGACCCTGGAGCGCACCCGCAAGGAGGCCGAGCGGCACCGCGCCGAGGTCATCGAACAGTCGGACGAGCTGAGGGCCGAGGCCGAGCGGGCCGCCCGTGAGCTGCGCGAGGAGACCGAGCGGGGCGTCGAGGCCCGCAAGGCGGAGGCCGCCGAGGAGCTGGCCCGGCTGCACGGCGAGGCCGAGGCGCGGCTCGCCTCCGCCGAGGAGGCGCTGGTCGACGCCCGCGCCGAGGCGGAACGGATCCGCCGCGAGGCCGCCGAAGAGACCGACCGGCTGCGCTCCGAGGCCGCCGAGCGCATCCGTACGCTCCAGGCGCAGGCCGAGGCCGAGGCGCAGCGGCTGCGCGACGAGGCCGCCTCGGACGCCTCCGCGTCGCGCGCCGAGGGCGAGGCCATCGCCGTACGGCTGCGGTCCGAGGCCGCGGCCGAGGCGGAACGGCTGAAGTCGGAGGCGCAGGACACCGCCGACCGGGTGCGGGCGGAGGCGCAGGCCGCGGCCGAGCGGCTGGGCGTGGAGGCGTCGGAGACGCTGGCCGCCGCGCAGGAGGAGGCCGCCCGGCGCCGCCGCGAGGCCGACGAACTCCTGGGCTCCGCCCGGCAGGAGGCCGACCAGGAGCGCGAGCGGGCCCGCGAGCAGAGCGAGGAGCTGCTGGCCTCGGCGCGCAAGCGCGTGGAGGAGGCCCAGGCCGAGGCCGTACGGCTGGTCGAGGAGGCCGAGCGGCGCGCCATGGAGATGGTGTCGGCGGCCGAGCAGCACGCCCAGCAGGTACGGGACTCGGTGGCCGGGCTGCACGAGCAGGCCCAGGAGGAGATCGCCGGGCTGCGCAACGCGGCCGACCACGCGGCGGAGCGTACGCGCCGGGAGGCCGAGGAGGAGGCGGACCGGGTCCGCGCCGACGCCTACGCCGAGCGGGAGCGGGCCGCCGAGGACGCCGCCCGGGTCCGGCAGCAGGCGCGGGAGGAGTCGGAGGCCGCGAAGTCGCTCGCCGAGCGTACGGTCGCGGAGGCCCTCGCCGAGGCGGAGCGGGTCCGTTCGGACGCCTCCGACCATGCCCAGCGGGTGCGTACGGAGGCCTCGGACACCATCGCGCGGGCCGACCAGGACGCCACGCGCACCCGGGCCGAGGCCCGCGAGGACGCCAACCGCATCCGGTCGGACGCGGCCACCCAGGCCGACACCCTGATCACCGAGGTCACCGCCGAGGCCGAGCGGCTGACGCGGGAGACCAACGAGGAGGCCGAGCGCGTACGGGCCGAGTCCGTCGCCAAGGCCGACCGGCTGCTGGCCGAGGCGACCGACGACGCCGAGCGGCTGCGGGCCGAGGCCGCCGAGACGGTGGCCTCCGCGCGGCAGCACGCCGAGCGGACCCGCGCCGAGGCCGAGCGGGTGCGCGCGGAGGCGGAGGCGGAGGCGGACCGGCTCATGTCGGTGGCGCGCGAGGAGGCCGACCGCACCCTCGACGAGGCCCGCAAGGACGCCAACAAGCGGCGCTCCGAGGCCGCCGAGCAGGTCGACAAGCTCATCTCGGAGACCACCGCCGAGGCCGACAAGCTGCTCACCGAGGCGCAGAAGCAGTCGCTGAAGACCACCGCGGACGCCGAGGCGCAGGCCGACTCGATGGTGGGCGCGGCCCGCAAGGAGGCCGACCGGCTGGTCTCCGAGGCGACCGTCGAGGGCAACTCCCTGGTGGAGAAGGCCCGTACGGACGCCGACGAGCTGCTGGTCGGGGCGCGCCGTGACGCGACCGCCATCAGGGAGCGCGCCGAGGAGCTGCGCGACCGCATCACCGCCGAGATCGAGGCGCTGCACGAGCGGGCCCGCCGTGAGGCCGCCGAGACGATGAAATCGACCGGTGACCGTTGTGACGCGCTCATCAAGGCGTCCGAGGAACAGCTGGAGAAGGCGACGGCGAAGGCGAAGGAGCTCGTTTCCGAGGCGAACTCCGAGGCGGGCAAGGTCCGTATCGCCGCGGTGAAGAAGGCGGAGGGGCTCCTCAAGGAGGCCGAGCAGAAGAAGGCCACGCTGATCCGCGAGGCGGAGGAGCTGAAGGCCGAGGCGATCCGCGAAGCCCGCCGTACGGTCGAGGAGGGCAAGCGCGAACTCGACGTGCTGGTCCGCCGCCGCGAGGACATCAATGCGGAGATTTCCCGTGTCCAGGACGTCCTGGAGGCGTTGGAGTCTTTTGAGGCCCCGTCGAGCGGCAAGGACGGTGGAGTCAAGGCGGGTGCCGCCGCGGGTGCGACCCGTTCGAGTGGCAAGTCGTCAGACGGCTAGCGGTGCCGGGGCGTTGCGGGTATGGTCCCGCGCCGCCCGGCGCTTACAGACACCTACAGACACCGATTTGTGTTCGTTCTGTGCTTGCCAGGGCCTTGATGCAAAGTTTCTGGCAAGTATTCCGATGGTCGGCCACTCAAAAGGGGTGTCATTCTCCAGATCAAACGTGCATCTGCTCGATGACACGCCGCTTCGCCCCCTAGGATTCCACCTATCACCTCACCGGTCTCATTCGACAGGAACCCCATGAGCGACACTTCCCCCTACGGCTTCGAGCTTGTGCGGCGTGGATACGACCGCGCTCAGGTGGACGAACGTATCTCCAAGCTCGTCTCCGACCGTGACTCCGCTCTCGCCCGCATCACCGCGCTCGAAAAGCGCATCGAGGAGCTCCACCTCGAGACGCAGAACGCCCAGGCCGCGGTCACCGACGCCGAGCCGTCCTACGCCGGGCTCGGCGCCCGCGTCGAGAAGATCCTCCGCCTCGCCGAGGAGGAGGCGAAGGACCTGCGCGAGGAGGCCCGCCGCGCCGCCGAGCAGCACCGCGAGCTCGCCGAGTCGGCGGCCCAGCAGGTGCGCAACGACGCCGAGTCGTTCGCCGCGGAGCGCAAGGCCAAGGCCGAGGACGAGGGCGTCCGGATCGTCGAGAAGGCCAAGAGCGACGCGTCCCAGCTGCGGGCCGAGGCGCAGAAGGACGCGCAGTCCAAGCGCGAGGAGGCGGACGCCCTCTTCGAGGAGACCCGCGCCAAGGCCGCGCAGGCCGCCGCCGACTTCGAGACCAACCTCGCCAAGCGGCGTGAGCAGTCCGAGCGCGACCTGGCCTCGCGGCAGCAGAAGGCCGAGAAGCGGCTCGCGGAGATCGAGCACCGCGCGGAGCAGCTGCGGCTGGAGGCGGAGAAGCTCCGCACCGACGCCGAGCGCCGTGCCCGCCAGACGGTGGAGACCGCCCAGCGTCAGGCCGAGGACATCGTCGCGGACGCGAACGCCAAGGCGGACCGCATCCGCTCGGAATCCGAGCGGGAGCTGGCGGCTCTGACGAACCGCCGCGACTCGATCAACGCCCAGCTGACGAACGTCCGCGAGATGCTGGCGACGCTGACGGGCGCCGCGGTGGCTGCCGCCGGCACCCCGGCGACGGACGACGAGCCGATCTCCCGTGGGGTTCCGGCGCAGCAGTCCCGGTAACACGACCGCCTGACGGCAACGCCAGGGGGTGTCCAGGGCCCGCATTTCCTTCGGGAGTGCGGGCCTTTGGCGTGCCTACGCTCATAGCTGCGGGCAGTCGTGCCGCTGAGGCGGCACAGGTGGGCGCGGCGGCACCTCGTAGCGCCGAGTCGCGCAGCCACCCCCCGTCCAGCAACAGCCGCCGGGCGCCCAATGGCTCGGGGTGCGTGTTGCGGCGGCGGCTGCGGGTGGTTCGTGGCCGTATCCATTCCGGTGGCAGCCCCCCGGTCGTCGTCTTAGCGTGGCCGCATGATCGAGCTCGTGGGGCTGACCAAACGGTTCGGGGAGAAGGTTGCGGTCAATAATTTGACCTTTGCGGTGCGGCCCGGGATCGTCACCGGGTTTCTCGGGCCGAACGGGGCCGGGAAGTCGACGACGATGCGGATGATTCTGGGGCTCGACCGGCCGACGGCCGGCGACGTGCGGATCGGCGGAAAGCATTACGGCGGTCTCAGGGACCCGCTGAAGTACATCGGGGCACTGCTCGACGCCAAGGCCGTGCACGGGGGTCGTAGCGCCTTCAATCATCTGCTGTGCCTCGCCCAGAGCAATGGGATCCCAAAAGCTCGGGTGCACGAGGTGCTCGACACCGTGGGGCTGACAGCCGTCGCGCGGAAGAAGGCCAAGGGGTTCTCCCTGGGGATGGGACAGCGGCTCGGTATCGCGGGGGCGTTGCTCGGCGATCCCCGGATCCTGATGTTCGACGAGCCGGGAAACGGGCTTGACCCCGAGGGCATCCATTGGATTCGCCATGTGATGAAGTCCCTTGCCGCACAGGGTCGGACCGTGTTCGTTTCGTCCCACCTGATGAGCGAGATGGCCCTGACCGCCGATCATCTGGTCGTCATCGGGCAGGGACGGCTGCTCGCCGACACCTCCATGGCGGACTTCATCCAGCAGAACTCCCGTTCGTATGTACGGATTCGTACACCGAACCGGGAGCAGCTGCTCGATGTGCTCTACGAGGCCGGCGTCATCGTCGTCGAGACGGGAGACGGCACGCTCGAAGTGGAGGGCGGCAAGCCCGAGCAGATCGGGGAGCTGGCGGCGCGGCACCAGATCGTGCTGCATGAGCTGAGTCCGCGACAGGCCTCGCTGGAGGAGGCGTTCATGCGGCTGACGGCCGAGTCGGTGGAGTACCACGCGCACAGCGGGACACCGGTCGAGGGATGGGGCGACGGCTGGACGAGGGAGCGCTGAGCATGGCCGCGACCCAGGTCGTCCGGTCGGAGTGGACCAAGATCCGGTCGGTGGCGTCCACGGTGTGGACACTCTCGCTCGCCGTGGTGGTCACGATCGCGCTCGGTGTACTCATCTCCCTGCTTTCCGAGCGCGAGTTCGACGCCATGAGTCGTGAGGACCGGCTGTCGTTCGATCCGACGTTCATCAGTTTCGCGGGCATGAGCATCGGCCAGCTGGCGATGATCGTGTTCGGGGTGCTGGTGGTGTCGAACGAGTACAGCACCGGCATGATCCGGACGTCACTGGCGGCCGTGCCGCAGCGGGGTACGTTCCTGTTCAGCAAGATCGCGGTGGCCACCGCGCTCGCCTTCGCGGTGGGGCTCGCGACCAGCTTCGTGGCGTTCTTCCTCGGGCAGGCGATGCTCGGCGAGCACAAGGCGCACATCGGCGATCCGGGCGTCCTGCGGGCCGTCATCGGCGGCGGGCTCTACATGACCCTCATCGCGATGTTCTCCATGGGCGTCGCCGCGATGCTGCGCTCGCCGATGCTGTCGCTGGGCATCCTGATGCCGTTCTTCTTTCTGATCTCCAACATCCTGGGCAACGTCGACGCCACCGAGAAGATCGGCCGGTATCTGCCCGACCAGGCCGGCAGCAGCGTCATGCGGGTGGTCACCCCGGTGGACGACGACATCCCGTACGGGCCCTGGGGCGGGCTCGCGATCATGGCGCTGTGGACGGTGGCGGCCCTGCTCGGCGGATATCTCGCCCTGCAGCGACGTGACGCGTGATCAGGTATCCGACCGGCGGGAACGTACAGATCGAACCGGCCCCCCGCGACCTGGATGCTTTTACTTTCATTTGAGCGGAACCGTCAACACACAGATAAGCTCCTAACCCTTACGGGGGCGTGCGCCCCGACGTCCTGAGACCTGACGTCCTGAACCGTTCGATGGGTGCGGAGCATGATCGAGGCAGTCGGCCTGACCAAGCGCTATGGCGCCAAGACGGCCGTGTACAACCTTTCCTTCCAGGTGCGGCCGGGGGCCGTCACCGGCTTTCTCGGGCCCAACGGCTCGGGCAAGTCGACGACGATGCGCATGATCCTCGGTCTGGACAACCCCACCTCCGGGCAGGTGACGATCGGCGGCTACCCGTACCGCAAGCTGCCGAACGCGGCCCGCCAGGTGGGTGCCCTGCTCGACGCCAAGGCGGTGCACGGCGGCCGGTCCGCCCGGAACCACCTGATGTCCCTGGCGCAGCTGTCGGGCATCCCGGCCCGCCGCGTGGACGAGGTGCTGGGCGTGGTCGGCCTCCAGGAAGTGGCCAAAAAGCGCTCCAAGGGCTTCTCGCTCGGTATGGGCCAGCGGCTCGGCATCGCCGCCGCCCTGCTCGGCGACCCCCAGGTGCTGCTCTTCGACGAGCCGGTCAACGGCCTCGACCCCGAGGGCATCCTCTGGGTGCGCAACCTGATGAAGGCGCTCGCCGCCGAGGGCCGTACGGTCTTCGTCTCCTCGCACCTGATGAGCGAGATGGCGCTGACCGCCGACCATCTGATCGTGATCGGGCGCGGCCAGCTGCTCTCCGACATGAGCGTGAAGGACTTCATCTCCGCGAACTCGGCCGACTTCGCGCGCGTACGGACGCCGGACACCGAGCCGCAGTCGCGCGAGAAGCTGACGTCCGCGCTGACCGAGGCCGGCGGCCAGGTGCTGCCCGAGCCGGACGGCGCGCTGCGCGTCACCGGTCTGCCGCTGCCCCGCATCAGCGACCTCGCGCACGACGCCGACGTACGGCTGTGGGAGCTGTCGCCGCACCAGGCCTCGCTGGAAGAGGCGTACATGCGGATGACGCAGGGCGCCGTCGACTACCGCTCGACCATCGACCAGAAGGCCGGGCTCCAGCAGCCCCTGCCGCCCGGCGCGACCCCGCCGATGCCGGTCCCGGGCCAGGGCCAGCCCGGCTGGTACGCCCCGCCGGCCCCGCAGCACGGCGGCCAGCCCTTCGCCCCGCCGCAGGGCCAGGCCCCGGCCGGTCCGTACGGAGCTCCGGCGCCGGCGGCTCCGGCCCCCGGTCAGCCGCAGCCGAATCCTTACGCCGCCCAGGCCGCGCCCCAGGCCCCCGCGCAGTCGGCCCCCGCCCCTGCCGCGCCCGCCGCTCCCGCCGCCGACCTGACCAAGCCCGAGGACGCCCGATGAGCACGCCCCAGCCACAAGTCGCCCAGCAGCAGCCCGCCCCGAACTGGCAGGGGGCGCCGGGCGCTTCGTACACCTCGCCGATCCCGGTGGTGCGCACCCACCTCGGGCACGCCATCGCCTCCGAGTGGACGAAGATCAAGTCCGTACGGTCGACAGTGTGGACGCTGGGCGTCTATGTCGTCCTGCTGATCGGCCTCGGTCTGCTCTTCGCGCTCATCGCCGCCTCCACGGACATGAACCTGGAGGGCGAGTCCCCGCTGGGTCTCGGGATGTTCGGGCTGATGCTCGGCAGCGTCTGCCTCATCACGCTCGGCGTACTGACCACGGCCTCCGAGTACGGCACGGGGATGATCCGGACCACCATGACCGCGTGCCCGAGCCGCGGCCGGGTGCTGGCGGCGAAGGCGATCGTGTTCTTCGCGCTCGCCTTCACGGTCACCCTGGTCACCACCGCGTTCGTCGGCTTCGTCCAGGTGGCGATCCTGGAGGGCAACAACGCCGCGAGCCCCACGGGTGAGGAGTGGTTCAAGGCGACGGTCGGCGTCAGCCTGTACCTCGCGCTGTTCGGTCTGCTCTCGCTGCTGATGGGCTCGCTGATCCGGCACTCGGCGGGCGCGATCACGATCATGCTCGGTCTGTTCCTCGCCCCGCTGGTCATCGCGATCTTCATGTTCTCGGAGTCGCTGCGGGACGTGCAGGAGTTCCTGCTGAACTACTCGATCCCGAGCCAGCTCGGCGTCTTCTACAACGCGGAGCTCGGCTCGTCCGGCCCGTCCGGCTGGGACCCGCTGTGGATCATGCTCGCTCTGGTCGGTGCCGCGTTCGTCGGCGCCTACGCTCTGCTGGAGCAGCGGGACGTGTGATGCCGGGCCGGGCCGGAGGTTCGGTGACCGAGGGCCCGGAGAGGCCTGGTATCAGAGGTGACCGACGGCCCGGAGAGGTGTGGACCTGAGGGGTCAGAACCTCGGCGCGTTACGGGACCGCTGCACCCGCGTGGTGCGGCGGTCCTTCGCGTTCCAGCAGGCCTTGTGCCAGTGGCGGCGCTCGTCGACGCCGGAGTGCTCGGGCCAGGCCACGACATGCGGCATCCCCGAGGGGATCATCTGGTCGCAGCCGGGGCAGCGGTAGGTCTTGCCCGCCGCGCTCGCGCCCGCCACATGACGCACGCTCCACTCGCCACCCTGCCAGCGCTCGCTGGACTGCCAGCCGCCGTACCGGTCCGCGCGGTCGTCCTCGGCGCTGCGGCCTGACGAGCCCGACGGACCATCGCCCTTGGGGCGGTTGCGACGCGGGGACACGGGACACCTCACGGAGCTATACAGGGAGCAGGGTTGGTGTCCAGCCTACGCGGGCCCGGTGGGGGTATGCGTACATCACCAAACACCTCAGAACACCCACCGCCCCCAACATTCTGCAGACAATCCGCAAATCTCGCCGCCAGGCCGTGTCTTGGGCACGTGTCGGGCGGTTATGCCGGGTGGGGGAGCTCCCGAGTCGGAGCCGAGTAAGCAGGAAGTGCGATGCGCGTAGGAACATTTGTACTGGGAGCCCAGTTCCCCGGCCAGGGCCAGGGGGAGGCGCTCCACCGGGCGGTACGGACGGCGGAAGTGGCCGAGGAGGCCGGACTGGACGCGGTCTGGCTGGCCGAGCACCATTTCGTGCCGTACGGGACGTGCCCGTCGGCGATCACCCTCGCCGCGTTACTGCTGGGACGCACCCGGCGGATCCGCGTCGGTACGGCGGTCAGCGTGCTGCCCACCGTCCACCCCGTGGCCCTGGGCGAACAGGCCGCCCTGCTGCATGTGACGTCAAGTGGACGCTTCTCCCTGGGCGTCGGACGCGGCGGTCCCTGGGTCGATCTGGAGGTCTTCGGCACCGGACTCGACGCGTACGAGAGCGGGTTCCCGGAATCACTCGATCTACTGGTGCGCTGGCTGCGCGAACCCTCGGTGTCGGCTTCGGGGGAACGATTCAGCTTCCGTGAAGTCCCCGTCGTACCACGCCCCTCGGAGGAGCTGGGCGAGACACCCGGGCCCGAGGTCGTCGTCGCCTGCACCTCACCCGCGAGCGTTCGGCTGGCCGCCGAGCGCGGTCTGCCGATGCTCCTCGGGATGCACGTCGGGGACGAGGAGAAGGCCGAGATGGTCGCGATGTGGCGCAACTTCGCCCGCGCGGCGGGCCGTTCGTCGACGGAGATCGCCGGCGCGGCCCATGTGTCGGCCGGCGTCTGCCAGATCGCGGACCGGCGCACCGACGCCGTGGAGGCGCTCACCAAGGCGATGCCGGGCTGGCTGAAGCAGGGGCTCGACGCCCATGTGACGGTGGACGGCCGCGCCCGCGCCATGCGGGATCCGCTCGCGTACACCGAACTGCTCTGCGGGCTCCACCCGGTGGGGACCCCACGGCTGTGCGCCGACCGACTGGCGGCGACGAGCGAGCGGACGGGCATCTCCCGCTTCGCCCTGCTCGTCGAGGGTTCCGGCGATCTGGCGGCGACGGAGGAGAACGTACGGCGACTCGGAGCCGAGGTGCTCCCTCACCTCGGCTGAGCCACTGCTTGACGCTGCGGGAAGCTTGCCGCCCCGGTTACTGATGCACCTCCCGCGGTTGGAGCGGCAAGCTGTGCTGCGTCATGGCCTCAGCAGTCCCGGAGTTCCGGTGACTGGTTGAGGAGTTGACCGCGGATCGAGGTGAAGCGGGCCAGCCGTTCGTCCACGGATGGATCCAGGGGGAACACCGCCACTCGGTGGCAGTTCTGGAAGGCCAGCCGAACACCGAAGTGCCGCTGCAGCGCGCCGCGAATCGCGTCACTGGCGAGCGCGCGGAGCAGCTGTCCGCGTGCCTGCTCGTCCGGCGGGGGCGTCTGGTTGTCGGCGAACTCTCCGCCGTCGACCTTCAGCTGTGCCACCAGGGAGCTGATCATCTCCCATGCGTAGGGCAGGGAGGTCCGGACGCAGTCGACGAAGGCGGCTTCGTCGACCTCGCCTCGCTCGGCCTGTTCGAGTAGGGCCGGTGAGACGTCGAGCGACATGGGTTCTCCTCTCGCACCCCCGCTACAACAGGGGTTGACGGACAGGGTTGGAGCTCACTCGCCGAACACGCAGAGTGCACGGTTCGCAACCTCGCGTTTCTACCGTATGCAACCGCGCGTGGCCGCACCAGGAGAATGCGCGCACCGACGGAGCCCTTGTCGCACACAATCAGCCATTGCCGAACAGGAGTTGACAGCGGCACATGCCGGAGGACGACGGAGGCTCATGTGAGGGGCGTGAGACCGTGACGGAGGGCGACAGTTCCGAACGTGACGGGTGTGGTCGTCGAACGACGACCGTCAGCCGCTGCCATGGTGGGCGAATCGCGCGCACCCATCGGTGTCGAGTAGCGTTGCCGACCATGCGTCTCGTCATTGCCCGCTGCTCCGTGGACTACGCGGGCCGGCTCACCGCCCACCTCCCCTCAGCTCCCCGTCTGATCCTGGTGAAGGCGGACGGCAGCGTCTCGATCCACGCGGACGACCGGGCCTACAAGCCCCTCAACTGGATGTCGCCGCCCTGCACGCTGAAGGAGGGCACCGACGACGAGAAAGACGTCTGGACCGTCGTCAACAAGGCGGGCGAGAAGCTCATCATCACGATGGAGGAGGTCCTCCACGACTCCTCGCACGAGCTGGGGGTCGACCCCGGCCTCATCAAGGACGGCGTGGAGGCACACTTGCAGGAGCTGCTCGCCGACCGCATCGAGACCCTCGGCGAGGGGTACACGCTGATCCGCCGTGAGTACATGACGGCGATCGGCCCGGTCGACATCCTGTGCCGGGACGCCGACGGCGCGACGGTCGCGGTGGAGATCAAGCGGCGCGGCGAGATCGACGGCGTGGAGCAACTCACCCGCTATCTGGAGCTGTTGAACCGCGACCCGCACCTGGCGCCGGTCCGCGGCATCTTCGCCGCCCAGGAAATCAAGCCCCAGGCCCGCGTCCTCGCCACGGACCGC
>NZ_AEJC01000211.1 GCF_000317595.1 Streptomyces ipomoeae 91-03 | reverse complement strand
TTCTGGCTGCGGATGCAGGAGCGGACGGGCGAGTTGACCGGGCACGCGTTCGTCGTCGACGCCGAGGACACCTTCACGGCCATGCTCGCGCATCTGCTGCGGTCCTGTGGGCTGGAGGTGACCGTACGGCGGTACGACGAGCCGGGGGTGCGCGAGGGTGTGCTCGCGCACGACGGGGTGGTGGTGCTCGGGCCCGGGCCCGGGGATCCGGGGGACGTCGATGACCCCAAGATGCGGTTTCTGCGAGGGCTGACCGGCGAGGTGATGCGGGGGCATCGGGGTGGGGTGCTCGGGGTGTGTCTCGGGCATGAGCTGATCGCGGCCGAGTTGGGGTTGGGGATCGTGCGGAAGGAGGTGCCGTATCAGGGGGCGCAGACGGAGATCGATCTGTTCGGGCGCCGGGAGACGGTGGGGTTCTACAACAGCTTTGTGGCGTCCCGCACCCGCCCAACAGCCCCGACCTCCCGAGCTCTTGGGCGGTCTCCGCACCGCTACGCGTTACTCGCGGCCACCCACCGCTCGAGCACCCTCTTCGCCGCTCCCGAGTCGATCGACTCCGCGGCCTTGGCCATTCCGCCCCGCAGCTGCTCCGCCAGGGAACCCGTGCCCGGCTCCAACGCCACCAGCGCCGCCGCCGAGTTGAGCAGCACCGCGTCCCGCACCGGCCCCGTCTCCCCGTCCAGCAACCGCCGTGCGACATCCGCGTTGTACGAGGAGTCGGCCCCCCGCAACGCCTCCACCGGCACCAGGTCGAGACCGACGTCACGCGGGTCGAAGGACTCCTCGGTCACCTTGCCGTCCCGTACGACCCACACCCGGGACGTGGCGGTCGTCGTCAGCTCGTCCAGCCCGTCGTCACCGCGGAAGACCAGCGACGAGTTGCCGCGCTCCGCGAAGACACCCGCCATGATCGGCGCCATCCGGGGGTCGGCGACACCCACCGCCTGGGCCTTGACCTTCGCCGGGTTGGCCAGCGGCCCCAGCGCGTTGAACACGGTCCGGATGCCGAGCTGCCCCCGCGCGGCGGCCACATGACGCAGCGCCGGGTGGAACTTCACGGCGAAGCAGAAGGTGATCCCGGCTTCCTCGGCGACCTCGGCCACCCGCTGGGGCGTCAGCTCCAGATTGACGCCCAGCTTCTCCAGCACATCGGACGCCCCCGACGCCGACGACGCCGCCCGGTTGCCGTGCTTGACGACCTTCGCACCCGTACCGGCGACCACGATCGACGACATCGTGGAGATGTTGACCGTCTTGGCGCCGTCACCGCCCGTACCGACGATGTCGACGGTCTCCCCCGACACCTCGATGACATTGGCGTGCTCGTACAGCGCGTCCACGAGCCCGGTGATCTCCCCGACGGTCTCGCCCTTGGCCCGCAGCGCCACCACGAACCCGGCGATCTGCGCGTCCGTCGCCTCACCGCGCATGATCTGGTCCATCGCCCAGAACGTCGCGCCGGCGTCCTGGTCCCGTCCGGACAGCAGGGCGTTCAGCACCTCGGGCCAGGAACGGCCCGCCGCGGTGTCGCCTCCAGCGGGGATCACAGCGCTCATAAAGCCGCTCCTGGTTGTCGTAGATCAGAGACATGGATCAGAGAACAGTGTGAACCCCACCCTATCCAGCTCAGCACACGGCGAAGGACGAGATCCTGAGGTGGACGGCCAGCGCCACGCACCTGGTACGGACCGCGCGCCAGGACACGGTGATCGGCGGGCAGCGGATCCGCCGCGGTGACCGTGTGGTGCTGTGGCTGCCCTCGGCCAACCGGGACGCGGACGAGTTCACCGACCCGGACAGGTTCGACCTGACCAGGACGCCGAACCGCCATCTCTCGCTCGGCAGCGGGCCCCATCACTGCGTCGGCGTCCAGCTCGCCAAGTTGGAGATCCGGG
>NZ_AEJC01000210.1 GCF_000317595.1 Streptomyces ipomoeae 91-03 | reverse complement strand
CCGGCGGGACCGGCACCCGGGACGGCGCTCGCCGTTCCGGTGCGCGCGACCCCGGCGTCCTCGGTCCCCGTCGGCTCCGCCACACCCCGCTCGTTCCGGCACAGCACCGCGTACAGCGCGGCGGCCAGCGCCGTACCGATGAACCAGGAGTACGGGGCGACGGCGCTGAAGTCCTTCACCAGCGCGAGGACCGCCGAGACGGCCGCGGCCGGCAGGAACGCCCACAGTGCCTTGGGGTTGACGCCGTTGCGGTAGTAGTAGCGGGAGCCGGGCTCGGCGTTGAAGAGTTCGTCGACGTCGATGCGGCCACGCTTGACCCAGAAGTAGTCGAGCATGATCACGCCGAACAGCGGGCCGAGGAAGGCTCCGAGGCCGCCGAGGAAGTAGTTGACGACCGTGGGGTTGGAGAAGAGGTTCCACGGGGTCACCGCCAGCGCCGCGACCGTGCTGATCATGCCGCCGACCTTGAAGGTGATCTTCTGCGGCCAGACGTTGGCGAGGTCGTACGCCGGGGAGACGAAGTTGGCGACGATGTTGACGCCCATGGTGGCGATGGCGAAGGTCAGGGCGCCCAGGACGAGGATCCAGGTGTTGCCGATCTCGGCGACGAGATACGCGGGGTCGGTGATGGCCTTGCCGAAGACCTCGATCGAGCCGGCCGTGACGATGACGGACACCACGACGAAGGCCGTCGAGTTGATGGGCAGGCCCCAGAAGTTGCCCCGCTTGACCGTTTTGTAGTCGGGCGCGAAGCGGGAGAAGTCGCAGAAGTTGAGCATCAGCGTGCCGTAGGTGGCGAGGACGAGCCCGATCGCGCCGAACCACTGCCGCCACTGCTCACCGACGGAGACCGGGTTGGGGGTCGAGGTGAGCGAGATGGTCCAGTCGGCCTTGGCGAGGACCCACACGGCGAGCGCGATCATGACCAGCCAGATCGCCGGGCCGCAGAAGTCCTGGAACTTGCGCACCGACTCCATGCCCTGGCTGATGATCAGCGCCTGGATGAGCCAGAGGGCGACGAAGGTCACCCAGCCGAGCTGGTGCAGGCCGAGGAAGGAGTTGTGGGTCCAGGACTCCAGGCCCGGCCAGGCGGCCAGCAGCATGATGTTGACGGCGACGGACGCGAGGTAGGTCTGGATGCCGTACCACATGATGGCGATCACGGCCCGGATGACGGCGGGGATGTTGGCGCCCCAGACGCCGAAGCTGATCCGGCTGACCACGGGGAACGGCACGCCGTGGCGCTGACCGATCTTCCCCATCCAGTTCATCCCGATGTAGATGATCATGAAGCCGACCAGCAGCGACGTGAAGACCTGCCAGACGTTCATGCCGAGGACCAGCAGACCGGCGGCGAAGGTGTAGTTGCCGAGGTTGTGGACGTCGGACATCCACAGGGCGAAGAGGTCGAAGACCTTCCAGTTGCGCTTCTCCGCGGGCGCGAGGTCTTCGTTGGTGAGCCGGGGGTCGGGGACGAACGCTGTTCTGCCGGTGGCTTCGACAGCGTCGGCGAGGGACACGGGGCCTCCATGAGCGAGAGGAGACGAGAGCGGGGACGAGGCGTGGGGGAGTTGTCCGGCACTCGTGCAGGATCTCAGAGCCGTTTGGTATACCAAACTCCTCTGATAGTCCTCCCGTCAACTGTTCTGACCGATGTCGCTGTCGTTAACGACACGTAAAACACCACGCGCGTCAGCGAAGATTGCTCCATGAGTTCCCTGGCTCCGGAAGGCGCGAAGATCGAACCCCTGGGCGCGGTGCGCGAGCGCGTCCTGGGGACGCTGCGGCAGGACATCATCGCGGGCCGGCTCCGCCCCGGCGACCGGCTCGTCGAGCGCGAGCTGGCCGACCGCTTCGGGGTCTCCCGGGTCCCGGTCCGCGAGGCGATCCGCGCTCTGGTCGCCGAGGGCTTCGTCCTCTTCGAGACCCCGCGCCGCACGGTCGTCCGCCGTCTCACCCCGGCCGACGTCGCGGAACTCTTCGAGCTGCGCGAGGCGCTGGAGGTGTACGCCGCCGGGCTCGCCGCCACCCGCGCGACCCCGGAGTCCCTGGCGGAGCTGTCGGCCCTGCTCGACCAGGCGGCGGACGCGACCCGCGCCGGTGACGCCGAGACGATCACCGACATCAACACCCGCTTCCACGACCGCGTCCTCGCCATGGCCGGCAACAGCCTGCTGATCTCCGTCATGGAGCCGGTCGACGGCCGCCTGCGCTGGCTCACCCGCCGCAACACCGAGTGGTCCCAGCTCCTCACCGAACACCGCGAGCTGTACGAGGCGATCGCCTCCGGTGACCCCCACCGCGCCCGCGCCCACGCCCTCACCCACGTCCGGACCAACTACCGCTCGACGGTGCGCCATCTGTTCGGCGAGGACGCCGAGGACATCGGCATCGACGCCCCGTGAGCCCCGTCAATGGCGGCCCGTGACCACCCATGAACGGCGCCAAGTGAACCCCGTCAATGGCGCGCCCCGTAAACCCCATGAACAGCGAGCGATGCCCTGCCTACACTCTGCCGACCCGTCAACACGGCAGTGAGGAAGTCAGCATGGTCAGCAGACGTGGGCTGTTGGGCGGAGCGGCGTTCGTGGGCGTCGGCGCGTTCACGGGAGTGATGCAGAGCGCGGGCACCGCCGCGGCCGACGCACCGCTCAACACTCCGTTCACCCCGGTCACGGCACCGCATCTGGCGGAGGCCGAGCGGATGGTGCACTACCAGCGTCTCCTGGCGGCCGGCTATCTGCCGGGCGGCCTCCTCGGGCACTGGCCGCTGGACGGCACGACCGCCGACCGGTCCGGCCGCGACCACCCCGTCACCCTTGGCTCCAGCGCCTCCTGGTCCGCCCTCCGCGCCGGCGGCGAACTCACCTTCGACGGCACCTCCAACGCCTACGCGACCACGGCCTCCGTCCTCGACACCACGGCCCCGTTCACGGTGTCGGCGTGGCTGCGCCTGGCGGACGGCGACTCGCCCGCCGACCTGGAGAACATGTACACGGCGGTCAGCCAGGACGGCACGAACGCCAGCCGTTTCCTCCTCCAGTACGACCCGGAGCCCAGGACCTGGGCATTCAAGGTCCGCAGCGAGGACCAGAGCACCAAGGTCTCGGCCGTCGCCAACACCCCCGCCACGCTCGGAGTCTGGACCCATCTGACCGGAGTGTGGGACGGCACACAGATCCACCTGTACGTGAACGGCGAATGGCATCGCAGCACCGCCACCACCCTGTCCTGGGCCTCGACCCAGGGCTTCAACATAGGCCGGGCCAAGTGGGACGGCGCGTACGTGAACCGCTTCAAGGGCTCGGTGGACGACGTCCGGGCATACGGACGCGCCCTCAGCGCCGACGAGGTCTCCCTCATCAGCGGCCGGACCGCCGGTCAGAACAACCAGTACCTGGTCAATGCCTCGTCGACGGTCACCTGGGGCACGCCCGACGATCTGACCAGCTGGATCGCGAGGGCCCGCTGCTCTTCTTTCATCACCTGGGTGCTCAGGCACACCTACGGCTGGGCCACCGTCGACTACTTCAGGCAGTACTTCCAGGACATCCCCGAGGCCGCCGACTACCGCAAGGCCTTCACCGACGGCACCGGCGGCCCCCACTTCCAGCGCATCCGCAAGGTCGCCGATCTACGGCCCGGCGATCTGATCGCGGTCGACTACAACGGCAGCGACCCCGACAACACCGGACACATCGTGATGGTCCGTGAGGTCAAGGGCGTCTACACCGGGACCGGGGTGAAGAGCGGGGAGACCCAGTACGCGATCGAGATCGTCGACATGACCTCCGCCCCGCACGGCGTGTACGGGCAGCCCAGCGCCACCACGCACCCCGACACCCGCATGGTCAGCAACGTCGACGGCGCGGACTTCCGCGGCGTGGGCATCGGCCACATGATGTTCTACGCCTCCAACACCACCGGTGAGTTCTCCCGCTACCGCTGGAGCTCCTACGGCGCGTCGCCGGACTACGACGTCACCGCCCGGCCCATCTCGGCGGCCCGTGTCGTCTGACGCTCAGCCCCGCTCGGCGGCCCGTGTCTCTGACGCTCAGCCCCTCTTGGCGTACCCGTCCGTCGCCGCCACCAGCGCCTCCGCCATGTCCGGCGCGCCCGCGTTGTGTCCCACGTCGTCGATGAGGACCAGTTCGCTACCGGGCCAGGCGTGGTGGAGGCGCCAGACGATGCCGAGGAAGTTGCCCGGGTCGAGGCTGCCCTGGACGAGGGTGCCCGGGATGCCGTCGAGCAGATGTGCGTCACGCAGGACGACGCCGTCGTGGTCGCGCTGGTCGAGGAAGTGGTCGTTGCCCCAGTAGTGGGTGACGGTACGGGCGAAGGAGTAGCGGAACACCGGGTCCTCGTAGCGCGGCACGGAACGGGGCGGCTCTGCCGCGATGGCCGTCTCCCAGTCGGTCCAGGCGCGCGCCGCCCGCGCCCGCACCTCCGCGTCGGGCGATTCGAGGAGCCGGTTGTACGCCGCCGCGAGGTTCCCGTCCCGCTCGTCCTCGGGCAGCTCGGCCAGGAACCGTTCGAACGCCTCCGGGAACAGCTGTCCAAGTCCCCTGGTCAGCAGCGCCACTTCGGCGTTGGAGCCGGCGGCGACCCCCGTCAGGACCAGCTCGGACACGGCCCCCGGATGCGTCTGCGCGTACCGCAGCCCGAGCACCGAGCCCCACGACACGCCCCACACCAGCCATCGCTCGATGCCCAGATGCCGCCGCAACAGCTCCAGATCGGCGATGAGATGAGCGGTCGTGTTCACGCTCATATCGGTCTCGTACGCGCTCGCCGAGGGCGTCGAACGCCCACAGCCACGCTGGTCGAACAACACGATCCGGTACGCCGCCGGGTCGAACAGACGCCGGAACCAGCCATTCGCGTTCGACCCCGGTCCTCCGTGCAGCACGACCGCGGGCTTGCCCTGCGGATTCCCGCAGACTTCCCAGTACAGCCGATTGCCGTCACCGACGTCGAGCATGCCGTGGTCGTACGGTTCGATCTCGGGATAGAGAGGCATTGCGCCACCCTAACCGCCGTACGACACGGTCGGCATCCGCTTTTCCACCGGGGCCGGCGGGTCCGGCGGGGCGGGCGAGTTCGGCGGGTCCATCGGCAGCCGCTGCCGACCGCGACGGCTCCCGGCCACGGCAGGTGTCGGCCTACGGCGTGACGCTCAACCCCGCCGCCCTCCCCGCCGTACGCAGGACGTCGCGCAGCATGGTCGGGGTCAGTCGGCCGGTGAAGGTGTTGCGCTGGCTGACGTGGAAGCAGCCGAAGAGGTCGAGGCCGTCGAGCGGTACATGTGTGGCGTGGCCGAAGACGGGACGCGGCCGGGGCACGTTCCATCCGGCTTCGGCGAGTGCGGGCAGTGCGGCCTGCCAGCCGAAGGCGCCGAGCACCAGCACGACCCGCAGTGACGGTCGCAGCAGCTCCAGCTCCCTGACCAGCCAGGACCGACAGGTGTCGCGTTCCTCGGGGGTCGGTTTGTTGGCGGGCGGCGCGCAGTGCACGGGCGAGGTGATCCGTACGCCGTACAGTTCGAGTCCGTCGTCGACGCCGACGGCCGTGCCGCGCGAGGCCAGACCCACCTCGTGCAGCGCCGCGTACAGCACATCGCCCGAGCGGTCACCGGTGAACATCCGACCGGTCCGGTTCGCCCCGTGCGCGGCGGGGGCCAGCCCGATGATCAACAGCGCCGCGTCGGGCGGCCCGAAGCCCGGCACCGGTCGCCCCCAGTACTCCTGGTCGGCGAACGCGGCCCGCTTGGTCCGGGCCACCTCCTCCCGCCACTCGACCAGCCGGGGACAGGCACGGCATCCGGTGATCCGGGCGTCGAGCGCGGCCAGCCCGCCGACGCCACCGGTGCCCGGGTTGCCAAGGGCACCCTTGTCACCATCACCGCCGCCGAGGAAGCCGTTGCCACCGTTGCCGCCGCCCATGGTTCCACGGTACGGCCTGGTGATCGCCTCCCCCTGGGGCGCCCGGGAGCTAAGGTCGAGGCATGGCTTCTGAAGGTACGGGTCAGCGGACGAGCGGCCCGGGCAGCACGAACCGGGACCCCGGCGCTGCGGCAGCCGCCGCCGAGGCCGCCGGCCCGGCGAACGGCGAGACCGTGCGTATCGACAGCTGGATCTGGTCGGTCCGCCTGGTCAAGACCCGCTCGATGGGCGCCACCGCCTGCCGGGGCGGTCACGTCCGCGTCAACGGCGAACGCGTCAAGCCCGCCCACTCGGTGCGCGTCGGCGACGAGGTACGTCTGCGCCAGGCCGGGGGGCACGAGCGGATCGTCATCGTCAAACGCCTGATCCGCAAGCGGGTCGGCGCCCCCGTCGCCGCCGAGTGCTACGTCGACAACTCCCCGCCGCCCCCGCCTCGCGAGGCCACCGCCCCCATCGGCATCCGCGACCGCGGCACCGGCCGCCCCACCAAGCGCGACCGCCGAGAACTGGAGCGCCTCCGCGGCATGGCCGGCCCCGGAACCCCCGGCGGATTCGGCGGGAGCGGCAGCCCCGGCGGGGCCGACGGGTCCTGAGCCGAGGGACCCAGAGCCAACGGGTCCTGAGCGCCAACAGGTCCTGAACCAGGGAGCCCGGGGCCGAGCGACCGCGAAGGCCCCCCCACCTCTGGACAGCACGAGACGACAACCCGGCGAGACGACAGCAGGACGAAAGCCCAGGGGGACAACGCCTGAGACAGAGCCCGGGGACTCCCCGGAAGAACCACCGGGAAGCCCCTCGGCCCTGCCTCCGCGTGATCATCGCCTTGGCGATCACGCCCTCGGCGTACCAGCGCGGTCACGCCTCCCGTCGCACCAGTCGCACCAGCCCGGCCGCGTCCTGGCGCCGCGCCCACGCGATCACGGCGAGCGGCACCATCAGGATGAGCGGAGTCGCCGCGTACTCCCCGTCGAAGACGGCGAGCTGTGTGATGAACGCCCCGACCATCAGCGCGCTCAGCGACGCCGCCGCGACCGAGGCCAGCGCGGGAATCAACAGCCCGATCGCACCGGCCAGTTCGAGCGCGCCGATGGTGTACATCCCCGCGTCGCCCCACCCAAGCGTCTCGAACGACTCGGCCGCCGACGGATGCGCGATCAGCTTGGGCAGCGCGCTCGCGATCCCGTAGATGAGCGCGAGCACGATCTGCAACGCGCCCAGCGAGATCCGGGCCCGCCTGCTGCGAGCGGCACTCTTCGCGCCGAAGGCAGCGGCGGTGGCGGATGCCGCGCCGGAGGCAGAGGCCGGGGATGCGGAGGCCGCGGACGCGGAGGAGGACGCGGTGGTCGCGACTCGGGTGACGGGAGCGGTGCTCTCGGACATGAGGTCTCCTGGTGTGAAGCAGCGCCGTGTGGCTGTCGGTTGCTGTCACAGAGGTAGACCGTGGCACTCCGCAGAACTCATCGGCGCCCGCCGGAAATTCCAGCAGAAGCCGACCCGGCGATCACCTGACGTGGACGGCGATGGTCCGTGCGCACTCCATCGACTCGGCGTGCGCGGTGTCCACCTCCAGGTCGTAGACCACGCCTTCATGGACCAAGTCCGCCTGGGAGGCCGCCATCCCGATGGTCCGATCGCCCCGTGCGACCTCACGGCCCGCGGCGATCGCAGCGTCACATCTGACGCCGACCCACAGCACCCCCAGGTCCCCCAGGTCCCCCAGGGCCTTCTGCCACCGCCGCTGTGACTCCGCTCCGCCGAGGAAGACCTCGTCGACGATGACCCGGGCGCCCGCACGGGCCATCGCGGCGATCCCCTCGATCCACGCCGCCTCCAGAGTCCGGAACTCCGGCCCGACGCTCACCTCTCCGTCCGGGGCGAACTCGATGCCGCCGTCCGACGTCTGCATGGACGCCGGCATCGCGTCGACCAGTGTGTCCGTCCCGAGCGCCAGCCATGGATCCGGCAGGACGGCCTGCAGACACCGCGCGATCCCTGACTTCCCCGAGCTGGAGCCCCCGTTGAGAACGATCACCTGAGTCATCACCGCGCCACAGTAGAGGCACCGCGACCACGCCCGAAACGGATTTCCACCGAAGCCCGCACCATCGACCACGACTCGGCGCCCCGCCCGTTCGGAGCACCGCCTCCTCCGCGCCGCCTCACACGGCTCTCTTCTCACCCCATCGGCAGCACCTTCACCCACACCCGGTCCTCCGTCAGATACCGATCCACCTTCAGCCCCGCCTCGCCCAGCGCGTCCTCGAACTGCTCCTTGGTCATCGGGCGGGCGCGGAACGTCTGGGTCCACTCGCCGTCGGGGAAGAAGTACTCGACGTGGACCGAGTTGACCCCGTCCCCGACCGGTTCGGTGGAGACGATGCGGACGGTGAAGCCTCGGGGGTCGACCCGCTCCCGGGGCACGTTGGTGTGGTAGTCCTCCCCCTCCCGTTGGATGAGTACGAAACCGTCGTCCGCCACGTGCCGCAGACAGGTGGCGAGCATGCCGCGCCGCACCTCGGGGTCCCCGACATGGACGAGGAACGACGCGAGGAGCACCACGTCGAACTTCTCACCCAGGTCGAGCTCTTCGATCGGGCTGCATATCGTGCGGGCCCCACGCACCCGCTCCAGCATTTCCGCCGACTCGTCCACGGCGGTGACGGTGAACCCCCGCTCGATCAGCGGATGAGTCATGCGCCCCACGCCGCTGCCCAGTTCGAGAATGCGCGCCCCCGCGGGCGCGACGCCCGCGATCACCTCCGGCTCGTCGCCCACGGGCAGCCGCGAGTACAGCTCGACCGCGCAGCCGTCCGGGGTGATCTCGCCGGGTCCGGTGCCCTCGTACCCCTCACGCATCTGAATGCTCATATCCGTCCAACGGCCGGTCGGCGCCGGGCCGTTCCACTCACCCGTCACTCGTTGGGGTGAATGCGTCGGAGACGTGGCGTCTCACCACGCGAACCACCCGTGCCCGCAGTACCAATGGCCGCCCGCCCGCAGATGGTCCACGACGGCACGTTCGAGGTTGGTCCGGCGCGGCAGTGTCTCGACCGGCAGGTCGGGGTCGCCGAACACGAAACGGATGGGCAGGTCGTCCCCCGGCTCGCTGTTCCCGCAGGAGGTCCGGAACCGCTCCTGGAAGCGGACGATGTTGGAGTCCTCCGGCAGATACCGCTTCAGCTGCGGATCGAGGAGCCAGGAGTGACAGCAGGCCGCCGCATAGCGCTCCTCGGGGAAGTGCCGCGGGAAGAACTCCCGGGCCAGCGCCAACGACCGGTCACACGCTTCCGGTGTCAGGGGTCCCGCGTAGTCGGGTATGTGCAGGTCGAGGCAGAGCTCCCCGGGCCGCGCCGCCAGGCCGGACGCCGCGAGCGCCACCCCCTCGCGCCCTCCGATCCGCGCTCGCTGGAACTGCAACCGCCCGAGTTGGAACAACTCCCCGTGGAAGTGCAGCGAGAACCAGGTCGGCGCCACCAGCCCGCCCACCCCGTACCGCCGGCGGTGCAGCACCAGACCGCGGCCGAGGTCCGCGAGGGTCCGCCGGGAGATGTCATCGGGGATGCCGCGCTCATGGTGGTACGCACGCACGTACGGCAGGGCGGCGACGAAGACGTACACCGGGAAGTAGCGGCCCAGCGGACCCGAATCCTGCGGGAACGGCGGGAGTTTCAGCCCCTTGCCGGTCTTCCCCATGTCCCGTACGAGCCCGCCGACGCATTTCTCGAGGAGACGTGTCGCCTCCTCGTCGTCCGCCAGCGCGCGGCGCAGCGCGAGCAGGTCGTTGACGTCCTCGTACGGAACGGCGAGGTCCAGCAGGACGCCGGGGAGGTCACCGATGTCCGGAAGCCTCGCCTCCACCGCAGCGGCGCCCTCGCTCTCCTCGTCGAGTCGCTTCAGCCACTCGGCGAGCTTCTCGTCCGCTCGCAGTGCGTCCAGCAGCACAGTCGCCTCCCCCGTCACTCCACACCGTCTTCTGGAGAACGCACGGGGCGAGTAGTACGTTTCCGAGTAGGACGAGCAGAAAAAGCAGGACGAGTAGGACGAACAGGGTGACCGAAATCGGTAGAGCGGTCACGGCTGGTGATCGTGTCCACCGGGGAGCAACGGTCCTGTCCGCCGAGGAGCGGCGATCCTGATGCGTACCGGCAGTGAACCGATGACAGCACGCAGTGCTCTGCGCATGCGGCTCTGGCTGAGCATATGGGGTGTGATCTGGGCGATCTTCGGAACCGTGGCCTTCGCCTTCGTCGGCCGCCCCGGCTGGGCCGTCGCCTGCGGCGTGCTGTGGCTGATCGCCACCGTCGACCTGACGCTGGTCCTGCGCCACATCCGCCAGGGCCCGCACTACCAGCCGGGCCGCGACATCCCGCCGTACCGACCGCCGGAGCACCACCACCCGTAGGGGCTCTCAACGGCGGCCACGGTGTGTGGCCGACCACCCGCCGCAGCAGACCGCCGACCGCGAGGACCCACGAGGCAGACCACCGACCGCAGGAACCGCGCCCCGCAGGCCCCCTACTCGAACCGCGCCGCCTCCAGGTACTCCGGGTTCGGGTCGAGGGCCGCGGCCAGCCGGAAGTGGCGTTTGGCCTGGTCGGGGCGGGCCTGACGCTCATAGGTGCGGGCAAGGGCGAAGTGGGCGAAGGCGTTGTCCGGCTCGCGCTCCAGAACGATCGTGAACTCCAGCTCAGCGGGCCGCAGTTGGGCCGCCGCGAAGAAGGCTCGGGCGCGCAGCAGCCGGGCGGCCGTGTTCTCGGGGTGTTCGGCGATGACCCGGTCGAGCAGCTTCACCGCGCCCCGCGGGTCTTTCGCGGCCAGCAGTTGCTCGGCAGCGCGGAAGTCGATGACGTGCGTCTCCGGGGTACGTCCGGTGGAACCGCTGATCTCGGGCACGGCTGAGTCCTTCCCTTGCTGCGACGGTTCAACGCCCCCTGGCAGCCCGCTATTCCGATGAGTGTTCGGAGCGCTCCCGGGACTCCTGCGCTCTGCGTACGAGATCCGCCCATACATCCCGTACGCGCCGCCGGAGGTCTTCCAGGGGTACGTCATTGTCGATGACGATGTCCGCGATCTCCAGGCGCCGCTCGCGCGTGGCCTGGGCGGCCATACGCGCGCGTGCGTCCTCCTCGCTCATGCCGCGCAGGCGTACGAGGCGGTCGAGCTGGGTCTCGGGGGCGGCGTCGACGACGACCACGAGGTCGTACAGCGGGGCGAGGCCGTTCTCGGTGAGGAGGGGAACGTCGTGGATGACGACGGCGTCCGCGGCGGCGGCGTTCTCCAGTTCTCTGGAGCGGGCGCCGACCAGGGGGTGCACGATCGCGTTGAGCGTGGCGAGCTTGGCGGGATCCGCGAAGACGATGGAGCCGAGCTTGGGCCGGTCGAGGCTGCCGTCCGGCGCGAGCACGTCCTCACCGAAGGCCTCGACGACCGCCGCGAGCCCCGGAGTGCCGGGTTCGACGACCTCGCGCGCGATCCGGTCCGCGTCGATCAGCACGGCGCCGCACTCCACGAGCAGCCGCGACACCTCGCTCTTGCCGGCGCCGATACCGCCGGTCAACCCCACTTTCAGCATGCCCGGCAGCTTAGGCCCTGCCACTGACACAGCCGTGGGAGGCCCTGAGATCAGGGTCTCCCACGGCCTCCCTCGAGACTGAACGGGGAACCCGAGACCCCCGAAGCGCTCAGCCCTCGCCCTCCCGCTCCGCCAGGAACTTCTCGAACTCACGTCCGATCTCGTCGGCGGACGGGATGTCGACGGGCTCGGCGAGCATGTTGCCCCGCGTCTCGGCGCCCGCGGCGGCGTCGTACTGGTGCTCGAGGCCCTGCACGAGGGCGACCAGCTCGTCGTCGCCCTCCCGGATCTGCCGGTCGATCTCCGTCTGCGTACGGTGCGCCTCCGTGCGCAGGGCATGCGCGACGCTCGGCAGGACCAGCCCGGTGGCCGCCGTGACCGCCTCGATGACGGTCAGCGCGGCGTCCGGGTACGGGGAGCGGGCGATGTAGTGCGGCACGTGCGCGGCAACGCCCAGGACGTCGTGTCCGGCCTGTATGAGGCGGTATTCGAGAAGCGACTCGGCGCTGCCGGGCACCTGGGCCTCCTCGAAGGGGCTGCGGTGGCCGGGCACCAGGTCGGCACGGTTGCCGTGCGGCGTGAGACCCACCGGGCGGGTGTGCGGAACGCCCATGGGTATGCCGTGGAAGTTCACCGAGAGGCGGACGCCGAGCCGCTCCACGATCTGCCGTACTGCCACCGCGAAGCGCTCCCACTCCACGTCCGGCTCGGGCCCCGACAGCAGCAGGAAGGGCGCGCCCGTGGCGTCCTGGACGAGCCGCACCTCCAGCGTCGGTTCCTCGTACTCGGTCCAGCGGTCGCGCTTGAACGTCAGCAGCGGGCGCCGCGCGCGGTAGTCCACCAGCCGGTCGTGGTCGAAGCGGGCGACGACCTGGTGCGGCAGCGAGCCCAGGAGCCGTTCGACGATCTGGTCACCCGTCTCCCCCGCGTCGATGTATCCGTCGAAGTGGTAGAGCATGACAAGCCCCGCCGACTCCTGGGCGAGGGCCATGTCGACGACAGCAAGGCCCTTCGGCTCCCATGCGTACAAACCCTGCGGATCAAGCACTGTGACCGCTCCTCCTCGTGTCCGTACATCACAACGCGGCACGGGGGCCCGGCATTCCCGAGAACGCTCTACGACTGGAGCACGCGCGCGTGGAGGGCGGTTGACGGCCTTCCGGGCGGACTGGAACGCGCCGGTGGGCTCACCGACTCGGTGCGGTACTTCGGACCGTGGATCCGCACTCCGACGGTCACCGCACGGCCGTTCGCGTCGCCGTGCGCCAAGGCCCGGCGGCGGCACAACGCGCCGA
>NZ_AEJC01000209.1 GCF_000317595.1 Streptomyces ipomoeae 91-03 | reverse complement strand
CCCCTTTGTGCTCATGGGCCTACTGGATGCTCATGGGCCTACTGGACGAGCTCCCAGTCCTGCGACCCGTCCGACACCGCGTTCTGCAGGGTCAGCGGCGCCCCGGCGGACGCGCCGGTCAGATACAGGCTCGTGTTCTTCACCGACTGCAACCTGTAGAACCCGTCGCTCGTCTTGACGAGATTCCAGCTGCCCGTGGCGCTGTTGTCGACCCACTGGCCGATCCGCTGTCCGGCCGTGGCGTTCCCGGTCCAGATGGCCGCCGCGCGGCCACCCGCCTTGTTCAGCAGGGTCACGCCACCGTTCGGTTCGGTCACCACATGCCAGAACTGGGTGTCCCCGTTCGCCACCGAACCGGGGGCCTCCAGACGGACGTCGGGAACGTCGCCGTTGCCGATGTTCGCGTCATTGGTCCTGTTCCCGGTGCCGATGACCTGGTCGGTCCTGCGGTTCACCAGCTGGTAGTAGGCGCCGTCCGAGTGGCCGAGATCGACCTCGGCGAACCTGAGCGTCGAGGTGCCCTGGTTGTTGAGTATGGAGACGCGACCGGTGCCCTCGACGTACTGCAGGTTGCGGCTGTAGGCACCGGGCGAGGTCGTCTGGTACTCCTTCCAGGCGCCGTCGCTGCGTCCGCTCTCGTTGACCCAGACGTTGCCGCTGCCGGCGGCGTTGTAGACCAGGCGCCCACCGGGAAGCCTGATGAGGACCGGACTGCCGCCCGTCGCGAGAGCGCGGGAACCGGCGTCGAGCGGCAGGCCGGTGACGCCCGTGCCCGTGGCGGAACCGAGGTAGAACTTCAACGGGTCATCGGCGAGCACGTACCTGGTGTTGGCTCCGCCGCCCCAGTACTCGAAGGTGAGCAGCCACTTGCCGTCCGTCGTCCGGACGACGTTCGTCATACCGGGCCGTCCGCCTCCGATCTCCGTCTTGCCGCCGCCCATGTTCTGGGTCAGTCCGGCGATGTCGACGACGGGGGCGCTCCAGGCCGCGCTGCGGCCGTCCCAGGTCTTGTGGACCAGGATCTGGCCCTGCGAGTCCGTGGCGGTGTCGTTGGCGGGGTCCGGCGTCGGTACGCCGGTGGTCGCGTTGAAGCCGATGTAGTCGTTCTCGTCGGAGTAGTAGCAGACGAGCCGGCCCTTGTGGACCATCAGATACGGCTCCCAGAGAGGATCCACCTGCTTGTTCGTGTTCGCGGCGGCGATGTTCTGGCCGGTCGCGCCCGCGCTGCCGCCCTGCCAGCCGCCCGTCGCGACGACGTTGACGACGTTCCACGTGGCGCCCTCGTCGGTGCTGGAGTACAGGGCGATCGCCAGGTCCTTGCGGTCCCCGTCATTGGTCGGGGTCCAGTTGGGGTCGGCGGCCTTGTGCTCCTTGTAGTAGTAGTCGTCACCCGACACGACACTCGCGAGCAGCAGCGTGCCCTGCTTGAGGTCGCCGACGTCCTGCGGCAGCACATAGAGGTACGGGTTCGTCCAGTTGCTCGTGTACTTCGCGTACTTGGCGTCGCCGGAGAGGTACGCCGGTGCCTTCACCTCCGACAGCGGCTGCCACGACGTGCCGCGGTCGTCGCTCTTGTAGACCGGCAGCGTCTGCCCGTCGGCACTGCCCGAGGACGACACGACCGTGGACTTCTCGAACGACGCGACCAGCCGCCCGCTCGGCAGCTGCGCCGACTTCGGATAGACGGCGCAGTTGCCCCGCCCCTTCAGACACGGCTCACTCCCGAGCTGGTACAGAGTGCCGCCCGTCGGGTTGTACGCGTGCGCACTGGCCGTGGCGAACGCCAGCAGGGCCGATGCCGTGGTGAAGGTTCCCAGTGCTCTGGCGAGTCTTCTTCTCCGCATGGTTCTTCCTCGGGGTCGGTCAGGAGTTGTGGTCCGGGGCGCTGCCGCCGGAGACGAGGACGCGTACGTCCCACGCGCCGAGGTCCAGTGCCGTGCCCGCGGGGACGGGGGTCCCGTTGAGGGCGTCGGTGAGGTCGACCGGGGCGGGGGCGCTCGTGGGCTCCCAGCTCCAGTTGTGGACGATGTGGACGCGGCGGCCGTCGGGTGCGGTGCCGGTCGTCGCGGTGACGGTGGCCGGGAGGTCGCGCCAGCCGTGGCGGGCGGTCGGCGTCAGCCACTCGGCCAGCGCCCGGCCGAGGCCGCGGTCGGGCACCGTGCCGACGCAGGTGACCCGGCCCGCGCCATGGCGGCGGGTGGTGAGCGCGGGCCAGCGGCCGAAGTGCGGATGCTCGTACGTCGCCAGCACATCGGCGTCGTCGACGGTCAGCCCGTCCGCCCAGCGGGTCGCCGCGGCGCCCTCGGGCAGCCGCAGCGGGCTGCCCGGCGTCGGGCGCACCGGGATCTCGCGCGCCAGGTTGCCGAACTCGTCGTACTGGACGCCGGCGGCCTCCACGAGCCGCCCGGGAGCCGGTTCCGTACGGGCGCGGGCCTCGTGGTCGGCGTACCCGGTGCGCGGGCCGAGGACCAGATGGCCGCCCGCCTCGGCGTACGCCGCGAACCAGTCGAGCGTCGCGTCGTCGGCGATGTACAACGCCGGTACGACGAGGACGGGATGGCGGCGGACCGCCTCCTGAGGAGCCAGGCCCTCGCGTTCGCCGCGCGGGTCGTGCAACTGGCGGGCGTGGACGATGCGGACCTGGCGGCCGGAGTCGAAGGCACCGCGGTAGAACGGGTCGAAGAAGCGGTGGTAGGCGGCCGGATCCGGCTCGCCGCTCGGCTTCGCCAGGGGCGGGTACTTCTGCATCAGCCACTTGCTCGGCGTCGAGTACACCATCGTGATGTCGGCGTCCGGTTCGAGCCCCGCGACGAGCGATCCTGCGGTGTCGAACTCGGCACCCAGCCGGGCGAGTTCGGCGTACGTGCGACCGGGGCGGCCGGTGTGCGGGAGGACACCGCCCCAGTAGGTCTCGGCACCGAAGTGCAGCGTGTTCCAGTGCCAGTACTCGATCATCCGGGCCCCGCGCCCGACGAGCGCCCAGGCGGCCTGGCGCCACTGGCCGTCGTACGCCGGGCGGTTGTCCCAGGGGAAACCGATGGACCCGGCGTTGGTCTCGGTGACGAGGAACGGCTCCTGGCGGGACGAGAACATCCAGTCGGCGGTCTGGTACAGCGCCCACACCCCGGTGGTCTTCCAGATCTGCTCGTGGTCGTCCGGTGTGGGGTCGGGCAGCAGCAGGCCGTCCTGCATGTCGTAGTACGGGTTGCCGGAGGCGATGTCGAGGCGGTGGCTCAGCTCGTCGTCCTCCACGCCCTGGCGGGTGTAGGAGATGCAGGTGGTGACGAACTGTTCGGGCCGCGCGTACTCGCGCACGATGTCCGCCTGCCAGCCGATGAACTCGGTGACCTGGCGGGCCTGGAACTCCCGCCAGGCGACGTCGTACTGCGGCTGCGCGTTGCCGTCCGGCGTCCACAGGTCCGCCCATGTCGACAACCGGTGGGACCAGTAGACCAGCCCCCACTCGCGGTTGAGGGTCTCGACGTCGCCGTACTTCTCGCGCAGATGGTCCACGAAGCGCTGGAAGACGCCGTGGTTGTGGAAGAGGTGCAGGCCGGGTTCGTTGTCGACCTGGAAGCCGATGACGGCCGGGTGGTCGGCGTACCGGGCCACGATCCTGCGGATGACGCGCTCGGCGTGGAAGCGGAACGCCGGGTGGGTGAAGTCGACCTCCTGGCGGGCGCCCCAGCCGATCCGCTCACCGGTGCGCTGCTCGCCCGTGATCTCCGGGTACTGGCGGGCCAGCCACGGCGGCACCGCGTACGTCGGCGTCCCGAGGACGACGGAGATGCCGCGCTCGTGTGCGCCGTCGAGGACGGGCTGGAGCCAGTCGAGGTCGAAGACGCCGCTCGTGGGCTCCCAGGTCGACCACACCGACTCACCGACCCGGATGACGGTGACCTGGGCGTCGGCCATCAGATCGAGGTCGGTCTTGAGGCGTTCGTCGGGCCGTGCGGTGTCGTGGGCGGGCCGGTACTCGTGGTAGTACGCGGCACCGAACAGGACGCGGGCAGGCAGAGCCGCCATGAAGGAAACCTCCGGGAGGAACGAGAAGGGTGGGGGGAGTCACTGCTTGACGCCGCCGGCGGCCAGGCCGCTCTGCCAGTAGCGCTGGAGCATCAGAAAGGCCACGACCAGGGGGACGATCGAGATCATCGAGCCGGTCACGACCAGCGCGAGCATGTCGCTGCTGGCGCCCGCCCCGCCGTTCTGCGCCTGATCGGCCCATCTGGCGAGCCCGACGGTGATGGGATACAGGTCCGGGTCGTTGAGCATGATCAGCGGCAGGAAGTAGTTGTTCCAGGTCGCCACCAGCGTGAACAGCAGAACGGTCACCAGGCCGGGACCCAGCAGCCGCAGCACGATCCCGAAGAAGATCCGCGCCTCGCCCGCGCCGTCGATCCGGGCGGCCTCCAGGATGCTGTCCGGGACGGCGTCCGCGGCGTAGATGCGCATCAGGTAGAGACCGAACGGGTTGACGAGGGACGGCAGGATCACCGCCCAGGGGGTGTTGACCAGTTCCGCCTTCGCGAAGAGCAGATAGGTCGGGATCGCCAGGGCGGTGGTCGGGACCATGACCGCGCCGAGGACCAGGTTGAAGGCGGCCCGGTCGCCGCGGAAGCGGAACTTGGCGAACCCGTACCCGCCGGCCGCCGCCAGCAGCGCGGCGCCGACCGCGCTGACGACGGCGTACAGCACCGTGTTCAGCAGCCAGTTCAGGAAGACCCCGTCGTCCTGGGTGAAGGTCTCCTTGATGTTGGCCAGGAGCTGCGGGGTGTCCGAGAACCACAGGCCGAAGGTGTTGATCAGGTCCTGGGTGTCCTTCGTCGAGGCGACGAGCAGCCAGAACAGGGGGAGCAGGAAGTAGGCCAGGGCGGCCAGCATGGCGATCGTCAGGGGAGTGCTGCGGCGGGCGGTGGAGCGTCGCCGGCCGAGCGGAGCGGCGACACGAGGCTGGGCCGCCGTCGTGACCTCGGGCGTTGGGGTTGTCGTCGTCACGAGGTCCTCCTGCGGTTCGCGGTCAGCAGGACGGCGTAGGAGGCGACGACGATGACGAGGCCCAGGAGGAAGGAGATCGTGGCCGCGTAGTTGACCTGCTGACCGGTGAAGGCGAGGGAATAGGCGTAGAGGTTGGCCGTGTAGGAGCTGGTGATCACGTCCGGGGCGATCTTCATCAGCAGGCTCGGCTCGTTGAACAGCTGGAAGCTGCCGATGACGGAGAACAGCAGGGTGAGCAGCAACGCGGGCCGCAGCGCCGGGAGTTTGATCGACCAGGCGATCCGCCAGGCGCCCGCCCCGTCCATCGCGGCGGCCTCGTACAGCTCCTGGGGAATGGTCCGCAGGGCGGCGTACAGGATGATCATGTTGTAGCCGACGAACTCCCAGGTCACGATGTTCGCCAGACTGCCGAGCATCCAGCCCTCGCTGAGGAAGTCCGGGACGGACACGTCCAGGTTCCGGCCGAGCTGGGCGAAGGGGCCGAAGCCCGGGCCGTACAGATAGCCCCACATCAGCGCCGCGACCACGCTCGGGACGGCGTACGGGACGAAGATGCCGAGCCGGATCACCTTGGCGAGCCGCAGCAGACCGCTGTCGAGCGCCAGCGCGAACAGCAGCGCCAGCAGCAGCATCACGGGCACCTGGATGAGGAAGAACAGCGCCACGCGTCCGACGCCGCCGAGGAACTGGTCGTCGCCCAGGGCCTTGACGTAGTTGTCGAGGCAGACGAAGACGGTTCCGCCGATCAGCCGCTCCTGGAAGAGGCTGAGGTAGGCGGCGTAGCCGAGCGGGGCCAGGAAGAGCAGCAGGAACAGCACCATGAACGGGGCGACGAACAGGGGTCCCGGCGAGCGGTGGCGGCGTTCGGGGCGCGGTGGACCGGCCCCGCGCAGGGCCTTGGGAGAGGCCGTGGTGGTGTCGGCCATCTCAGCTCCCCTTGACCGTGAAGCCCTGGTTCTTCGCGTACGTGGTGAGGCGCGACTGCCACTTGCCGAGCGCGGCGACCGTGTCGTCCTTGCCGGCGAGGGACTTGCCGACGGTCTCGGTCCAGTCGGTCGCCGCCTGGTCGAGGAACGGCGGCCACTGGAAGGAGGCGTCCACGGTGGAACTGATGTCCGCGAAGAGCTCGTTGACCTTCTGGCCGCCGTAGAAGGAGGGCGCGTCGGAGACGAACTCCGGGTCGGTGAGCAGGGCCTTGGTCGCCGGGAAGAAGAACTGCTCGGTGGCGAACATCTTCGCGCTCGCCGGGTCGCTGTTGAGGAACTGGGCGAACTGGGCCGCCGCTATGGGGTTCTTGGTCGAGCGGATGACCGCGGTGGTCGAGCCGCCCCAGTTGCCCGAGCTGGGCTTGGTCGCGTCCCACTGCGGCAGCGGGGCCGCCCGCCACTTGCCGGCCGTGGCCTTGGCCGAGCCGGAGAGGAACGCCGGGCCCCAGGCGGCGGTGAGCCAGGTGGCGTACTTGCCCTTGTTCAGGGCCGCGTACCAGCCGTCGGTGAAGTCCGGCTCGACCCCGATGACCCCTTCCTTCGCGAGGGCGCCCCAGTACTCGCCGAGCTTCTTCGACACCGCGTCGTCTACGCTGATGGTGATGTCGCTCTTGCCGGAGGTGACGTACGGCTTGGCACCCGCCTGCCACAGCAGACTGTGCCAGGCGGCGGGCTGGTTCGCGGCGAGGTTGGTCAGATAGACGTCCGGGTCGGCCTTGTGGAGCTTGCGGGCCGCCTCGGCGAACTCGTCCCAGGTTCCCGGGACTTCGATGCCGTGCTTGTCGAAGATGTCCTTCCGGTACAGCATGCCCATCGGGCCGGTGTCCTGGGGGATCGCCCAGACCTCGCCCTCGCTGCCGCTGACCTGCCCCCATGTCCAGTCGACGAACCTGTCCTTCAGCGCGGAGGCGCCGTACGGCCGCAGGTCCAGCAGACTGTCGGTGATCGTGAAGGTCGGGATGGCCTGGTACTCCATCTGCACCATGTCCGGGGCCCCGTCGCCCGCCTTCAGCGCCGTACGCAGCTTCGTGTACTGCGGGGTGCCCTGGCCGGCGTTGACCACCTTGACCTTGATGGCCGGGTACTTCTTCTCGAAGAGGGCGATCTCCTTGGCGATGTTCGGGACCCAGGTCCAGAACGTCAGCTCGGTCGGCGTCTTCATCGCCTTGTCGATGTCGGCCTGGCTGACGGGCTTGGCGGAGGCCGACGACCCGCCGGAGTCACCGCCGCCGCACGCCGTGAGAGCGGCGCCGAGCGACAGGGCTCCCGTCGTGGTGAGGAACAGCCGACGGCTCATGGAGGAGGAGCCGGACGCGGACATGGGTGTGAATCTGGGCATGGTGAACTCCCGCCGGTGGTGAAGGTGACGGCACGCCTGGCGAGGGCGCGCGGAGGCATGTCGGAGGAGGGCCGCGAAGGAGAGGACAGCGGCCGGACAGAGAAGACGGAGAAAGAGATGAGGAGAGAAGGGAGGGGCTGAGCGGAGACAGCCGCTCAGCTCAGGTGACGGCTCCGGCTCTGCGGCGGCGCGGTCGACGTACGGATCACGAGGTCGACCGGTGGATCGCTCGACGGCAGGGGGTCCGCGTCCGGGTTCTCGATGGTGTGCACCAGACGCTTGAGTCCCTCTTGCGCCACGGCGTCGAACGGCTGCCGCACCGTGGTGAGCGGGGGAGTCACATAGGCGGCGACCGGAATGTCGTCGAACCCGACGACACTGACGTCGTCCGGGACGCGCCGCCCGGCCTCCGTCAGCGCGCGGATCAGCCCGATCGCCATGTCGTCGTTGGCGGCGAAGACGGCGGTGACATCACCGTTCGCGGCGAGTTCACGCCCCGCCTCGTACCCGGAGGCGGCCGACCAGTCGCCCACGACGACGGGCGGCGCGTCCCTGCCGTGCGCGGTCAGTGTCGCCCGCCATCCCTCCAGCCGGTCCCGGGCGGCGAACCACCGCTGCGGACCGGCCAGATGGTGAACCGTCGCATGACCCAGCGCCAGCAGGTACTCGGTGGCGGTACGGGCCATCTGATCGGCCCCGTCCCCCGCCGTCAGTACCGTGGGCGCGGTGACGAGGGGCGGCGCGCCGATGATGAGGACCGGGACGTCGACACGGAGGGACGCGCCCGGACTGCCGTCCTTGGTGCCCCACTTGCCGCCTCCCTGCTCGTCGATCGGCTCGGAGATGACGATGCCGTCCACGCCCTGATCGAGGAGCGAGTCCACGGCGCCGGCGATGCCCGCCGGGTCACCTTCCATCGTGTTGACCACGCGGAGCGCGTAGCCCGTGTCCCGGACGACCCGCTCGACACCCATCAGCAGCGACGCGGGCCCGTACAACGCCGTGCCCAGCGTCACCACGCCGATCGAACGGGTCCGCCCCGAGGCCAGCGCCCGGGCGGCGTTGTTGCGCCGGTAGCCGAGTTGCTCGGCCGCTTCGAGGACGCGTCGGCGCACCTCGGCGGAGACGTACGGCTCGTCGTTGAACACCCGCGAGACCGTCTTCTGCGAGACCCCGGCCAGCCGGGCCACGTCCACGCTGCGGGGCGCCACGGCGGTCCCGTCCCGCCCTGTTCCTCGCGTCATGGTGTCTCCCGGTTGACCGTACGTTCGAGCCAATGATGTCAGACACCGACCGGCCGCCCGTCGGCTGACTGCGTAGTCATGTCTGCGCTGTCATGTCTACGCAGTCATAAGGGCGGCGTCAAGAGGTCGGGACGTATCCGCGACAAGAGTTCGAAACGTGTACGTCACACGCGGGGCGGGGTGGCGCCGCGGTCCGGTGACATCAGGGCTCGCTCCGGCTCATGCGAAGGTCACCTCGGCGATGGCGTGCCGGGCCTCGCGATGGGTGGCGACGTGCGGCCGGGCCCCGACGCCGAGCGTGCCGCTCGCGACGTCCTCGGCGCCGCGGCGGCGTCGATGAGCGCGCGCAGAGCGTGGCCGGGCGCGAGCTTGAGGAACGTGTGCGCCGCCGCCTCGGCGCACGGCACCGGACGGTCACACCATTTCACTCACCTTCTCCTGAGCGCCCATGATGTTACTCGGCAGCAGACTCGGCATCGCCGACGCCGGAGAAGCCCGAAGCCCGTCCCGAAGGCCGTTGCCGAAGCCTGTCCTGAAGCCCGTCCCGAAGCCCGTCCGAAGCCCCGCCCCGGAGGCCATCGCATGACCGAGCGCTTGACCGAGCCGCCCGCAGCCCCGCCACCGTCGCCGCCCCTCGCGGGGATCACCGTGGTCAGCGTCGAGCAGGCGGTCGCAGCGCCCTACGCCACCCGGCAACTGGCCGACCTCGGCGCCCGCGTGATCAAGGTGGAGCGCCCCGGAGGTGGCGACTTCGCCCGCCGGTACGACACCACCGTGCACGGCGAGTCCAGCTACTTCGTGTGGCTCAACCGGTCCAAGGAGTCCCTGACCCTCGACCTGAAGTCGCGGGCCGGGCGGCGGATCCTGGAGCAGCTCCTCGGACGTGCCGATGTGTTCGTGCAGAATCTGGCGCCGGGAGCCGCCGCGAGGATGGACCTGGGCGCGGAGGCCCTGCGCGAACGCTTCCCGTTGTTGATCCCCTGTTCGATCACCGGCTACGGCTCCAGCGGCCCCTGGTCCGACCGCAAGGCGTACGACCTGCTGGTGCAGTGCCAGACCGGCCTGGTCTCGCTCACCGGCGGCCCGGAGGAGCCCGCCCGGGTCGGTATCTCGGTCGCCGACATCGCCGCCGGCATGTACGCCTACTCCGGCATCCTCACCGCCCTGTTCACCCGGGCCACCACCGGTGTCGCCCGGAGCGTGGAGGTCTCGCTGTTCGAGGCGCTCGCGGAGTGGATGCACCAGCCCGCCTACTACACCCGCTTCGGCGGCACCCAGCCCCCGCGGATCGGCACCCAGCACGCCACCATCGCCCCGTACGGCGCCTACACCTGCGCCGACGGCAAGGACGTCCTGTTCTCCATCCAGAACGAACGCGAATGGGTCGCCCTGTGCGAACGGTTCCTCGGGGCCCCGGGCCTCGTCGACGACCCGCGCTTCGCCACCGCCTCCGCCCGCGTGACCCACCGCAGGGAACTGAACGCCGTCGTCGCCGAGCGGTTCGCCCGGTCCACGAGCGCCGAGGTGATGAAACTGCTGGACGAGGCGGGTATCGCCAACGCCGGTGTCAACGACGTCGAGGAGTTCCTGGCCCACCCCGTGCTCAGCGCCCGGGACCGCTGGCGCGACGTGGCGATCCCCGGCGGCGTAGAGGTACCGGCCCTCGTCCCACCAGCCGACCTCGCGGGCGTACCGCCCCGCATGGACGCCGTACCGGCGGCAGGCGAGCACACCGGCACCATCCTGGCCGAACTCGGCTACGACGCCGACGACATGGCCCGTCTGCGCGCCGAGGGAGCCGTCTGAACCACCCCGCTACAACCCTGCTGAACCATCCCGCTGAACAACGGTGCTGACGGGCCTGGGCCGGGCCACGCGACGAGGAGCGTCACGGCATGAGCACACTGGACATCCTGTCCGAGGAAGAGCGGTTCGTCGTCGGCACGGTGCACGACTTCGTCGACCAGGACGTCAAGCCGGTCGTGCGGGAGCTGGAGCACGGCGACACCTACCCCGAGGCGCTGATCGAGCGGATGAAACGGCTCGGCGTCTTCGGCCTGGCCGTCCCCGAGGAGTACGGCGGAACCCCCGTCTCCACCCCCTGCTACGTACTGATCACCGAGGAACTGGCACGCGGCTGGATGAGTCTCGCCGGCGCGATGGGCGGCCACACCGTGGTCGCCAAGCTGCTGCTGCGCTTCGGCACCGAGGAACAGAAGCGCCGCTGGCTACCGAGGATGGCCACCGGCGAGGTCCGCGCGACCACGGCACTGACCGAGCCGGGCGGCGGCTCCGACCTCCAGGCCATGCGCACGATCGTCCGCAAGGACGCCGGGGGCTATGTCGTCAACGGGACGAAGACGTGGATCACCAACTCCCGGCGCTCCGGCCTGATCGCCCTGCTCTGCAAGACCGACCCGGACGCCGAGCCCGCCCACAAGGGCATCTCCGTCCTCCTCGTCGAACACGGCCCCGGTCTCACGGTCTCCCGCGACCTGCCCAAGCTCGGCTACAAGGGCGTGGAGAGCTGCGAACTGTCCTTCGACGACCACCGGGCCCCGGCCGACGCCGTACTCGGCGGTGTCGAGGGCAGGGGTTTCGCGCAGATGATGAAGGGCCTGGAGACCGGCCGTCTCCAAGTCGCCGCCCGCGCCCTGGGCGTCGGCCGCGCGGCCCTGGAGGACGCGCTCGCCTACGCCCAGGAACGGGAGTCCTTCGGCAAGCCGATCTGGCAGCACCAGTCCATCGGCAACCACCTCGCCGACATGGCCACGTCCCTCACGGCCGCCCGCCAACTCACCCTCTACGCCGCCCGCGAGGCCGACGCCGGGCGCCGCGTCGACATGGAAGCGGGCATGGCCAAGCTCTTCGCCTCCGAAACCGCCATGCAGATCGCCCTCAACGCCCTCCGCATCCACGGCGGTCACGGCTACTCCACCGAGTTCGACGTCGAACGCTACTTCCGCGACGCCCCCCTGATGATCGTCGGCGAGGGCACCAACGAGATCCAACGCAACATCATCGCCGGCCAGTTGGTGAAGCGAGGCGGCCTCGACGTCTGAGATCCGGCCGCGCCGAGCGGCTCAGGCGGTGGGGTCGACGTTCCACACCTCGGGCAGATCGCTTTCGCAGAAGACGCAGACGAAGTCGCCCTCACGCACGATGTTGTGCTCCTGGCAGCCGGGGCAGCGCCGGAACACCACCTCGTGGGTGAAACCGTCGGGGTGCGGGAGCCCTGCCCGAGCCAGGGCCCGGGCGACCGCCGGCCAGGAGCCGATGTCCGGGCAGTACCCGGTGGACTGGTTGCTGACCTGGCCCACCGCCCAGCCGTCCGACCCGCGCACGAAGGCCATCTCGCCGGCGCTCAGCACCGGCTCCCCGCCCGCACAGATCACATGCTCGCTGCGGCGCGCCGCCAGCCGCAGCACGCCGTCCACCCCGACCACGAAGGTGAACGGCTCGGCCAACTCCACGGCGGACCGCTCCGCGACCCAGGCTTCGAAGTCGGCCGCGGCGCCGATCCGCCGACCGCCGTCGCCGGGCCGCACACGCTCTCTCAGCTCCGCCGGGCCGACATACCGATGGCTCCGCTCCATCTCTCAGCCGGCGTTCCAGCCCGGGATCGTCGGCAGTACTTCCTCGGCCATGCGGAACAGCGCCGCGTCGTCCGGGAGCACGCCGTCCTCGCGCCAGATGACGAGTTCGAAGGACGTGCCGTCGTCCTTCGGGGTGCCGGCGACCAGGAGGCGGCGGGCGATGCTGCCGGGGCCGCTCTCGGTCTTGCCGTTGTTGAACGTGAGGGCGATGGTCTGGCCCGAGTAGAGGACCGCGGGATGGCCGAGGACCGTCTTCGGCTGTGCCGACTCGCCGAGGTAGTCGACCGACTCGGCGACCGGGAGATCGTCGAAGGACGCCGAGAGCTTCACGGTGTGGCTCTCCAATGCGACCGTCGCCTCGGGGGTGTCGTACTCGGCGCCGTCGGCGAGCTTGACAGAGCTTTCGCTGCCGGAGGCGGTCTGGGCCTGCTCCCTCGGCGTGCCGAGAAGGGTGGGCAGGTCGGGGCGGTTCAGCGCGGTGCACAACTGCGCCCCGGTGACGTGCCGCGACGCGGGCGTGGCGTCGTCCGATGTCGAGCAGACGGCCGGATCACGTCCGCCCGGTGTGTCGTCGAGGACGTGCTGCATCGCCAACATGCCCCCGCAGAGCGCCCCCACCAGCACCACCGCCGAGATCGCCTGGGCCCCCGCGCCCATGCCCTTCTTGGATTCGGCCGCTTCGCCGACCATGTCCCCCACGACCGTTTCCCCCACCTTGCCGCGCGCACCGGATCGTGTGCCGGGGGAGCCTAACCCGTGATCGTTTCATGGAGAAACAGGATTATGGTCGCCAACCCGTCGCACGACCCCACGACACGAAGGAACGGCATGTCTCAGCAGAGCTCACTCGGTGTCGCGGTCATCGGCACCGGCCGGATGGGCGCCGACCACGTACGCCGGATCAGCGAGGTGACCAGCGGCGCCCATGTGGCCGCCGTCGTCGACGTCGACATCGACCGGGCCGAGGCGGTCGCCGCCTCGGCGGGCTGCGCCGCCTTCGCCGACGCCGCCGAGGCGCTGGCCTCGCCGGGCGTCGACGCCGTGCTCATCGCCTCCCCGGGCCCCGCCCATGAGGCGGCCCTGCTCACCGCCTTCGCACACGACCTGCCCGTCCTGTGCGAGAAGCCCCTCACCCCCGACGCCGCCTCCGCCCGGCGCGTACTGGAGGCCGAGCAGCGGCTGGGCCACCGCAGGGTCCAGGTGGGCTTCATGCGCCGCTACGACCAGGAGTACGTCAGGCTCAAGGCTCTCCTGGACAGCGGGGAACTCGGCCGTCCGCTGATGCTGCACAACCGGCACCGCAACGCCGCCGCCCCGCCCGGCTTCACCAACGCCATGATCATCAACGACTCCGTGGCCCACGAGATGGACGTCACCCGCTGGCTCCTCGGTCAGGAGATCACCGCCGTCACGGTGCTGCGCCCCCACCCCTCCCGCAACGCCCCGGAAGGCCTCCTCGACCCCCAGTTCGTGATCTTCGAGACCGACGGCGGCGTCCTCGTCGACGTCGAGATCCACCTCAACGCCCGCTACGGCTACCAGGTTCAGGCCGAGGCCGTCTGCGAGAACGGCACGGCCCGCATCGGCGACCGGCACGACCTGCTCGTCAGCACCGCCGGACGCTGGGGCGGCACGGTCACCCCCGGCTACATCGAGCGGTTCGAGGACGCCTACGACCGTCAGGTCCAGGCCTGGGTCGACGCCACCCGCCGCGGTGAGGTCACCGGGCCCAGCACCTGGGACGGCTACGCCGTGGCCGCGGTCTGCGAGGCAGGGGTCCGCGCCCAGACCGAGGGCCGCCGCGTCGAGGTGGAACTCGACGAACGCCCCGTCCTGTACCGCTGACGAGCCTTCCGGAGCCGCCGGGTGGCGTATCGCCAGA
>NZ_AEJC01000208.1 GCF_000317595.1 Streptomyces ipomoeae 91-03 | reverse complement strand
TCAGGGGCGCGGGGAACTGCGCGATCAGCCCCCACTCACCCGCAGCCGCCAACGAACCCATCCCCCCGAGCTCGTAGGCAATGGCTGAGCGGCGCAGCCTGTATCGTGTCGTGCACCTGCCAGCGAACCGCATTCGTTTGCTGCTGTGACATCAAATCGGCACCACTCAACGGGGGTTGAGCAACGTGAAGTTGCAGTCTCGTCATGTCCGGGCCATAGCCGTCTTCGGTATCGCCGTCATCGCTCTCACCGGAGCCCGCGGCTCCCACGGCGGAGGCTGCTCCAGCAGCTCCTCCTCGTCCAGTTCCTCCAGCTCCAGCGGTGGCGGCACCACCGGTGACGTGGGCAAGGACGACTACAGCTCGGGCTCCGACGGTGGCACCACGACCACCACGGGCGGGACCGGCACCTCGGGGACGACCGGCTCCTCCAGCGGATCGTCCAGCTCCAAGCGCGCCGCCGCCAGGGATCTGAAGATCGAGACCTGCACGTACGACAACGGTCTCGTCGCCCGCGTCCGCGCCACCAACAGCAGCTCGATCACCACGTACAGCTACAAGTTCGACGTGGAGTTCACGGACGGGAACGGCAAGCTGATCCACACCGCCGAGGATGGCGGCATCCTGTCGGTGCCCGCCGACTCCTCCGACACCCTCGACGTCAAGGTGCCCCAGAGCGCCATGGCCGGCGGCGACTTCACCGTGAGCGGCGGCAGCTGCAAGCTGACCGACCCGGAGCGCTACGCCACCGAGTAGGGCCGGCCACGGGCCGGTGTTCAGCGGATCCGGTGGCCCGCGCGGCGCCCCGCGAAGAGCTCGGCCTGGCGGGCGTTCGGCAGGTTGCCCAGGGAGACGAGGTGCGGGGCGTACGCGAGGGCGTGCGCCCGGGCCGCCTCCTGGGCAGCCCAGCAGGCGCGTACCGTGCCCTGCACGCCCTCCGGCGGATACCCGGCGATCACCTCGGCGCACCGCACCGCCGCGGCGACGGCCTCGCCGGGTTCCGTCACCTCCGTCACCAGCCCCACCTCGTACGCCCGCCGCGCGGACATCCGCTCGGCGGTGCCCATCAACGCCATCCGCGTCGCCTCCCCGGACGGCATCCGCTGGGCCATGAGCACGGACTCGAAGGCGCTGACCATGCCGTAGGTGGTGTGGGGGTCGAAGAAGGTGGCCGTGGAGTCGGCGACGACGAACTCCGACTCGCCCAGCAGATAGAACGCCCCGCCGCAGGCCATGCCGTTCACGGCGGCGATCACCGGCTTCCACAGGTCGTTCGCCTTCGGGCCGATCGCGATCAGCGGATCGTCGATCATGTACGGGGAGTTCGGCTGCGGCACATCCTCCAGCGTGTCCCGGTCGAGGCCCACGCAGAACGCCCGCCCGCCGGCGCCGGTCAGGACGACGGCCCGTACGGTGTCGTCGAACCTCAACTCCCGCCATGCGGCGGCCAGTTCCCCGGCAGTCTCCGGATCGATCGCGTTCAGCTTCGCGGGGCGGTCCAGGGTGAGGACCGCGACTCCCGTGTCCTTGTCCGCGTCCAGTCGCAGGGTCATGGTCGCTCCAGTACCCACTGGGGCAGACCGGTGGACGTGAACACCACCTGGACCCGCGCCCCGATCCGGATCCGCTCCACCGGTATCGAGTCCAGCCGGGCGCCCGGCTCGCTCACCAGGTTGCCGACGAGCCGGATACGGGGGGCGTCGACGAGTTCGACGAGGATCACGTTGTACGGGGCCTGCTCGGCGTAGTCGGGGAGGAGGGGCGGGTACGGGCGGACGTACGACCAGATACGGCCGCGACCGGAGAGCGGTCGCCACTCGCTCTCGAACGACCGGCAGTGCGGACAGCAGGGCCGGGGCGGAAAGCGCAGCTCACCGCAGTCGGCGCAGGCCTGGATCCGCAGCTCGCCCCGGGCGGCGTACTCCCAGAAGGGGGCGCTGTCCCCGTCGACGACCGGTGGCAGCATCTCAACTCCTCAGCAGTAGGGCCGAAGTGGGCACCCCCTCGCCCGCCGTCACCAGACAGGTCGCCGCCCCCGGCACCTGCGCGGTGCTCGTCCCGCGCAGCTGTCGTACGCCCTCGTTGATGAGGTTGAACCCGTGCACGTATGCCTCGCTGAGGCCGCCCCCGGAGGTGTTGAGGGGCAGTCGGCCGCCGATCTCCAGGGCGCCCCCTTCGGTGAAGGCGCCGCCTTCGCCCCGGGCGCAGAAGCCGTAGCCCTCCAGGGAGAGCGGGATCAGGGCGGTGAAGGCGTCGTAGATCTGGGCGACGTCGACGTCCTCGGGGGTGAAGTCGGCGTGTTTCCAGAGGTGTCGGGCGGCGGTCCAGGCGGGGCCGGTCAGGGGGTCGTCGTTCCAGTAGTTGACCATGCCGTGGTGCTGGGCGGGCAGGCCCTGGGCGGCGGAGTGGACGTAGACGGGGGGCCGGCGGCAGTCGCGGGCGCGTTCCGCCGAGACGAGGACGCAGGCCAACGCGCCATCCGTCTCAAGGCAGTTGTCGAAGAGGCAGAGGGGTTCGCTGATCCAGCGGGAGGTCATGTACATCTCCCGGGTGAGCGGGCGGTCGTACATGATCGCGGCGGGGTTCTGGTTCGCTCTGTTGCGGCAGGCGAGCGCGACGTTGAAGAGATGGTCCCGGGTGGTGCCGTACTCGTGCATGTGGCGGCGCGCGAGCATGGCTATCTCGTCGGCGGGGCGGAGGAGGCCGTAGGGGCGGGTCCACTGGGCCGGGGTGGGCAGTTGGACGGTCGTGTTCTTCCACGGGCGGGGGCCGGAGCCGCGCTTCCGTGACCGCCAGGCGACGCCGACCGTGGCCTGCCCGGTGGCGATCGCGGCGGCGAGATGCGCCACGGTCGCACACGAACCGCCGCCCCCGTACCCCACCTTGCTGAAGAAGGTGAGGTCCCCGAGGCCGAGGGCCTTCGCCACCTCGACCTCGTCCGTCTCCTCCATGGTGTACGAGGCGAGCGCGTCCACCTCGTCCGGGGAGATCCCGGCGTCGTCCAGCGCGGCGAGGATCGCCCGGCACGCCAACGCCCGTTCCGTTTCGGTGAGTTTCTTGGCGAAGGGGGTCTGGCCGATGCCGACGATCGCGGTCGCGTCCTTGAGCACGGCCATGGGAGCCATGGGGCACACCTCCGCACCGGGGGGCCTTCGAAGCCCCAGCCCAGCTGACAGTCCGTCAGAGTACAGCTAATCTGACGGGTAGTCAGGTACTGGTTCCGGTGTTGCTGGAGGCCTGCTGTGCGCGGTGACTTGGAGTGGGGGACCATCCCGGGGCTGGTCCGCTCGGCGGCCCGGCGGTACGGCGAGGTGGAGGCCGTCGTCGACGGCCGTACGCGGGTGTCGTACGCGGAGCTGGGCGCCCGGGTGGAGCGCGCGGCGGCGGCGTGCGTCGCGAACGGGGTGCGGGTCGGCGACCGGGTGGCCATCTGGGCGCCCAACTCCCTCGACTGGATCGGCGCCGCGCTGGGCGCGGTCTCGGCCGGGGCGGTGCTGGTGCCGTTGAACACCCGGTTCAAGGGCGGGGAGGCGGCGGATGTGCTCGCGCGCAGCCGGGCGAAGCTGCTGTTCATCACCGGGACGTTCCTCGGCACGTCGTACGTGGCGTCGCTGCGACGGGCGGCGGGGCGAGCGGCGGCCGGTGGGACCGTGGCGGGTGGGGCGGTGGTGGGGGAGTGCGACGTGCCGCCCACGACGCGGGGGCCGCTGCCGGGGCTGCCGTGCCTGGAGCAGGTGGTCGTCCTCTCCGACGACGCGCCCGCCGACTTCCGCATCTGGAAGGACTTCCTGGCGAGCGGTGACGACATGGAACCCGGGGAGGTACGGGGGCGGGCGGAGGCCCTGACCGGCGACTCCCCCTCGGACATCATCTTCACGTCGGGCACGACCGGCCGCCCGAAGGGGGCGGTGATCACCCACGCCCAGACTCTGCGCGGCTATGAGGCGTGGAGCGAGCTGGCGGGCCTGCGGCGCGGCGACCGCTATCTGATCGTGAACCCCTTCTTCCACACCTTCGGCTACAAGGCGGGGGTCATCGCCTGTCTGACCCGGGGCGCGACGATGATCCCGCAGCCGGTGTTCAACGTGGAGACGGCGATGGCGAACGTGGCCGCCGAACGGATATCCGTCCTCCCCGGCCCGCCGACCCTCCACCAGTCCCTCCTCGACCACCCCGCACGCGACGACTACGACCTGAGCGCCCTGCGCCTGGTGGTCACGGGCGCGGCGGTCGTCCCGCTCCAGCTGGTCGAACGGCTGCGGGCGGAGCTACGGGTGGAGACCGTGCTCACCGCGTACGGCCTGTCCGAGGCCAGCGGCATCGTCACCATGTGCCGGCGCGGCGACGAGCCGACGGTGATCGCGTCGACGTCCGGGCGGGCGATCCCCGGGACGGAGGTGAAGGTGGTGGGCCCGTCGGGCGCCCCGCTGCCGCCCGGCTCGCCCGGAGAGGTCCTGGTCCGGGGCTTCAACGTCATGCGCGGCTACTTCGAGGACCCGGAGGAGACCGCGCGGGCGGTGACGGCCGACGGCTGGCTGCGCACCGGTGACGTCGGGGTGCTGGACGCCGCCGGGAACCTCCGCATCACCGACCGCATCAAGGACATGTTCATCGTCGGCGGCTTCAACGCCTACCCCGCCGAGATAGAGCAACTGCTGGGCCTCCACCCGGACGTGGCCGACGTCGCCGTCATCGGCGTACCGGACCCCCGGCTGGGCGAGGTCGGCAAGGCGTACGTGGTACGCCGCCCGGGCTCCGCCACGACCGCCGACGACCTCATCGCCTGGTCGCGGAGGGAGATGGCCAACTACAAGGTGCCGAGGGCGGTGGAGTTCGTGGGGGAGCTGCCGAGGAACGCCGGCGGGAAGGTGGTGAAGGGGGAGCTGCGGGGGAGGGCGGGCTGACGGGTTCGGCCGATGTTCAGGGCCCAGGAGGTCTCAAGAGAGGTCTCAGGAGTTCAGGGGGTGCAGGCAGAGTGCCGTCACGCCGTCCTCGCTGTACTCCGGGTGGGCGAGGAAGTCGCCTGTCGGGCAGTCGCCGGCACCGGGGTCGTCGACCTGGAACTGGGCGGCGGAGTCATCGCAGGGCTCCGGCTTCAGGTCCTGGTCGGGCCAGTCGGCCTCGTTGCGAGCACACGAGCCGACAGTGAGGGGTTCCGGCTTGTCGTCGCCCCCGACCAGCACACCCACGACCATCAGCACCGGAATGGCGGCGACCACCAGGGCGAGCAGGGCCAGGGGCACGGCGGCGATGATCCCGGCAGGCCGTCCCAGTACGGGTTTGCCGGGGTCCAGGGAGGGCCGGGGACCCGGTGCGTAAGGCTGGGGCAGGCGGCGTATCGCAGCGAGCGTGCCCAGGTTCAACAGCAGGACGACGGGCGTGATGACCAGCGACAACGGCCCCCACCAGCCTTGCCACAGCGTGTCCGTCTGCATCCGGCGGAAGACCGCCAGGCCGCACGTCCGGCAGAACGCGCCGTCCCGCCGCAGCGACCGCATGATCACCACCATGCCCTGGTGCCCGCGCACGGTCACCCTTGCCGCCGGCGCCGCCCCGCAGACCTCGCAGGCGAGGGCGACAGGGGCGTGCACGGGCGGCGGGCCGGCGTACGGATCCTGCGGCGGGAGCGAGTAGTCCGGCCGGGGGCCGGGGGCCGGATACGGCTCGCGGGCCTGGTACGGGCCGGGGGCGCCGTACGGCCCGGAGGCCTGGTACGGACCGGAGGCCTGGTACGGGCCGGGGGCGGGTGGCGGTGTGCTCAACGGACGTCTCCATCGGGTGGCCGGATGATCAAGCGAACCGATGGAGCACCCTACTCAGCGGCGGACGGACCCGGAGTGCTCGTCGGATGCCTGGCCGGAGTCCGGGGCCGGTGCGGCGAGTCCGAGGGCGTCCTTGCGTGTGGTGATGTCGTCGAACTGTTGGATGACTTCCGTGACACGCGGTTGTGTGATGGCCTGAGTGCGGAGTTGGCCCCGCGCGCGGAGCAGTTCACCGTAGATCGCCCCGTAGGCTCCGCAGAGCCTGATGGATTCCTCGGCGCGGTCGTGCAGGCCCATTACGTAGGGCGCGGCGATGGCCGCGGCGGCGAGGCATGACAGCGTGGAAATCACCACTTGGGCGGTGAGGCGAGAACCATCAGCGATGACCGGCCAGGCCACGAGCCCGGTGATGACGCTGAGTGCGGCGGCGGCGATGTGGTACAGGCGGGCCCTGTGCAGCATACGAACCGCTTCTCTCGGGGTTCTTTTCACCCAGTAACGAGCACGTGCGGCGCTGTCGTCGAGCCGGCGCAGGACCGTCGCGTCGATATGTGGTGCACCGGCAGGCCTTCTCAGTTGTCTGACGAACGTCAACAGCAGCATGACACTCCCGCAATCGTCTGGTAGTCATTCCACAGTGACGTCAGTTGATCGCGCTTTTCCAACGCAACGCGCCGATTCTCGGTCAAAGGACCTTGTCGGCCGCCAATCAGCCGTATATCCGCGCGCCTTTGCGATCACTACGGGAGGGGCGCACGGTGTGAAACGAGCCCAGCCGGGTGTTTCGAGCTGAAGGAGATACCCTGTGCCGAGCCCCGGCCCGATTACGGCGGGCCGGGGTCCGGATGGCGTATGAGCGGGGCTGTCAGGATCCCACGATGGTTTCTTCGGGGGGCGGTCGCTCCCGTGACTGCCTTTAGTCGACCACGCGGAAGCTGGCCAGGAAGGAAGCGTCGCCGACTCCGAAGCTGGCCCTGTCCGGCCCGACCGTGGCGACGGGGGTGCCCTCGTTGCAGAAGCCCCCGTTGAAGAACTCAACAGTCCTGTCGGTGTCGTTGGTGATGTTGAAGCTGGAGGAGCCCGCCCCGAACACGGTGATGCACGCCCCCGGGTGGGCCGAGTACGTCCGCTCGTTGATCTGAATCTCGCCGCGGTGCTTCTCGTACCCGTTGTCGTCCTTCTTGTAATCGTCCTTCTTGTAGTCGTCCTTCTTTTCGCCGTCTTTCCACTCGTGGTCGTCGCCACCGAGGGGAGCCGAGGCCGGGAGGACGGCTTCCCGGACGGAGGCGGACTCGGGGGAGGAACCGGCCGCGGAGGCGTAGGTCACGCCAGTGGCTGTTACGGCCGCTGCCGCCACAGAGGCAGCGATCAGGGCGACGGTACGCTTCTGCATTTCAGTTTTCTCCTTCATTCAGGGAGATCGGCTGAGCTGCCGACCTGTGAATGAACCTACTGAGGGCAATTTCCGGCGGCATCTCCAAAAATCACTAAAGTGTGACGCGCGGCGGCCAAGTGGACGTATGCAGGGAATCCGATGAGTATTCCGACCCGCTCTGATGTCCCGTCAGGCAGTTGTGACCGAGGGTGACTTGACGAGGAGAATTAGGCCGACTCGGTGAATGAACCGGCGGCCTTCACCCTCTCGGAGCGTCGGAAGCGTGTCGGATCTTGACTCCACCTCCGAATCACCCCCGGATGCTTGTCAAGGAACGGAAAGCCGCGTCGGTGGTCTTGCGGCCGGCCGAGCGCTCAGGTGTGCCGATGGCCCATGTGTGAAACACCTGGGGTGATTGTGGGGCGAGATCGGCTCCGGGGGCTGGGGGGCGATGGCCGGTCATATGATCGACTGTCGAGACCACTTCTCGTCCAAGAGCATCTCTGTCAAGGGGAATTGAGTTCGTGCGGAACATAACGGGGAAAGCCCTTCTCATCGGCGCGGCCACAGCACTCGCGGTCACCCTCGCGACACCGGCTCAGGCCGCGTCCGTCGTGGAGAAGGGGGACACGGCCTGCACCACGAAGAACTCCAAAGGAAAGTGCACCTACGGGATGGGCGCGCTCTGGCGGTACAACAAGGGCTCCAACACCCGGACCCTGACCCTCGTCAGCGCCGACATGATGCCGTACAAGAAGGGCGCTTCCGCCCGCTGGCTCTACAAGAAGCCGGGCGGCAAGACCCACGTCGGCAAGTCCTGGCGCAAGTCCCACAAGATCTCCAACAGCGACGGCACCACCGCCGAGTCCGTGTGGGGCGCCATGCAGGGCACCACGGGACCCAAGTTCCCCAAGGGCACGCTGGTGTGCATCCAGTTCAAGGGCTACAAGAAGAAGTCCTGCCTCAAGCTCACGTAGCTTCGGGGACTGACGCGCTCCTCGATCACCTCGGGGGGTGACGTGTGCCCGGGCACGACTCGGCCGCGGTGGCTCCCCCTCCGCGCCACCGCGGCCGATCCCCGTCGGGATGTGGGTCTGCGTCCCCCCGGCGCGCCCTACTTCTTGTCCGGGTCCAGGGCGGGCGGGGCGGGCATCGGGTAGTCCTTGGTGGTGATGGTGTCCGGGCCCGGTGCCGGCGGGGCGGGCATCGGGTAGTCCTGCGTGGTGATGGCGTCCGTGTCCGGCGCGGGCGGGGCGGGCATCGGGTAGTCCTGCGTCGAGATGGGCTCCTCCGCCGTCGCGTCGCGCTCCAGCGGTGCCCCCGTGGACTTGTTCTTCTCGCTCATCGTTCGACTTCTTTCGCTATGGGGACGAGTGAGGAACGCCCATCCAGAAGCTCCCCCGAGGGCTGCTGGACGGGCGTTCGGAGCCGCTCCCTGACCGGTCCGGGCCCCAAGTCAGACCGCCTGCCCCCCGACGCGACGGTGTGACACGTACGAGGGTGCAGGGTGGAGATAAACGAATGCTGAACGACCACGCCCGGTTCGGGCGCGGTGCGTACAACCACCCGGGCACGGAGCCTGAGGCCGGCCCGGGGACGGGCGTCGCTCACGCCGCCTTGGCGGGCGCCAGCAGCGCGCGCACATGGTCGGCCTCGGGCGCGCCGCTCTGCTCGTAGAGGCTGAGCGCCTCCTGCCAGCAGGCCCTCGCCCGGTCCACCTGCCCCACCGCGGAGAGCGCCTGCCCGAGCAGGGTCAGGACGTTGCCCCGCATCCGGTCGCCGCCGATGCAGCCGAGCGCCAGGGCCCGTTCGGCGTGCCGGGCGGCGTGCGCGGGGCGCCGGGCCGCCAGGTGCACCTCGGCGATACGGAAGTTGGTCGTGCCCTCCCAGAGCCGTTGCCGGTGGTCGCTGAGGATGCCCAGGGCCTCGCTGAACTGTACGAGCGCTTCGTCGTGCCGCCCGGCCCGGTGCAGGGTGATGCCCACGGCGTAGTGGCTGTTGCCGAGCCGCAGCGTCCGGCCGATGCCGGTGTGCAGCGCCAGGCCGCGCTGCGCGAACTCGACCGCCTCCTCGACGTTGCTCATGCCCAGGTGCGCCCGGGAGAGGTTGCCCAGGCAGGTAGCCTCGAAGGGCCGGTTCCCGGCGGCCCGCAGCTGCTCTATGGCCAGCTCGAAGAACGGCTTGCTCTCCGCGTACAGGCCCTGGTGCAGACAGATGAGCCCCCGGTCGTTGGCGGCCCAGCTGACGGCGGTGTCGTCCTGCGCGGCGGAGGCGAGTTCCAGGGCGACCCGCGCCTGCTCCTCCGCCTGCTGGATGCGCCCGTTGACCAGTAAAACGTTGGTGAGCGTCGTCCGGGCCCGGCCCTCCGCGCGGCCGTCCCCCGCGTCGCGCGTCGCGTCGCACATGGCCCGCGCGGTCGTCTCGTACTGATGGGAGTTGGCCCCCGACTCGGTCAGATCGTTGGCCGCCCACAGCAGGTCCACCGCCCGTCGCAGCCGGTCCGTGCCCGCCGCCTGGCGTACGCAGGCCAGCAGGCAGGCCGCCTCGGTGTACAGCCAGTCCAGCGCCGCCGAGCCCTCGGTGAAGCGCAGGCCCGGGTACTCGGTGGGCTCCAGGTGGTCCACCAGCCGGTCGCCGGGCCGCTCGATGGCGTACACCTCCGCCGCCGTGGCGAGGTAGAAGTCCAGCAGCCGCGACATCGCCGCCTCCCGCTCGCTCGGCGGCTGCTCGTCCCGCTCGGCGCATGCACGCGCGTAGAGCCGTACGAGATCGTGGAAGCGATAGCGACCGGGCGCCGCGGACTCCAGCAGCGAGGTGTCGACGAGGGACTCGAGGATGTCCTCGGTGTCGTCGGGGGAGAGGTCGAGTACGGCGGAGGCGGCGGCCAGGGAGATGTCCGGGCCGTCGGCGAGGCCCAGCAGCCGGAATGCGCGCGCCTGCGCCGGCTCCAACTGGCCGTAGCCCAGCTCGAACGTGGCCTTCACCGCCAGGTCCCCGGCCTGGAGCTCGTCCAGCCGCCGCCGCTCGTCGGCGAGCTTGGCGGCGAGGACGGACACCGTCCAGGTGCGGCGGGAGGCCAGCCGGGACGCGGCGATGCGGATGGCCAGCGGCAGGAAACCGCACGCGGCGACGACGTCGAGGGCGGCCTTGCGTTCGGCGGCGACCCGTTCCTCCCCGACGATCCTCGTGAAGAGTTTCAGGGCCTCGTCCGGTGACATGACGTCCAGGTCGACGAGATGCGCACCGGCCAGGTCCACCATCCGCACCCGGGCCGTGATCAGCGCCGCGCAGCCCGCCGTGCCGGGCAGCAGAGGCCGTACCTGGGCGGCGTCGCGGGCGTTGTCGAGCAGCACCAGCACGCGCCGCCCGTCCAGCACGGACCGGTACAGCGCGGCCCGCTCCTCCAGGGAGTCGGGGATGGCGGAGTCCGCAGTGCCGAGAGCGCGCAGGAACGCGCCGAGGACCGTCTCCGGCTCGGCCGGGCGGGCGCCGGTGCCCTGGAGGTCGACGTACAGCTGCCCGTCCGGGAAGGCCGCCCGCGCCTGGTGCGCCACATGCACGGCGAGGGTCGTCTTGCCGACGCCCCCGATGCCGGCGAGCGCCGACACGGCCATGACCTGCCCCTCGCCCCCGGACGCCGCCGACAGCACCTGGCTGAGCTCGGCGACGAAGGAGGCCCGGCCGGTGAAGTCCGGGACGCTGGCGGGCAGTTGGGCGGGGCGGACGGGTGCGGCGGCCGGCTCGGGGGCGAGCGGGGCGGAGGGCTCCGCCAGCCCCGGGTCGGCCTGGAGGATGCGCTGCTGGAGTTCCCGTAGCCCTGGGCGCGGATCGACGCCCAGCTCGTCGGCGAGCAGCCGCCGGGTGTCCGCGTACACGGCCAGGGCCTCCGCCTGCCGCCCGCTGCGGTACAGGGCGAGCATGAGCAGTTCGCGCAGGCGTTCCCGCAGGGGGTGGGCGGCGGTGAGGGCGGTGAGCTCGGAGACCGCCTCCGCGTGGCAGCCCTGCTCCAGGTCCATGTCCAGCCGGGCCTCGGTGAGTTGCAGTCGCCACTCGTCGAGCCGGGCGCGCTGTGTCTCCGCGTACGGCCCCGGAAGGCTGGCCAGCACCTCCCCGTCCCACAGCCCGAGCGCCTTGTTCAGCAGCTGGCGGGCCTGGTACAGGTCCCCGGAGTTCTTGGCCTTCTCGGCGTCCGCCGCGAGGTCCTGGGCGACCGCGAGATCCAGCGAGCCCCCCGACAGCCCCTGGATCGCGTACCCCCCGGACTCGCTCACCAGTACGTCGGCGGAGAGCGCCTTGCGCAGCCGCGAGGCGTACGTCCGTACGGCGGCCAGCGCCTGCGAGGGCGGGTCGTCGCCCCACAGGGCGTCGATCAGCTCGCTCGCCGTGGCCGTACGGCCCTCGCGCAGCAACAGCGCGGCCAACAGCGCCCGTTGCTGTGGCGAACCGGTCTGCAAAGGCTCCGTCCCGCGCCAGGCCCGTACCGGCCCGAGCACGCTGAAGCGCAACTCGGCCGCGGCCTGGGGGGCCGGCTCCGGAGTCCACTCGTCCTCGGCACCCCGCTGCTCCGGCACCCGCGGCACATCGGCCTCCGGCACTCGCGATTCACCACCCATCGACGCCCCCCCAAGGCTTACCTGACAACCAAGCCAGTTTGCCTTGTTCATGGCAGATACGTCAGCCGTGCGAGACCGCTGTCACAGGTCGCCGTACGGGACATCACCAGTCCTGCACGGACTCTCCTAGGTTCTGGACGCGCCCGGAGTTGACCGGGTTTCGCAGGCGTCAACGGTTGGGGCGGGCGGCGCGCGGCGAATCGGCGGCGGAGGGGCGGCTGAGGGGCGGCTGAGGAGTGGCCGCTCGCCGAGTGACGGGACGCCACCCAGGGAGCTGACGACCCGTCAGATCGGCGCTACCGTGACGCGCATGGACACCATGGAGACGAGCGCCACGGAACCCACGATCACCCCCGCCTTTCCGAAGATCATCTCCGTCGACGACCACACGGTGGAGCCCCCGAACGTCTGGCAGGACCGGCTCCCGAAGAAGTACCGGGACATCGGCCCCCGTATAGTCCGCGCACCGCTCAAGGAGATGACGTTCCTGGGCGGCCGTTTCAGGCCCGTGATGGGCGCCCCCGGCGACGACGGCCCGATCGGCGACTGGTGGGTCTACGAGGACCTGCACCGCCCCCTGACCCGCCTGGACACCGCCGTCGGTTACTCCAGGGACGAGATCAAGCTGGAGATCATCACGTACGAGCAGATGCGCCCGGGCTCGTACGACGTCCCGCGGCGCCTCGCCGACATGGACGTCAACCACGTCCAGTCCGCCCTCTGCTTCCCGACCTTCCCGCGCTTCTGCGGCCAGACGTTCACGGAGGCCGCGGACCACGAACTGGGTCTGCTGGGCGTGCGGGCGTACAACGACTGGATGGTGGAGGAGTGGTGCGGTCCGGCGGCGCGGGGCCGTCTGATCCCGCTCACCCTGATCCCCCTCTGGGACGCGGAACTGGCGGCGGCGGAGGTCCGCCGCAACGCGGCGCGGGGCGTACGGGCGGTCGCCTTCTCGGAGATCCCCCCGCACTTGGGCCTGCCCTCGATCCACACCGACGGCTGGGACCCCTTCCTCGCCGCCTGCGACGAGACCGGCACGGTGGTCGCCATGCACATCGGCTCCTCCAGCCGCATGCCCTCCACCTCGGCCGACGCCCCACCGGCCGTCGGCTCCACCATCACCTTCGCCAACTGCTGCTTCTCGATGGTCGACTGGCTGATGAGCGGCAAGTTCGAGCGCTTCCCCAACCTCAAGGTCATGTACGCCGAGGGCCAGATCGGCTGGATCCCGTACATCCTGGAGCGCGCCGATGTGGTGTGGGAGGAGAACCGGGGCTGGGGCGGGGTCGCCGACAAGGTGCACAGGCCGCCGTCGGAGCTCTTCGCCGACCACGTCTACGGCTGCTTCTTCGACGACGCGTTCGGGCTGCGCAACCTGGACGCGATAGGCGTGGGCAACGTCCTGTACGAGACCGACTACCCCCACTCCGACTCCACCTGGCCCAAGTCGCGGGAGGTGGGCGAGGCCCAGATGGGCCACCTGGACCCGGACGTGGTGGACCGCATCGTGCGCCGGAACGCGATCGAGTTGCTGGGGCTGACGGAGGAAGGGCTGTGGCCGGGGGCCTGAGTGAGGGCGACGAGGGGCGGCCGGGTCGGACCTCCGGCTGACGTGTTGAGCTGTGAGCTGTACTGGTTACCGGTCATCCGGCGACCCGGGCCGGTGCTGTCGCCGCGATCGACATCATCAGGCCGGTCGGCCGGCGCACCCCGGGCTCCCTTCCTCCCGATCCTCGACCGAACGAGCCGCGTGGGGCCCGCCGCAGGCGGAGGGCCCCACACGGGACTCACCTCGTCCGGGCTCAGAAGCGGCCGGGGGCCAACCCCGGGACACCCCGAGGCGTCGGCAGCGGCAGCGGGTTGGCGCCGCTGCGCTCTTCCGCCGCCGGAGCGGCCTTGCAGGTCGTGTCCTTCGCCGGCAGCTTGCCGGTGGTCAGATAGGCCGTGGCCGTCTTGTCCGCGCACGACTTGGTGCCGTAGACGCCGTGTCCGACACCTCCCACAACCGTGACCATCTTCGCGCCCTTCATGGCACGGCGCAGGCCCTGGGCGCTGGTCAACGGGGTCTGGGAATCCCACTCGTTCTGCAGGATCAACGCGCCGACCTTGTTGGCGACCCTGGTGGCGGGCTCACTGCCGTTCTTCTTCCAGAACGCGCACGGCTTGATGTTGGACGCGAAGTCGCCGTACACCGGGTACCTGCCCTTGTCCCGGATCGCGTCGCGGCGGTACTGCTCGGGGTCGCGCGGCCAATTGCGCGTGTCGCCACAGACGACGGTCCAGAAGGCGGCGGTCCCGTTGTCCGAGGGCACGGCGCGGCCGAACGACGGCGGAAGCGGCGTGGCCGTCCTGCGCTCCCGGTCACCGGACGGGGGCTTGGCCTCGGCGGCCTTCTTCAGCTCGACGAGCGACTCGGCGGCCTGGCGCACATAGAAGAGCTGGGCACGGAACCCGGCGCGGATGTCATCACCGGTCAGCAGAAACCCGTCGAGGTCGATCGGCTTGCGGTCCGCCTGGGCGACCAGGTCGTAGAAGGTCTTACGGACCGCCTGGGGAGTGTTCCCCAGCTTGTACGTGGAGTTCCGCTCGGCGGTCCACTCGGTCCACCTGGTGAAGGCGGGCTCGGCGCCCTCCGCCCAGACCTGGATCATCCCGCGCCAGACCCGAGCCGGGTCGACGGCGCTGTCCAGCACGAAACGGTCGGAGCGCTTGGGGAACATCTGCGTGTAGACCGCACCGAGGTAGGTGCCGTACGAGTACCCCAGATAGGAGATCTTCTTCTCGCCGAGCACGGCACGGATCACGTCCATGTCCCGGGCGGTGTTGCGGGTGGTGATGTGGCGCAGTTTGTCACCCTGCTTGGCGTCGCACTTCTCGGCGAAGGTCCGTGCCCACTTCACGTCCTTGGCGAACGTCTCGGGTTTGTAAGCCCGTTCCCAGTTGAGTTCCTGCTCCGTCAGGCCGCAGCCGACGGGAGAACTCCGGCCGACGCCTCGCGGATCGAAGCCAATGAGGTCGTACTTGCGCTTCACGGACTTCGGCAGCTCGCTCGCCATCGCCTGCGGCAGCTCGACGCCCGTACCCCCCGGGCCACCCGGGTTGAGCAGGAGCACACCGCGACGCTCGCTCTTGGTGCTCGTCCTCAACCTCGATATCGCGAGATCGATCTTCTTGCCGCCGGGGCGGCTGTAGTCGAGGGGAACCTTGATCGTGGCGCACTGGAAGGCCTTCGGCGCCGCTCTGTCACAGCGGTGCCAGGCCGGCTTCTGCTGAAGGTACTGGCTCAGGGGGTTGGCTGCCGCGGATGCCGTAGTCGGTGCGATCACGGGTACCAGGGCGGCGACGGTACCGGCCGCCAGGAAGGAAGCTGTTCGACTGCTGCGCACGTGGGGGGTCCTCGGGGTAGTGGCCTATGAGACGCACCAACCCTTTCGTGCATGGGAGTTGAGCGAATCTGTCGCAGGGACAGACTTGCTCCGACCACGGATGGACACAAAGGCATGACGGATGGTCCCTGAGTCGCACAACCACGTCCGGCTCCGCGACATCTTGCTCAAGTGGCCTTCATCGGGGCGACCATGGCCGCCGCCTGTCCGTGTCGGTGACCCACGTACCGTGCTGCTCGTGGCCGGCGAGGTGGATCTGGGCCTCTTGTCGACGACGAGGCCCGCGGTCGAGGCCTCGACACGGAACCGCTCGACGACGACTCCCTGGTCGTCATCGGCCCGGCCGACGGCATCCTCGCCGGACGCACCACGCTCACATACCGCGAGGCCGCCGAACCCCCTCGTCGAACGCGACGCCGACAGGCCCGGCCCACGACGGCCCCACAAGCGTGGCCGTCGCCGCCCCGCATCTGCTGAGGGAGCTCACCTCGTATCGAGGGCCCCCTGGGTGGGCAGGTTCCAGCGCGGACCTTCGGGGGAGCCGAGCCAGATCTGTTGGTGGCTCGGGGTGACGGTCAGGCCGAACTCGGTCTGTGGCGGGGTTCCGGCGTCCCGCCATGTGCCGATTGCCTCTTCGACGGTGTCCCACAGTCGCGTCGGGCCGCCCTGCCGAACCAGGAACCCGCCCCCGCCGTCCGGCATGAGCGTGGCGAACGACTTGGTGGCAAGGTCGACCACGTGGTCCAGCATCGGGCCGCCGGCCGTGCTCATCCCGAAGTGCTGGGCATTCGGTACCGCCAGCTGGGCGATGAACTGGGCTGTCCAGTCGGCCAGTACCTCGGGGCCTACCTGTGCCGGACGCTCCTCCGCGTCCTGGGACAGCAGCTCCGGCACGCCCGTGAGCGGGGGTGCGGCATGGGAGCGCGCGATCATGAACGACACCGTGCCGGGCAGGAAGCGGCCCTCAGCTGTTCCGCCGTCGCCGACGGTCAGCTTCACCAGGCCCGACCCGTACAGCCACCCCGAGACCGTGGTGACGATGGTGCCGCCGGGCCTCACCTGTGCGAGCCAGGCCGCAGGGATGGTGCGCACGGAACACGTGGCGATCAGCCCGTCGTACGGGGCGTTTTCGGAGTGGCCGAGCAGACCGTCGCCGGTGACGAGCGTCGGTTCGTACCCGGCTGCCGCGATGGCCGCTCGGGCGCGTTCGGCGGCTGTCGGGTCGACCTCGACGGACGTCACGTTCTTACTGCCGAGGCGCTCGCACATCAGGGCGGTCGAGTAGCCGGTACCCGTGCCCACCTCCAACACCCGGCCCCCGTCCTGCGGGTCGAGGTCCTGGAACATTCGTACGACAAGGCTCGGGAGGGTGGACGACGAGGTCGGGTCGCCCTGGACCGAGCCGTGAACGTCCTCGGGGTGCACATGGCCGTCGAGCTGCGTCACCAACGTGTCATCGGCATACACCTCTTCCAGCCACGTTTCCGCGTCGTCCCGGGTCGGGACGAGCGACGTCCACACGGTGCCCTGCGGACCGTCGGAGCGGCGGAAGTACGCGCGCACGAACTCATGGCGAGGCACCGTCTCGACAGCGGACCGCCAGACGGCCGACCGGAGGTGCCCGCCCCGTTCGAGCCGGTCGGCAAGAGCCTGGCGCAGTCCGACGGCACGATGCTCGTCCGAAGGAGGGGTGTCGGTCATTCGGGGTGTCCCTTCTCCAGAACATCGGCCAGGGCGCGGGTGATGGCCCGGATCGTGTCACGGTCCACGAACGCCCACTGGCCGTTCGGGTTGCACTCCAGGAAGCGCCATGCTCCGCCCGCTTCCAGGGCGAAGTCGAACGCGCCGAAGACCAGACCGAACGCCCTCAGGTAGGCGCGGATGCCCCGGCGGACCGGGGAGGGCACATCGATGGGGGTACAGCTGATCAGGTCGTGGTCGAGCCGCCAGTCGAGATGATCGCCGTCGGTCGTGATGCGGGTGGCGAACAGCCGGTCGCCCACCGCCGCCACCCTCACATCGCCGGTCTTGGTGACGGTCTGCTGGAACAGGTGCGGACAGACACCGACACCGTCACCGATCTCGTCGGCCTCGACCGGCCGGACCCAGATCGTGCGCGACTCGCCACCCTCGCGATATTCGGTCGACCTGAGTGGCTTGTAGACCACCGGCCCGTACTCCTTGGCGAAAGACCGGGCGGCGGCGGGATCGTTGGTGACCAGTGTCGGTGGCACGTCCAGCCCGGCCCGCACGGCTTCGGTGATCTGCCGGGGTTTGAACTCGGCCCCCGCATTCCGGTGCGGGTGGTTCACGTACAGACTTCCCGGCAGAGCAGCCAGCAGCCCACCCAGACCATGTCGGAACTGGGCCGTGGCGAAGTCCCCTTCCTGGTCGTCCAGGCTGTCGGGTGGGACGTAGCGGGACGGGCGGCGGTAGTACACGGCGCGGGCGTCCTCCACCCCGAGGGCGCGAGTCGGGGTGGTGAGCGGGCCGTGCCACGACCAGCCGCAGCCTGCTTGAGCGGAGAACGTCACCTCGGTCGGCGAGCCGGGGTCGAGCCGCACGACCGGGACATCCCGAAGGTGCAGCTCGGTGATGACGTGGTCAGCCGTCAGGTCATCCAGAGCGGTCAGAACGACGACCGGGCGGGGAGGCGTCATCAGTCCTGGTCCGAGTCCTGGTCGTGCCCCTCGTCGGAGTTGGCGGGGCCGGACCCGTCCCCCTGGCTGGTCTGGGTCCTTGTCTCCGTGCCGCTGCCGGTGCCGTGCTTGCCCAACTCGACGGGACAGCCCCGAAGGTCGTGGAAGACGGCCGTCTGCGAGGCCGGGTCCAAGGCCACGGCCGTGGCAGCGGCGTGCACCGTCGGGTACGGCTCCATACGGGCCAGACCCCATGGGCGGAGGGCCGGACCGTAGATACCCTGCGCGTCCCTTCGCGTTCCCCCGCTGCCGGGCGTGAGTTTCGCCAGCCTCTCGTGGTGGTCGCACAGGGCGTTCACAGAGCGGGCGAGACGCCGGGCATGGGCGATGCCGGCCGAGAGCGTGTGGCCGGGCTCGGCACCGAGGCGCCTCCGGGCTTCGTCGACGCAGGCGAGCGCGCAGGCGCGTGGCACGTCATCCTCGGGAAACCGCTCGGCCGCGGCCTCCACGTCGGGAATGGCAACCTCGATGTGTCCGTGGAGTTGAAGAGTGACCATTTCCAACTCCTCGGGCGTGGGCGGCTCGACGTCCCCGGCGAGCAGGCGGCGTGCGGTGACCCGCATCGTCTCGGTGTCGAGCGGGGGCCGGTCCTGCTCGTCGGTGGTCAGGGGACGGATGGTGCATGTCGCCATGGCGCGCTCCTCAGCGGCATCGGCTCGGCCCGGGGCTGCTACTTCCCCAGGGGCTTGACGTACCCGCTGACGCTAAGAGGCGTGATGAGCGCTCCTCCAGCGATGTTCAGCAATGTTCACGGTACTTGGCTGATGCAGGTCAGGCTGCCTTGTGCCCTTGACCTTCCATGCCTGACCGCCCGAAGGTTGTGTACATCAGCGCACACCGAGAGTGCCGGAGGCGGCGATGACACTACGGTTCATCGGCATCGACCCGAATACGGGAACGGGCGAAAGCCCCACCGTCTGGGTCGACGAGAACAGCAACGAACTGGTCATCCAGGGATGGAAGCCCACGCCCGAACTCGAAGCCGAATGCGCCGCGTTCGAGGCACCGGGGCACGCGGCAGGCATTCCGGATCACGAGGCGGTTGTCCGTGTCCCGGCCCGTATGGTGCCGATCCTGAGGAGGGCCTGCGATGCCGCAGAACGTACCCAGCTTCGATGAACTGCTGAACAGCGCTCAGCACTCAGCCGTCCACCTGGAGATGCGCGACGCCTACGGAGTCGCCGCTGAGGCAGACGACTTCGCCCGCTGGAAGAGCACTGGAGAACGGGACACCGACCCGGCGTCGTCGTATTGGGCGCCGTGGGTGACACTGATCCGGAGCACGGTGGCGCGGGGCGTGGTGGTGCGCCGGGCCCGTATCGTGTCCGAGCCGGTCAGTGACTACATTCGGTATGAACACGCGGGCACCGTCGTCAACGTGGAGGCGGGTGAGCGCGTGCGGTGGCTGCCGCGTCGGCGCGCCTCCGACATCGCGTTGCCCGGCAACGACTTCTGGTTGATCGACGACCGGCTCATCCGGTGGAACCACTTCACTGGCGACGGCGCCTCCGGCGGCGGGGAGATCAGCGAGGATCCAGCCGCGGCGGAGTTGTGCGCGGACGCCTTCGAAGCGGTGTGGGCACGCGCGACGCCGCACGAGGACTACAAGATCAGCTAGTACGGAAGGCGCACGGTCAGCTCATGTCCATATCCCCGTCCTCCTCGGCCCAGGCCGCGCGCGAACGGGTCGCACAGCGTCTGCGGGAGTTGCGTGCCGACGCGGGCATCACCGGGACCGAGCTGGCCGTGCGCTGCGGCTGGACGCATCCGAAGACATCCCGTATCGAGAACGCGCGTACGCCCCCCACGCCGGACGACATACGCCGCTGGTGCCGGGCCTGCGGCGCCGAGGACCAGGCCGCGGACATCATCGCTCAGTCGCGCGACGCCGAGTCCCTGTACGTCGAATGGCGGCGCAAGGTCCGTTCAGGTCTGAAGCGACTCCAGGACAGCTATGTGGAGCTCTATCAGTCCACGGAGCTGTTCCGTGTCTACTCACCCACGCTGGTGCCCGGGTTGCTTCAGACCGAGGGTTATGCCCGTGCCCTGCTGTCCGCCAACGCCCGTCTGCTCGACGTCCCGGATGATGCCGAAGAGGCCGCCGCCGCCCGGCTCGAACGCTCGCAGGTCATCCACCAGCCAGGGCACCGGTTCGTCATGCTGGTGGAAGAGGGCGTGCTCTCCTACCGGTTGGGCGATGAGGACGCGATGGTCGCGCAGCTCGGCCATCTGCTCACCGCCGGCGCTCTCCCGCAGGTGTCGTTGGGTGTCATCCCCAGCGCGACGCGGGAGCGCGTGCTGTGGCCACAGGAGTTGTTCCACGTCTACGACGACACACTCGTGTCCGTTGAGCTGTTGTCAGCCCGGATCAGGATCACCCAGCCCGACGAGGTCGCGCTCTATCTGAAGGCGTTCGAGCAACTGCGCAGCATGGCCGTGTACGGGGCGAAGGCACGCGCCCTGATTCTGAAGGCCATCGAGGCCCTGTGCTGACTCCGACGCCGCCCCAGCCGTGACCGTCGAGCGCACCGACGCACTCTCACTCGACGACGAACGAGCCCTGACCCAGCACCGTACGAAGCTTGCCCTCCGTCCGCAGGGCGGCCACGGCCTTCTGGATCGTTGAGGCAGCCACGTCGAACTCCGAGGCGAGGTCCACCACGGCGGGGAACCGGGCACCGGCACCGCGTTCCCCGTACGGCCTGGATGACGGCCCATACGACGGGAGTGCTTCTCCGCTGGTCCGCCCGTACCTCGTCGCCGTCGAACGGGAGCAGGAATGCCAGGCGCGGCGGCGGTTGGCGCTCGTGCTCGCCGCCGACTTCGGGATCGACCTGGACCGGCATGTCGTGGGCGCCGAGGGGATGGTGGGGTGTTGAGGCGCCCGGGGCCGGAGGCGGCGACGTTGTCCGCCGAGTGCGCGCTCGCGGGGCGGCGTGGTCACGAGGACCAGCACGCCCAGTGCCGCCAGATCGTCGACGTACCGCTACCGGGTGCCTCAGGCATGCTGCTCATCTCCCGCTGCCTGTGCGCCTGCCACAGGTCGGTCGTGGACGGCGGGGCGCGGTGAATGCCGGGCGGCACCCGGAAGGGGAGGTCTCCGGGCTGACTGTCCGGATCTATCGGGTCGCCCCGAAGATGACCCGATTCCCGGGGGACGGCAGCGCACAGTGACAAGCAGGCGCGACGGCGAACGGCTGCAGGAACCGCTTATGTGGCCGCCAGGCGCCTGTCCCCGCTGCCGGACCGGGCTGGGCCCGGTGCTGTGACCGTATAGGTGCGCCGGCTTGGTGTCGGGCGTTGGATGGGTGGTGGCGTCCATCCCTTGGCGAACAGGCCCTGGTCAGTACAGCGGCGTCTGTGGCGGCATGTGGTGCTCCGGCCAGAAGGGGTCGTGCGGAGGCCGGGGTGGGTTGGCCCGGGCCTCCGCGGCGGCTTGGGCGAGGCGGCTCGGCCATTCTGCCGCCCACATCAGGGCGACCGTCCCGACGAGGGGCCAGAAGCCGTCGACGTGCAGCAGGCCGGTGAGCCACACGATGAGCCAGAGCACCAGCGCGTTGACCGACACGAGGATCAACGACGCCGCTCCGGGCACAGGCAGCGTCAGGGTCAGCCGGAACCGCAGATGGAACAGGGCGGCGACGACGGCGAGCGTCAGCCACTGTGTGCCCGTCGCTTCCACGCGGTCCAGCCACGCTACCGCGAGCGCCAGGCCCGCCAAGCACAAGAGATAGCCCGTCAGCGAACGCAGGGCTCCGGGACGGCGGTGCTTCACCGGTACGGCGAGCACGAGCAGCAGCACCGTCTCCACGGCGGCGACGACGAGTCCGGCGGTGACGAGGGCCTTGAGCCCACCGTCGAGCCCAACGTTCAACCCCAGCTTGGCACCCAGCTCCACCCCGGCCCACAACCCCGCGGGCCCCACTGCTGTCAGGACGACGGCCGACAACACCATGCCCAGCCCGAGATGGGCGAAATGCCTGCGCAGCGGCGCGAAGAACTCCCAATCGGAGCTGTCCCAATCGGGCTCCTCCGCCATGCGCCGCTGATTCCGCACCACGGCCCGCCCGAGCATCCGCCCCAGGGGCATGGGCACGAGCATGACGACGGCGGTGAACACAGCAGCGAGGACGACCACGGACCCCACCCGCTCACCCACGGTGCCGCCAACCCGTAACTGGCCCACAACCTCGGAGGCCACCCACACCCCGACGGCCGCGCACCCCAACTTTCCGATGATCCGCCCCGTTGTCTTCATGAAGCCAGAATCCCGCCCGGAACACGGCGGCGGAACCCCACCGGCGCGGAGTCGCCGGTTCACCCAGTCATGACCTCGACGACAGCTATTACCGCTGGTGCCCCGCCCCAGCGGATGCCCCTTCGCGGCGGATGCGGGCGCGTTTCCCGATCCCCGGCCCAGCCGCGAGTGAACTCCCGGAGCGAAGACATCACACCTCTTGTGTGACAAGGCGTCAGCTACGACGATGGGCGCGCTCCACCACATATGACGAATCGTCAGTCAGGGGGCGCCCCATGCGAATTCCACCCACCGGCCGACTGGCCTACGGCATGCAGCTCCCCGTCCAGTCGCAGAGCACCCTCTACGCCGAGCCCTGGGAGGCGGATGCCGGTCCGGAGGACCTGGTCGAGGTCGCCCGTGCCGCCGACCGTGCCGGCTTCGCGTACATCGCCACCTGCGACCACGTCGCCATACCCCGGCGTCTCGCCCCCGCGATGGGTACGGTCTGGTACGACCCGGTCGCCACGCTCGCCCACCTCGCCGCCGTCACCGAGCGCGTACGACTCCTCAGCCACGTGGCGGTGGTCGGGCTCCGTCACCCGCTGCTGACGGCCAAGCAGTACGCCACCCTCGACCACCTCGCGGGCGGGCGCCTGATCCTCGGTGTCGGCGCCGGGCACGTGCGGGAGGAGTTCGAGGCGTTGGGGGTGGACTTCGAGCGTCGGGGTGCCTTGCTGGACGAGTGCGTCGACGCGTTGCGGGCAGCCCTGGGGCCGGATGAGTTCCCGTCCCACCACGGGAAGTCGTACGACTTCGAAGGGCTGGGCCAACGGCCCCGGCCCGCACAGCGACACGTCCCCCTGTGGGTGGGCGGCTCGTCCCCGGCCGCCGTACGACGGGCCGCCGTGCGCGGTGACGGCTGGCTCCCCCAGGGCGATCCGCGCGACCGGCTGCCGGGCCAGATCGCTCGGCTGCGACGACACCGCGAGGAGGCCGGCGTGGACCGTCCCTTCGTCGTGGGCGCCATCGCCGAGCCTCTTTGTCTCGGCAGCCCGACCTGGGACGTCGGCCGCCGCACCCTCACCGGCTCCCCCGAGGCCGTCGCCGAGTCCCTGCGGGCGTACGCGGCGATGGGGGTGGATCAGATCCAGGTACGGTTCCGCAGCCGGAGCCGGGACGAACTCACCGACCAGATGGGGGCGTTCGGGGCGGAGGTGGCCCCCCTGCTGTGATCCCTCGGCCGGTGGTGATGCCCCCGCCGTCGATCCCGGCGGCGCTGTGTACGTTGGCCGATGATCCGCGTCACGCTTCGAGGCGCCGGCACCCCGATGGTGTGCGTCGGCGCCCCCGAACCGGCCCCGACGACCGACGACGACCATCTGACGCTTATCTGACGCTGAGCGATGTGAAGAAGCACGTCTTCCGCATGGCGTACGACGCCACGGACTTCTACCTCTCCACCCTCCCCGACACTCGCGAAGCCCACGACCGCCTCGCCGACCGTCTCGTACACCTCATGGAAGCCGGCGGAGCCGACGCCATCGCCGCACGCATACGCGACCACGCCGACCACTCGGGCACCGCCTTCACCGGGACGCTCACCTCATCGCTGGGTGCCGCCGCTCGCTGACGACGAGGGTCGCCGAGGCGGTGACCGCCTTCCTCCACGAGCACGATCTCGACCGGGACGTGGTGGTGAGCGAGGACGCCTCGGCGGGTCGTGTCTTCGCGGGGAGCGACTACCCGATCATCGTGACCGGTTTCGGCCGCTGGGCCGACAAGATCGAGCAGGGGTTCCACGACGCCGTGCGCGCCGTCGCCCCTGCCGCACAGGTCGACTTCCGGTGGAGTTTCGAGGACGAGGACGACTGGGTTCGGCCAACTTGTCGGCGTGGTGACATGTGTCATTTGAAGTTTTGAACATATCTACGCCCGCGCGCGTATGTACGGACGTCATGGCCTCGGCGGAAGGACACGCGAAGTGCGATCCCCCCGGCACGTCCGAACTTCCAAGCACGGCTCGGCCCAGCACAGCTCCTCCCAGCACGGCTCGGCCCAGCACAGCTCTTCGCAGCACGGCTCGGCCCAGCACGGCTCGTCCGAGTACGGCCTTTCCCAGCCGGTCGGCAGCGCTTCCGCGACTCCCTCCCGCGGTCTGTCCGTCGCGCTCGCCTGCGCCCAGGGGGCGTGGCCGCACCACGACTGGCCGGCCCCCGACGATCCGTACGTACGCCGGGTGCTGCACCTGACCCCGCCCTACCGGGGGCTTCAGGACTCCGGCGCGGATGTCGTGGTCCTGCGGTGCGAGGACCCCTCGGTGTCGTTCGCGGAGCTGCTGAAGGCCATGGGTGACATGAGCGCGCCGGTGATCGTCGTGACCCCGCGCCGGGACAGCGAGGCGGTCGTCGAGGCGTTCCGGGGCGGGGCGGGCTATCTCGTCGAGGGCGACTACTGCACCTGCATGCTCTCCTCGGCGGTCATGGCCGCCACGGTCGGCCACACCTACCTCTCGCCCACCGCGTGCGCCGCCCTCCGGGACGCCGCCCAGGGCATGCCGGGCAACGGCCAGGCGACGGAACAGCTCCGCGCGCTGCTCTCGCCCCGCGAACGCCAGATCATGGAGCTGCTCTCCACCGGCCTCGGCGCCCAGGAGATCGGGCTGCGGCTGACCCTGAGCGAGAAGACCGTCCGCAACAACCTCAGCAACATCTACGCCAAGCTGGACGTCCGGGGCAGTACGGAGGCGGTCCTGCGGTGGCTGGGGGCGACCTCGGCGGTTCGGGTGTGAGTCTGTTCGCGTATGAGAACGTCACAGGGACGTCCGTAGGAACGCCCGTAAGAACGCCCGTAAGAACGTCTGCGAGAACATGCGAGAACATCCGTAAGAACGCTCATAAGAGCGCCCATAAGAATGAGCCCCCGTGTCTCCACGGGGGCTCATTCGGATCGACACCGGCCGGTGGCCGCTTTTACACCGGCTGGTTCTCACCGTCATTCACTGCCATGTCATTCGCATCATTCGGCGCTGTACGCGGCCCCGGAACCGCTCGACGTTTCGGGGCCGAAACCGCTCGTCACTCCACGGTGATTTCCGACAGCGGAATTTCGACATCGGTCACATTCTCGCCGCCCTGACCGAATCCCGGCTCCGTCCGGAGGGAACGGACGTTGCCGCTCTCCGCGTTGAGAACCGAGTCCGCCTGGGGTGTCCCGCACTGCACATTGCGCAGCCAGAGCCGGCCGTCCGGGGTGCCGCTCTTCAGGAGCTGCGGATAGAAGACGTGCACGGTGGCCGCGCCCTCACTGGGGGAGAAGAACACCTTCTGGCCGTTCTGCTCCTCCTTGTAGGTGGCCCGCAGGAATCCACTCACGTCCGTGCGCTTGTGGGACCACATGAAGAAGGCGATGTTGTCGGGCTTCACCGTGTCGCTCCGGGTGAAGCTGAAGGAGGACGTGGTGTCGTCACGCTTGATGTTGATTTCCTGCGTGTTGAACTTCACGCCGATCTCGAAGAACGAGCTGCCCAGCTTCGTACTGCCGTCGACGCCGAAGCCGTTCTCCAGCTGAATGACGCGGGTCGCGGAGGCGGTCCCGCTGAAGGACTTGGTCGCGGCGGTGGTGCTGCCGCAGTTGTCGGTCACGGAGGTGACCCGCTCGTTGGGGCCGAAACTGTTGGCCTTGCTCTGCACGTCGACGAACTCGCAGTTCTCCAGCTTGTCCGAGTCCGTACGGCAGTCCGTGGCCACCTCGTCAGGGGTGGCGGCCCCCGCGCTGTACATCAGCGGAACGGCCAGTCCGAGGGCGGCGATCGGCGCCAGCGCGAGGGTGATGCGCTTCTTCTTGCTGCGGTGGTTGCCGCTGCGCCCGGTGCGTGCCATGTGTGTCTCCTGCAAGGGTGGTCGGGGGAAAAGTGCTGGTGGGGCGGGTCGCCCCAGGAGGATGGGACGGCTGGCCCCATGGGGGAGTGGGAGGAATTGGGGGGGAGTGGGGGACCGCGTGGGGGATGAAGTGGGGGTTCCCGTGGGGGGAGAAGTGTGTGGGTGGGGGGTGGCGGACGACCGCCGGTCGTCGGTCAGGAGGAGGGTGACGGACGACTGTCGGCCGGGGGAGGGCGACCGGCGGCCGTCGGTCAGCAGTCCTCCAGGACGACCTTGGTGGTGCCGTCCACGAGTCCGGGCGTGCCCGCGGCACCCTCCAGGACGACCGGGCCCTCGACGACTTCCGGCGCCACGAAGTTCTGCTCGGGCGTGGGGTTGACCGCGAAGCTGCCGGGATTGGCGTCGATGCGCACGCGCCATTCGCCGGTCATACGCTGCATCTTCGGCGTGAACGTCACATGCATGACCTTGCCGACGGGAACTTCCCGCTGTTCCGACTCGCTGGCGGTGGCCGACTTGATGTTCATGTCCAGCGTGCCCTTGTGCTTCACCCAGGAACCGCTCAAGGCTCCGAAAAGTCCACCGAGGGCGCCCTGCTGGGTCACGGTGTACTTGCCCTGACCCTGGGCCACCGTCTTCGAGAACTCGGTGGTCACCTTCGACGGTTCGGTGGCGTTCGGCTCGCAGTTCGGGAAGTCGACGGTGACCTTTTCCGTGGGCCCGTCGAAGGTCTCGAACTTCGTCTCGACGAAATCACAGTTGTCGGACCCGAAACTGGGTCCGGCGATCGGATGGCCGCCGAAGTCATCGAGGGACTGCTTCTTGCCGTTGAGCACCTCGGCCCGCCTGCAGAGCTCCATGACCTGTTCCGGCGTCTTCTCCTCGGCGGCGTTGGCCGACGGCAGCAACACGGTGGCGACAGCCGCGACCGTCACAACTGAGGACCCGATCGCGACGTATCGGACCTTCTTGTTCTTGAACCGCCTCTTCGCCATGCTTCCGTTCTCTCCTTGGGGGTGGCTTTACCTTCCGCTGGAGGATTATTGGGGTCCGGTACAGCCCGATGACAGAGTCAAACATCCCTACTCCTCAGTCACTTACGGTTGCGTAGGTGAACATCCGGGCTTTCATCTGACGCTCCGTCAGTTCCAGAGGTACCCTGACCTCGGCCAACGCACCCGCGAAGGGAGTCCGCATGGGCAAGCTCGACGGACGTGTAGTCCTCGTCACAGGCGCCGCGCGCGGCCAGGGGGGGGGCAGGAGGCCCGGCTGTTCCGGGCGGAGGGCGCCGAGGTCGTCGTCGCCGACGTCCTCGACGACCGGGGCGAGGCCCTCGCCAAGGAGATCGGCGCGCTCTACGTCCACCTCGACGTCAGCCGCGAGGCCGACTGGGCGGCGGCCGTCACCGCGGCCAAGGACGCGTACGGCCGCGTCGACGGACTCGTCAACAACGCCGGCATCCTGCGTTTCAACGCCCTCGTCGACACCCCCCTCGACGAGTTCATGCGGGTCGTGCAGGTCAACCAGGTCGGCGTCTTCCTCGGCCTCAAGGCCCTGGCCCCCGAGATCGAGGCGGCCGGCGGCGGCACGATCGTCAACACCGCCTCGTACACCGGGCTCACGGGCATGGCGTACGTCGGCGCGTACGCCGCGACCAAGCACGCGATCGTCGGCCTCACCCGGGTCGCCGCGCTGGAGCTGGCCCGCAAGGGGATCCGCGTCAACGCGGTCTGCCCCGGCGCCATCGACACCGCGATGTCCGACCCCGGCGACGGCGCGTCCGCCGAGTCCATCGACCGGCTGTACCGCAAGCGCGTCCCGCTGGGCCGCATCGGCAGGCCCGAGGAGGTGGCCCGCCTCGCCCTCTTCCTCTCCTGCGACGACTCCTCCTACATCACCGGGCAGCCGTTCGTGATCGACGGGGGGTGGCTGGCGGGGGTGAGTCTCGGGTGACGGCGGGCCGCTCCGCCGTCCCTGACATCTGACGGTACGTCAGCTATTGACGGTGCATGGGCCCGGTGGAACAGTCGGCCCTATCAGGATCTGACGAACAGTCAGATACGACCGTGGGGACGGTGAACCTCCTTGGAATTCGGGCTCTTTGTACAGGGGTACGTGGGCAAGCGGGCCGAGACCGATCCGCTCGCGGAGCACAAGGCGCTGATGGAGGAGACCGAGTACGTCATCGAGGCGGACAAGGCCGGCTTCAAGTACGCGTGGGCCTCCGAGCACCACTTCCTGGAGGAGTACTCCCACCTCTCCGCCAACGACGTCTTCCTCGGCTACCTGGCGCACGCGACCGAGCGGATCCACCTCGGCTCCGGCATCTTCAACCCCCTCGCCCAGGTCAACCACCCCGTGAAGGTCGCCGAGAAGGTCGCCATGCTCGACCACCTCAGCGAGGGCCGCTTCGAGTTCGGCAGCGGACGCGGCGCCGGCTCCCACGAGATCCTCGGCTTCATCCCCGGCGTCACCGACATGAACCACACCAAGGAGATCTGGGAAGAGACCATCGCCGAGTTCCCCAAGATGTGGCTCCAGGACGAGTACGTCGGCTTCCAGGGCAAACACTGGTCACTGCCGCCGCGCAAGATCCTGCCCAAGCCGTACGGGAAGTCCCACCCCGCGATGTGGTACGCCGCCGGGTCGCCGCCGTCGTACGCCATGGCCGCGCGGAAGGGGCTCGGCGTGCTCGGCTTCAGCGTGCAGAAGGTCTCCGACATGGAGTGGGTGCTGGAGCAGTACAAGACCGCGATCGTCGACGCCGAGCCGATCGGTGACTTCGTCAACGACAACGTGATGGTGACGACGACGGCGATCTGCGCGCCGACGCACGAGGAGGCCGTGCGGATCGCCGTGAACGGCGGGCTGCACTATCTGCCCTCGCTCGTGTTCCGGTACCACGACACGTTTCCTCGTCCCGAGGGGTTCCCGGTGTGGCCGGAGACGCTGCCCGAGTACGACGAGGAGTTCATCGAACTGCTCATCTCCGAGGAGCTGTTGATCTGCGGGGATCCGGACGAGGTGCTCACGCAGTGCAAGCGGTGGGAGCAGGCCGGAGCGGATCAGTTGAGCTTCGGGTTGCCGGTGGGGGTGCCGAAGGAGGAGACGTTGCAGACGATCCGGTTGGTGGGGGAGCACGTGATTCCGAAGATCGACACGGATCCTGTGCACCGGACTGCGCGGTTCCGCTCCGCGGGGGGCGCCGTTTGAGTCTGCGGGTCGGCGGGGGCTGGTCGCTCCCCCGCTCGCGGCGCCCCGCGCCCCCAGGTCGGTTGGACGTACCGCACGTCAGGAGGTGAACCCCCATGCTCGATCACGTCATCAAGAACGCCACCGTCGTCGACGGGACCGGCGCCCCTGCGTACATCGCTGACGTGGGGATACGCAATGGCCGTATCGCCGTCATCGGGAGCGTCGACGAGGAGGCCCGGACCAGCGAGGACGCCACTGGCCTCGTTCTCTCGCCCGGCTTCGTCGACCCCCACACCCACTACGACGCCCAGCTCTTCTGGGACCCGTACGCGACGCCCTCCCTCAACCACGGGGTGACGACCGTCGCCGGCGGGAACTGCGGTTTCACGCTCGCGCCCCTCAACCCCTCCCGTCCCGAAGACGCGGACTACACGCGGCGGATGATGTCCAAAGTCGAGGGGATGTCACTCGTCGCCCTGGAGGAGGGGGCGCCCTGGAGCTGGCACGGCTTCGGGGAGTATCTGGATGCCCTCGAAGGGCGGATCGCCGTCAACGCGGGGTTCATGGTGGGCCATTGCGCGTTGCGGCGGTATGTGATGGGGCCGCAGGCCATCGGTGGGCAACCCACCGACGAGCAGATGGACGCGATGCTCCGGCTGCTGCACGAGGCGATGGAGGCCGGGGCGTGGGGACTGTCGACCACGCAGTCGTCGACGCACTCCGACGGGGACGGGAAGCCGGTCGCCTCGCGGCACGCCGGGCCCGAGGAACTGATCGCGCTGTCCCGGGCCGTCGGCGAACACGAGGGGACGCAGATCGAGGCGATCGTCGCGGGGTGTCTGGACCAGTTCAGCGACGACGAGATCGATCTCTTCGTGGAGATGAGCGCGGTGGCGGGCCGGCCGCTCAACTGGAACGTCCTGACCATCGATTCCGCCGTCCCCGAGCGTGTGCCCCGGCAGCTGGAGGCGAGCGAGCGGGCGCGGAAGGCCGGAGGCCGGGTGGTGGCCCTGACCATGCCCATCCTCACCCCCATGAACATGTCCCTCGGCACCTTCTGCGCGCTGAACCTGATCCCCGGCTGGGGCCCGATCCTGGGCCTGCCGGTGCCCGAGCGCATCGAGCGGCTGCGCGATCCGGAGGTGCGCGCGGAGATGCTGCGGCGCGCGGAGTCCAAGGAGGCGGGCGTCTTCCGCCGGCTGACGAACTTCGGGCGGTACGTCATCGGGGACACGTACAGCGAGGCGAACGAGGGCCTGACCGGGCGCGTGGTCGAGGACATCGCGGCGGAACGAGGGCAGGAACCCTTCGAGTGCCTGGTGGAGATCTGCGCCGCCGACGACCTGCGTACGGTGCTGTGGCCGATGCCGACCGACAACGACCCGGCGAGCTGGTCCATGCGCGCCGAGGCCTGGCGGCACGAGGACGTGCTCCTCGGCGGCTCCGACGCCGGCGCCCATCTGGACCGTATGTGCGGGGCGCCGTACACGACCCGCTTCATCGGCGACTGTCTGCGCGGCCGGAAACTCGTCGGCCTCGAACAGGCGGTGAAGATGCTGACCGACGACCCTGCGCGGCTGTTCGGCCTGCGGGAGCGGGGGCAGGTCCGGGAGGGCTGGCACGCGGACCTCGTCCTGTTCGACCCGGAACGTGTCGACGCCGGCAAGGCCACCCTGGTGCACGACCTGCCGGGTGACAGCCCGAGGCTGGACTCCAAGGCCATCGGCGTACGGGCCGTGTGGGTCAACGGCGTCGAGGCGATACGGGACGACATGGTGACGGGCGCGGTCCCCGGCAAGGTGCTGCGCTCGGGGCGGGACACGCGGACGGTGAGCACGAGGTGAGCACGGAGGGCGTGCAAGGGGGTGCCCAGCGGCTGTTCATCGGCGGCTCCTGGGTGGAGCCGGACGGCGGCCACTACGAGGTGATCGACCCGGCGACCGAGACGGTCGTCGGCCTTGCCCCGGAGGCCTCACGGGAGCAGGTGCGCGCCGCCGCCGCGGCGGCCCGCGAGGCCTTCGGCCCCTGGTCGCGCACCCCCGCCGCCGAGCGCGCCGCCATCCTCTCCCGCACGGCGGACCTCATACGCCGCCACCTGGTCCCGTACGCCGAACTGGCCCAGGCCGAGACGGGCGCGACGACCGGGACGGCGCGAGGCATGCAGGTGGGCGTGGCCGCGGCCCGCTTCCAGCGCTACGCGCGCGTGGAGCCGTCGGAGGAACCCATCGCCCCCCAGATCAACGAGGCGGGCCCCTTCGGCAGGGCGGCGGTGATGGGCGCCCTGGCCATCCGCCAACCGGTGGGCGTGGTCACCTGCATCACTTCCTACAACAATCCCTGGGCCAACCCGGCCGGCAAGATCGCCCCCGCCCTGGCGATGGGCAACACGGTCGTGGTGAAGCCCGCCCCCCAGGACCCCCTCTCCGTCTACCGCCTGGCCGAGGCCCTGGAAGCGGCGGGGGCCCCACCGGGCGTGGTGAACGTGGTGAGCGGCTCGGGGGAGGAGGTGGGCGAGGCGGCGGTGGACTGTTCGGACGTGGACATGGTGAGCTTCACCGGCTCCACGGCGGTCGGCCGGCGCATCGCGGAGGTGTGCGGGCGCGGCATGAAGCGCCAGCTGATGGAGTTGGGCGGCAAGGGCGCGGCGATCGTCTTCGACGACGCGGACGTGGACGCGGCGGTCGCCGGAATCGCCACCACCTTCTCCTTCTACAGCGGCCAGATCTGCACGGCGCCGACGCGGGTGCTGGCGCAGAGGGCGGTGTACGACCGTGTGGTGACCCAACTGGCGGCGTACGCGGGCCGGTTGCCGGTGGGGAACCCCCGCGACCGGGGCACGGTGGTGGGCCCGCTGATCTCCGCCACCCACCGCGACCGGGTCGAGTCGTACATCGACCTGGGCCGCAAGGAAGGCGCGCGGGTGGTGACCGGCGGCGAACGCCCACCGCCGGCCCACGGCTTCTACGTGGCCCCCACCCTGCTGGCCGACTGCACCCCCGACATGCGCGTCGTCCGCGAGGAGATCTTCGGCCCGGTGGTCGTGGTCCTCCCCTTCGACGGGGACGAGGAGGAGGCGGTGGCACTGGCCAACGACACGGACTACGGCCTCATCGACTACGTCTGGTCGGGGGACGTGGCGAAGGCCTTCCGCGTGGCCCGCCGCCTGCGCACCGGCGGTGTCGGCGTGAACACCGTCGGCCGCAACATGGAGGCCCCGTTCGGCGGCTTCAAGAGGAGCGGGGTGGGCCGGGACGTGGGGTCGTACGCGCTGCACGCGTACAGCGAGGTGCAGGCGGTTGTCTGGGCGGGGTGACGACGTCCTCGCCGTGATTGCTGAAGCCGCCGCTACAGGTCGAAGAACGGGGAACAGTGCCCGGCTATCCGGCCACGCTCCCGCAGTCGACCCAGAGAAGCTTCCCGCCCCATGGGGCCGCCGACTCCCCGAACACGGACACACCCCGGTACTCGGAACAGGCCCGGACGAGCTGGAGCCCCCGTCCCCACTCGGCGTTGGGCCCAGCGGGTACGCCCCCCCCTTGAAGCCGGGCGGCACCCGCCGGTCCCGGTCCCCCACGGCGACAAGCAGCCGCCCGCCGACCTCCAGGACTCCCAGGGCGTACTCGTGATTGGTGTGCTCGTGGGCGTTGGTGAGCAGTTCGGTGGCCAACAGCTCAGCCGTGGCGGTGTGTTGGCTGAGGTCATGGGCGTCGAGTACGGCGCGGAGGGTGGCGCGGGCGACGCCGGGGGAGCGGAGGTCGCGGGGGAGACGCAGGGTGTAGTTCCAGGACGGCGATACGGTGGCCATGGATGTCTCCAGTCACTGAGGGGAGCCGGGCGGTGTCGTTGCGGTGTCGTCGTGGTCGTGGTCGTGGTCGCAGTCGTCGACGACCTGTCTGTCGACGTGTCTGCCGACGTGTCTGTTGTCGGGATGCGATACGGGATGTCGTGCGATGCCCAGTGACCGTCGCCGCTCCGTCGAGCGGGGCACTTCTGGGCGGGGCGCCTGACGTAGACGATAGGGCAACGGCAAATGTCATTTGCTGAACAGTGAATGGTTTTGGGTGACATCCCCTCGTGCGAGTGACCCGCTCACTGAACACACGTCCAAGAGGAGTTCACATGTCTGGGCGGCCCCCCATGACCGCAAGGCGCCTGCGGCTGGCCGTGGAGCTGCGCAAGCTGCGCGAACGCGCGGGCATGACCGTCACGGAGGCGGCTCGGACACTCGGGACCAGTCAAGGGCAGCTCAGCAATGTGGAATCGGCCCGGTTCGGAGTAAGTCCCGACCGCGTCAGGGCCTTGGCCCGCATCTACTCGTGCGCAGACCAGGCGTTCGTCGAAGCCCTGGTGGACATGGCAACCGACAAGACGTTCGGCTGGTGGGAGTCGTACCGCGACGTACTGCCCTCAGGTCTGCTGGATCTCGCCGAACTCGAACATCACGCCACCGGCATCCGGACCGCGTACACCACACATATGCCCGGACTGCTGCAGACCGCCGACCACGCGCGGGAGATCTTCCGCCATGTGATCCCTCCGCCCACTTCACCCGAGGTCGAGCACCGCGTTTCGCATCGAGTGAAACGGCAGAGCATCCTCTACGGGCCTTCCCCCACTCCGTACCGCACGGTCGTCCACGAGGCGGCGCTGCGCATGAGCGTCGGCGGCCGGAATGTGGCTCGGGCCCAGTTGCAGCACCTGCTCGACATGAGCGAACAGGCACACATCACCATCCGCGTACTCCCCTTCGGCGTAGGCGCGTTCCCGGGCTCAGGCCAATCCATCAACTACCTGCACGGTGCCGTTTCCCAGTTGGACACCGCTCAACTCGACCAGTTCCACGGCCCTGTGATGCTCGACGCCGAAGCTCTACTGGAGAAGTACCGACACCTCCTCGACGTCGTGGAGGCCACAGCCCTCACCCCTGAGAAGTCCCGCGACCTGATCCACTCCATCGCCCAAGACCTGTGAAGGAGCCCGCATGCCCACCCCCCAGTGGCAGAAGTCGTCCTACTGCCAGGAAGGCGACGCCTGCGTCCACATATCCGCCGGCCCCGCCACCATCCACGTCACCGAAAGCGCAGACCCCGCCCACACCGTGCTCAGCACCATCCCGTCCGCCTTTGGTGCCCTGGTCCGCGCCCTGAAGGCGGGCCGCGGAAACGACTGACGTGGTCTGGAAAACGTCGTAGCACTGGGCGTTCCCTCAGACTGGTTATGCCATAACGGGAATATTCCGGATGTGGCGTGGACGAGGAGCGATGCCGTCCGTAGCGTCGTTCGGCGGGGGCTTGACCAGGGCCCATGAGAGGGGAGCCGCATGGCGCGCGAGGAACTGACCCGACTCACCGGCAGGATCAATGGACCTGACTGTGATGACGACGACTGCCCGAACGTGTACCGCACGGCAAGCGGTTCCTTCGTGATCCAGGGGAACGTGTCCGATGCCTTCCAACCGCCGGACGGTGAGTCGCTGGTGGAGATCCCGGAGGAAGTGCTCAAGGAGGCCGTACGTGCTCTTGGATGGTGACGCATGGCGAAGGGTGTTCGATGCGTACGAGCGCGACGCGTGGCGGTTCGAGGCCCAGCCCACGTACACCATGCCCAGGGAGGCCGAGAACGTCGCGCGCTTCCTTCGAGGAGAGCCGAAACCGCTGGACCACAACGCGCGATGGCATGAACGGGTGCGTGGGTATGTGGCTTCCGGGCGCACGATTGGGCGGGTTCGGGTCGTACGTCAGCCGCTGACGGACTATCAGCGTTACCAGTTCTCCTGGGGAATCCCCGGCAACATTGAGGCCGGTGAGGACATCCGCGTTCTGGACGTCACACAGGACGACTACGATCTGCTTCTCTCCGGAACCGACTGGTGGATGTTCGATGAGACGCGAATAGTGCATCTCAACTATCGGCCGGACGGGACGCAGATCAACCGGGAGTTGTTCACGGGTGAAGTCGCCCCATACTTGGAGTGGAAGCGCATCGCACTTTCCCACTCCGTGCCGTTTTCCGAGTACGTGAAAAAGTTCGAGTGACATTTGAGCCCGAGCAGCTGGGGCAGTCGAAGGCTGATCTGGCGGAAAAGCTCCGTGAGTTGCGAAAGCGAGCCGGCCTGACAGGTGACCGGCTCGCTCGGCGCTGCAACATGTCTCAGAGCCAGATCAGCAAGTTCGAGACCGGCAAGAAGACGCCGAAGCTCGTGGACGTAGAGCGGATCCTACGCGCCCTCGGTGCAAGCCCGGAAAACGTGGCGGAGATTACGGCTCTCGCGCGAATCGCGAACACCGAGTGGCAGGACAAGCGCTCCTCATGGCGTCGTGGCATGGAGAAAAGGCAGACGGAACTCGCCTCACTGGAATCCGAAGCCACAGAGCTGAGATATTTCCTACCCGCCATGATTACCGGCTTGCTGGCGACGCCCGAGTACATCCGTGCCGGCCTGAGCCACACTCCAGGTGACCCGACGAAGACTGTGGCACGCAAACTGGAACGCCAGGACGTCCTGTACGACACTTCGAAGGAATTCACCTTTCTCCTCACGGAGCAGGCGGCGAGGTGGGCGATTGTTCCGCTTCCTGCCATGGCGGTTCAGATTGATCATCTGGTGTCACTTTCCCGCCTGCCGAATCTCCGTATCGGCGTCATCCCCATGGGGACTGTCTTGCCGCGCGGTCCCATGAACACGTTCACGGTCTATGACCGTCGGCTGGTCACGGTTGAGAGCTTCACCGGCCGTATGGTGTTCCGGGACTCTCGCGATGTCTCCGACCACCTTGCCGTGTTCTCCCTTTTCGAACATCAAGCCTGCTTCGACGATGATGCCAGAGGCCTTCTTCAACAATGGGCTGATTGCTGCCGGTGATCTTTAGTCCGAAACGGGAATAGCGCGCGTTCACGCCCTTCGCTCGGTGGATCATTTGATGAGTTGTGAAGCCGGGAGGATTGATGGCAACTACGCAGAAGCCCCAGGACTACCGATTGACCGAACTGCCGCCGGAGCCAAGAGCGGTACCGGGGTGCGATATCTGTCTCGGTATGTGTGTACGTAGGGACAACGCCCGCTCCAGGCGCGACTACAGCGCCGCGTCCGACGTCAATGTGGAGCTGCGTCGGCACCACGAAGAAGCGCACGGGTCATGAGTGGGGAAAAGGCGATCGAACTCTTCGCCGATCGCCCGCTCATGACCCTCCGGGTCTCGCATGACTCCGGGCGGACCTGGCGACCCGAGCGTGCCGTATACACCACGGACGGCCTTCGCCCCCTGATCACGACCGAATGGCCTCCGTGTCAGTGCCGACGCTGCAGCAGACCGAGCGATCCCTCCCATAGCTGAACGTCGGCTTCCCACCTCAGAACTCCCGCCTTTCACGGGCGGAAGCGCGGTCAGGCACGGCCGCGATCAGGTGACCAGCAGAAAGAGGAAGGTGCAGAGATGCTGAACGGAAGTGACCTGTACGGACTCGACATCAGCGGGGCCTCGTTCGTGAAGGCGTGCGGTGGACCCTGCACCGAGGGATGCGTCACCCTCGCCCGGATCGGGGACGACGCCTGGGCCCTCGGTGACAGCAAGCGGCCCGACGCGCAGCCGCTGCGGTTCACCACGGAGGAGTTGGACGCCGCCGGGATCGATCCGACGCGGTTCGGCCTGTCCGTCTGAGAAGCCCCCTCCCCACCGGCCGGTCCCGGCCTCTCGTCCACCGAGCCCGGGACCGACCACCCCTTCCATCCACACCTCGATCGGAACGACTGGTGCACCACCACGGCTACCTGTGGGTCGGTCCCAAACAACGCTTCGACCAGGAAGCCCTACGACGGCCCCCGCACCCCGAGGCGCCCCCGACCGGCAGCAGGCCGGAGCTGATCCAGCGCTACCGGGAAGTGGCAGCCGAGTTCCGAGTCGTCGATCTTCCTCCACTGGAAACGGCGTACTGGCTCATCAAGCCACCCTCCTTGATCCGCGGTACGTGGAACGAGGCGAAGGAGGCGGCGGCCTGGCTCGGCGAGCGGCTGGCCGAGTACGCGCCCCGGTTCGCCTCCGCCCGCGACCGTGACACCACCCACCTCGCCACAGTCGTCAACTCGACCGTGGAACGACTGAATTCGGGAGCGGACGTATCCTTCGGCCGCTACCTCGACCGCCCCACGTACCTCTCCCTGGCCGTGGTGACCTGCTCTCCGAATCGCTCGAAGCCCGAGCTGGGCTGTCCTGTCTGATAGTCCGGCCCGACCCGCGCTCGGCAGGAGCCCGGACGCACTCCTTCCATGTCGTCTGCGGTGCCGGATCACTCATTTCACTCCGTCGTGGAGGCAGCTATGGCACTACGGTTCAGCGAGGCCGAGTGCTCGGCATTCGAGGTGCCTGGGCACGTGGTGGGAATCCCCCGCCCGCACGAAGCCGTGATTCACATTCCGGCCCACATGGTGCCGGTGCTCAGGGAGGCCGCGATGTCGCAGAATGAACCGGGCTTTGACGAACTGCTGACAGCGGCCAAGCGCTCGGCCATGCATCTGGAGATGCGCGACTCGTACAGCGTCGGCGACGAAGCCCATGACTTCGAGAACTGGAAGCACACTGGCGAACGCGACGTGGATCCGGCTTCTGCCTACTGGGTGCCCTGGGTCGACCTGATCCGGCACACCGTGTCCAGAGGCGTGGCCGTCCGCCGTGCCCGCATCGTCTCCGAACCGGTCACCGACTACATCCGGTATGAGCACGCCGGTACTCCAGTCGTCATCCACGCCGGGGAACAGGTCCGTTGGTTGCCGCGACGTCAGGCATCGGACATCGCGCTGCCCGGCAACGACTGCTGGGCGTTCGACGGAGAGACTGTGCTCTTCAACCACTTCTCAGGAGACGGAGACTGGGCGGAGCCCAAGTGGGAAGTCCGTACCGAGCCCGCTGTGGTGCGGCTCGCGTCGGACGCGTTCGAAGCCGTATGGGAGCGCGCCGTCCCGCACGAGAAGTACTCCGTCTGACCTGACACGACGGCGATAAGCCGACTCACCATGTCTCTCCCCCAACGTCCAGTGCCCAGGCCGCCCGCGAAGTCCTCGCCGCGTGCCTCGAAGATCGGCCTCGGCGTCACGGTCGCCGCGACCGGCCGCAAGGACTGACCGGAGGCCGGGGGAGGACAGCGGCATGGCTGACGAGTGCTTCAGGGACCGACGGCTCGCCGCGATCTACGATCCCCTCGACCCCGATCGCGGTGATCTGGACGTCTACGTGCGTATCGCCGAGGAGTTCGGCGCGCGGCGCGTGCTCGACATCGGCTGTGGGACGGGGACGTTCGCGCTGATGTTGGCCGGGCGGGGCGTCGAGGTGGTCGGGGTCGATCCGGCTCGGGCGTCCGTCGACGTGGCCCGGGGCAAGCCGGGGAGCGAGCGGGTGCGGTGGATCCACGGGGATGCCACTGCCCTGCCGCCGCTCCGCGTCGACCTCGTCACCATGACGGCCAACGTCGCGCAGGCGATCGTCGAGCCGGAGGCGTGGCGGGGGACGCTCCGGGGGGCCTTCGAGGCGCTGCGGCCCGGCGGGCATCTCGTGTTCGAGACCCGTGATCCGGCGGCGCGGGCCTGGGCGACATGGAATCGTGAGGCCTCGTACGGTGTGACGGAGATCGAGGGGGTCGGGGCCGTCGAGAGTTGGGTGGAACTCGTCGAGGTCGCCGGGGCGTCGGTGACGTTTCGTTGGTTCTACGGGTTCCTGGACGAAGGTGTCTCGCTCACCTCCGACTCCACCCTCCGGTTCCGTGCACGGGACGAGGTGGAGGGGGAGCTGGTCGCGCAGGGGTTCGAGGTGCGGGAGGTGCGCGGGGCGCCCGATCGACCGGGCAAGGAGTTCGTGTTCGTCGCCCGGCGACCGGAGACGAGCTGACCGCCGGGGCTCAGTTCCGCAGGTCCACCCGTACCGTCAGCAGATCCGACGACGACCCCAGCACCCGTACCCCCGTGCTGTTGAGGCGCGGCAGGGTGCGCAGGCGGGCGATGGGGTCGTCGTCCGTGAGGATGTGGGCCGTGCCGTCGTGCCAGCGGCCCCGGAGGCGGACCCTCACCTCTGGATCGGCCCTGATGTTCCGTACGTACTGGGACTTCTCGCCGAACTCCGAGACCAGCCAGAAGGAGTCGCCGATACGGCGGCCACCGACCGGGGCCTGGCGGGGAAGGCCGGACTTGCGGCCGGTGGTCTCCAGGACGGTCTGGAGCGGGATCCGGCGGAGGATCGGGTTGCCGACGTGGCGCTGGAAGGCCGTGACGGCACGTTGCTTGAGGTCCACGGGACGAGACATCGGCTTGTTTCTCCTCGGGGCGTGGGAGGTACGGGATACAGGATCGACCACGGGGTGAAGGCGGTGGGCGGCGGGTGCGGGTCATGACGTGGAATCTGTGGTGGAGGTTCGGGCCCTGGCAGGAGCGGCAGAAGGCGGTCCTCGCCGTGCTGCGGGAACTGCGGCCCGATGTCGTCGGGTTGCAGGAGGTGTGGGAGCAGGGCGGCGCCAACCTCGCCGGGTGGCTCGCCGACGAGCTCGGGATGCACTGGACCTGGGGGTCCTACGGCGACCCGGAGCACTGGCAGCGGCGGATCGGCGACGGGAGTGTGGGCATCGGGAACGCCGTACTGAGCCGGTGGCCCGTTCTGGAGCGGGAGGCCGTCCATCTGCCGACGGGCGCCTCCGGCGCGTCCTGCGGGCGGGGTGCGCTGTACGCGCTGCTGGACGCGCCCGAGGCGCCGGTCCCGTTCTTCACCACCCACCTCAGCTCCGCGACCGACGCCTCCGCGCTGCGCTGCCGCCAGGTCACCGCACTCGCCGAGTTCGTCGCCCGGCGACAGGGCGGGACCGGCTTCCCGTCCGTCGTCACCGGGGACTTCAACGCCTGGCCGGACTCGGACGAGGTCCGGCTGTTCGGGGGGTACAAGACCGTGCCCGTCGTACCCGGCCAGGTCTTCTTCGACGCCTGGGAGTACGCCGAGCCGGGCGCGCCCTCGGCCACCTGGGACAGCACCAACCCGTACGTCGCCACGACCTACGGCCCGAGCGTCCGGATCGACTACATCCACGTCGGGCCACCGGGACCGGGAGGGCTCGGCCACGTCCGTTCCGTGCGACGCGCGGGCCACGGCCCGGTCGAGGGCACGCCCGACGGCGTGTGGCCCTCCGACCACGCCGCCGTCGTCGCGGACCTCGCGGGACCGGGGGCGGACTGAGGGCCCCGGCCCACTACCGGGACCATGGCTTCCGCCCGGCGGGCTAGGGCCTTCCGCCCGGCGGGGGCCACCGCTTCCCGCCCGGCAGGGTTACGGCTTCCCGCCCGGCGGGGCTACGCCTTGCGTCCCACTCCGCCGTGCTGGCCGATCGGCTTCGGTTCGTTCTCCTCCGTGGCGTCCGGGCGCCACAGCGGGACCGATACGACGCCGGGGTCGATCAGATCCAGGCCGTCGAAGTACCCGGTGATCTGGTCGACGGGGCGGAGGAAGTAGGGGACGGCGCCGGTCTCGTTGTAGGCGTCCTGGGCGCGCTCGTAGTGGGGGTCGGTGCCTCGGGAGCCCTCGTTGAGCGAGAGACAGCTGCCCGAGGGGAGGCCGGACATCAGGCGCTGGACGATGGAGCGGGCCTCGTCGTAGTCGGCGACGTGCCCCAGGATGCCGCTGAGGATCAGGGCCGTGGGCCGGGTCAGGTCCAGGGTCCCGGCGGCGGCCTCCAGGATGCGCTCGGGGTCGTAGAGGCTGGCGTCGACGTACGCGGTGGCGCCCTCGGGGGAGGAGTAGAGCAGGGCGCGGGCATGGGCGAGGACCATGGGGTCGTTGTCGACGTACACGATCCTGGCGTCCGGGGCGCTGCGCTGGGCGATCTGGTGGGTGTTGTCGGCGGTGGGCAGCCCCGTGCCGACGTCCAGGAACTGCCGTACGCCCTCCACCTCCACCAGATGGCGGATGCTGCGCCGCAGGAACGCGCGGCTGCTGCGGGCGATCGTCACGATGCCGGGGAAGGCGGCGGCGTACGCGTCGCCGGCCGCCTCGTCCACCGGGTAGTTGTCCTTGCCGCCCAGCCAGTAGTTCCAGATGCGGGCGGAGGCGGGCACCGAAGTGTCGACCTTCTCCTTCGCCGCGGATTCGGGCGTGGTCGCGTTGTCGGTCATGGGCGCCGTTCTCCTCCACCGAGCGTGTGCGTCGCGCGTACAGCTGGTACATGCGAAGCCGCGCGTACATACGCGCGTGTTGTGTCGAGCTAAACCTAAAGCCCAACACAGGTATTTCGTACGAGGGTTCCCCCTACCTTTCCTGCTGGCTGCTACCCCCCGGCCGACCTCGCGTCAGCGGCGGCCCAGGAAGATCGGGTTCGTGAACGCCGCCAGCGGGCCCGGGAAGCCCGTGACGACCGGTGGGTGGCGGACCTCGGCGCGTACGTACGCCGCGTACGAGGCCGTCGTACGCCATTCCGCCGAGCCGGTGCCCGAGGCCGGGAGCTCGGGGGAGGTGAAGAGGACGCCCTGGTCGGTGACGAAGCGGATGGTGCAGCCGGGGGCGCCGGTGGCCTCCAGGCGGACGGTGACCGGGGTGTCCGGGGCGACCTTCAGCCGCCCGCCGATGCCCGCGTGTTCGCCGCGCGCGCCGGACGCCGTGAAGGACACGGACACGTCCTTCGACTCGGCGACGTACGAGCGGCCCGCCCGCAGCCCCTCCTGGATGGCCTCCCTGGTCAGGTCGTCGGCCAGTACGACCGTCTGGGGGCGGCCCACCGGGTCGGGGTCGCGGTGGGCGTCGCTGTTGCCCATCGCCGGGATCCAGCCGCGGCCCTCCTGCACGGAGGCGACCAGCATGCCGTCCCAGTCGGCCAGCGCCACCTCGTCCTCGGGCGAGTACGCGCCGTTCCACACCTCCACCGCGTCCGCCTCGCCGAAGCCGAACTTCCAGTTGCAGCCGACGCAGGTGGCGTGCGGGTGGGCCGGGACCACCAGGCCCCCGGCGTGGCGGATCTGCCGGGCGTACTTGCCGAACCGGTTGTCCCGGGCCCGGTAGCGCCAGTCGACGAACGTGCCCGGGTCGGTGCCGATCGCGACGACGTGACCGTTCCTCGTGGTCACCTCCTCGCCGAGCATGACGAGGAGGTCGTCGCCCGCCTGCTCCGCCCAATGGGTGTGCGCGGAGTGGGTGTTGTGCTCCGAGCTGTTGATGAAGTCGAGTCCGGCGGCGCGTGCGAGCGCCGCGATCTCGGCGGGGGTGCGGCGGCCGTCGGAGTACCACGAGTGCAGATGGCAGTCGCCGCGGTACCAGGCCCGGCCCCGGCCTCTGGCCCGCTCCGGCGGGTACACGGGTTGTGCCTGTTCGCCGGGTTGGCCGTACGTCAGGGTGATCGTGATCTCGTACGGCAGGCCCTGCGGGGCCACCGTGTACGGGCCCAGCGCGATGTGCCAGGTGCCGGGGCGGACCGGGCCCGGGAGATAGCCGGGCGTCGCGTCGTCCGCGCGGATGAAGAACTCCGTGCGCGCGCCGCCCGACCAGCCGCGGAAGCCCTTGCCGCCGAGGTCGGTACCGCGTTCGTCGAAGACGCCGATGTCCAGCGCGTTGCCTGTCGTGCCGGGCGGGACGGTCGGTCTCTCGTATGTGTACGAGACCTTCAACTCCCTTACGCCTCCCGGGACTTCGACCGGCAGATAGACGAAGTCCGGGGAGCCGGTGGGGAGGGTTCCCTTGATCGTACGGGTCTCTGTGTCGCCGTCCGCGGCGTCGGCGTCGCTCGTCCCAAAGGTCACGCTTCCCAACGTAAGCGCAGCCGCTGCCGACGTCACGAACAGAGCGCGCCTTCCGAGGCGGGCCTCGGCGCGGGGGGTTGTTTCGCGGTCGGTTCCGTCGGGGGCGGGTGCGTTGGGGTCGGGTGCGTCCAAGCCGGGTGCGGTGTGTCCGGTGCCGTCGTGGTGGTCGTCGCACATGCTGCTGCTCCCCAGGTGTCGTGAGTGACATGGCGTGGGTGGTGCAGGGGTGGTGCGTGTCACCTTCGTAGGCGGTGGTGAACTGCCGGGCAAGGGGAGGGGGTCGGCGGCTTTCGACTTGGCCGAGTCTCGTCGGGGGTGGGGCTGGGGTGGGCTGGTTTTGTTGGGGGTCGCTGGGGGCGCCGGGTCGAATTGGGGTTCGTTGGTTCTGCCGGGTTGTGTTGGGTTGCGTTGGGTTAGCCGGTTTTGGTTATGGCGTGCAGGCGTCGGTCAGTTTGTCGGTCGCCTTGTCCATCTCGCTGGAGTCCGGGTCCGTTTCGCCGTTCGGGATCGACCTGTTGTGGTCCTCGATGGCCCGAGTGAGGTCGTCTACCGCCTTGTCGGCCTCTTCGTGGGGTCCTCCACGGCGTCCCGGCCGGCCTTGTGGATGTCCCGGATGCTGTCGGAGATCTTGTCGGCGTTCGAGAGGGTGAGGGCTGCGATTCCGGTGAGGAGGGTGGCGGTGCGGCGGCGGTGGGGGCGGGGGCGTTGGAGGTGGCGCGGGTGGTTGTCATGGGGGCCCTACTTTCTTGATTGTTGGGTTCGAACTGGTCATTCGTAAGATCAGCGGGACCCAGGGGCTCTGGGTATGGCTGTCATGGCGGCGCCGTGAGATGGCTGGAAAGGCTTGGCCGCCCGGAGCCCCGCGACGACTCGACCGCCAATTGGGAGATGCGACTCGATCGCTGCGTAGGGCAACGTCGGCGAGGTCGTCTGCTGGGCTGTGAACGCGCGACGAGCTGGCGGAGGTGACCGTGCCCCGGATATGGGCCGGAGTGGACATCGGCAAGGAACATCACCACTGCGTGGTGATCAACAGTGACGGCGAACGGCTGCTGTCCCGCCGGGTCCTGAACGACGAGTCGGCCCTGCTGGAACTGATCGGGGACGTCCTGGCCCTCGACGAAGACGTGCTGTGGGCCGTCGACCTCAACCACGGTGGCGCCGCCCTGCTGATCGGACTGCTGCTCGGCCACAGCCAGCCGATGGTCTACATCACCGGCCTGACCGTGCACCGCGCATCGGCCTCTTACCGGGGCGAGGGCAAGACGGACGCCAAAGACGCCTTCGTCATCGCCGGCCAAGCCCGCATGCGCCGTGACCTGGGCCTGCTGCGGCCTGGCGACGAGATCGCCGTCGACCTGCGCACCCTGACCACCCGCCGCACCGACCTCGTCTGTGACCGCACCCGGCAGATCAACCGGCTCCGTGCCCAACTCCTGGAGATCTTCCCCGCGTTGGAGCGGGCGCTGGACCTGACCAACAAGGGTCCGGTCTTGCTGCTGACGGGTTACCAGACCCCGGCGGCGATCCGCCGCGCAGGCGTGAAGCGCATCGAGGCGTGGCTGAAAAACCGCAAGGTCCGCGGAGCTGCCGCACTGGCCAAAGCGGCTGTGGAGGCTGCCGAGGCCCAGCACACGGCCCTGCCCGGCGAGCAGCTGGCCGCCGCCATGGTGGTGCGCCTCTCGAAGGGGGTGATGGCCCTCGATGAGGAGATCGCAGAACTCGAAGCCCTGATCGAGGCCCGGTTTCGCGAGCACCCGCACGCCGAAGTGATCGTGAGCCTGCCCGGGATGGGCAAGCTGATGGGCGCTGTGTTCCTCGCCGTGACCGGTGGCGACATGGACGCCTTCGGCAGCGCCGACCGGCTCGCCGGCTACGCCGGCCTGGCCCCGGCCCCACGCGACTCCGGCCGCGTCAGCGGCAACCTCCGCCGACCACGCCGCTTCCACCGCGGCCTGCTCAACGCGATGTACCTGTCGGCCCTGTCGAGCCTGAAGAGCTGCCCGGCCTCGAAGGCGTACTACCAACGCAAACGCGCCGAGGGGAAAGGCCACAAGCAGGCGCTGCTGGCGCTCGCGCGCCGTCGCGTCAACGTCTTGTGGGCCATGATCCGCGACGGAGCGTGCTACCAAGCCACACCACCTGTCACAGCAGCGGCTTGACATCAGCATTGGGAAGCCTTTCTGGGGGGGCGGAGGGGGTTGCTGTCTCTGGCGATCACGATTCCGTGGCGCGTTCGTCGGTACGAGGGACTGGCCTCCCGGATGCGGGGTGGAGCGGGCTGCGCCATGGGTGGATGCCGACTGGGCGATTGGTGGATGCCGACGGTGGATGCCGACTGGTCGGTATGGACAAGCGGGGCATGTCCCGGTAGAGATGACTTATGCGTATCTCCGTGACGATCTTTCTCACCGACGAGAGCATCACCCCCACCCGGCTCGCCCGTGAGCTGGAGCAGCGGGGTTTCGCCGGCTTGTACCTTCCCGAGCACACCCACATCCCCGTCGAGCGGGCCACTCCGTACCCGGCCGGTGGGGAGCTGCCGCGCGAGTACGGTCGTACGCTCGACCCCTTCGTCGCGCTCGGCCAGGCCGCCGCCGTCACCGAGCGGCTGGGGCTGGGGACCGGGATCACGCTGGTCGCCCAGCACGACCCGATCGACCTCGCGAAGCAGATCGCGACCGTGGACCATCTCTCCGGTGGGCGCCTGACGTTGGGGCTGGGCTATGGCTGGAACGTGGAGGAGGCCGCCGATCACGGGGTCGAGTGGCGTACTCGGCGGGAGCTGGTGCGGGATCGGGTGGCGCTGATGCGGGCGCTGTGGGCGGAGGAGCCGACGGGGTACGAGGGGGAGTTCGGGAGTGTGCGGGCGAGCTTGGCGTACCCCAAGCCTGTGCAGAAGCCGCGGGGGCCGGTGGTCGGGCCGCGGACGCTGATCGGTGGGGCGGCGGGGCCGAAGCTGTTCGCGCACATCTGTGAGTACGCGGACGGGTGGCTGCCGATCGGGGGGCGGGGGCTGGGTGAGTCGCTGCCGGTGCTGAGGGCGGCGTGGGCGGAGGCGGGGCGGGAGGCGGGGGCGCTGGAGGTTGTGCCGTATGCCGTCCGGCCGAGTGTCGGGAAGCTGGCGCGCTATGCGGAGCTGGGTATCGAGGAGGTCGTGGTCCAGTTGCCTCCGGCGGGGGAGGCGGAGGTGTTGGGGGCGTTGGACTCGTACGGGGCGTTTCTGGGGTGACCTTGCGCCTGGGAGCTCGGGGGGTTCTGGGGTGTGGTGGGGGCGGGTGGGTTCGTGGCTTGTCGCGCCCGCGCGGCGGAGCCGCATATGTCACAGCCCCGCGCCCCTATTAGTGGCGGCTGCGCCGCTATTCGCCTGGGTGTGGTGGGTGGGTCGGGGCCGTGCCGGTGCGTCGGCCCGTCGCCAGGTGCGGGGTGCCTCCGGCGGTTGGGCGGGGGTGCGCCTGGGGGTGCGTTGTGGGTCGGGGCCGTGCCGGTGTGTCAGCCCGTCG
>NZ_AEJC01000207.1 GCF_000317595.1 Streptomyces ipomoeae 91-03 | reverse complement strand
TCCCCGGGGTCGCTCGGGCGCCCGGTGGCGAGCAGCGTGTCGATCCGGGCGAGGTCGTCGTCCCGCCCGATGAAGCTGGTCAGCGGCGCGGGCAGGTTGCTCGGCCTGGTCTGCGCGGCGTCGGCGGCCGGGGTGGGCCGTTCGGCGCGCAGCAGGCGCAGGTGGCGCTCGTGCAGGGCGGCGCCCGGGTCGGTGCCGAGGTCGTCGGCCAGGGTTCGGCGGACCCGCTCGTACAGGGCCAGGGCCTCGGCCCGGCGGCCCTGGGCGGCCAACGCGTCCATGAGCAGCGTGGCCGCCCGCTCGTGGACGGGGTGCTCGGCGAGCAGGGCGGTCAGGCGGGCGGCGGCCGTGTCGGCACGGCCCAGGGACAGCTCGGCGTCGGCGAGGTCGGCGACGGCCTCGACCGAGGCGTGGGCCAGCCGGGTCGCGGCGGCGGGCGCGACCGCGGCGACGGCTGTGGGCTCGGCTCCGGGACGGTCGTCCCACAGCGCCACGGCCTCGCCGAGCACGGCCGCCGCGGCATGCGGGTCGCCGGCGCGCAGACGGTCACGGCCGGCGGCGGCGAGTTGCTCGAACCGCAGCGCGTCCACGTCGGCCGCGTCCACGTCCAGCCGGTAGCCGCCCGCGACCTGCGCGACGTGGTCGGCCGAGCCGAGGGTCCGGCGCAGCCGTGAGACGAGGGCCTGCAGGGCGTGGGCGGGGCCGGCCGGCGGGTCCTCGGCCCAGATCGCGTCGACGAGGACGCCCTGTGCGACCGCGCGACCGCCGGCGAGCGCCAGCCGTACGATCAGCCCCTGCAACCGCGCGCCGGGAACGGGCAGGGCGGCGTCACCGCGAGACGCCTGGAAGGCGCCGAGCAGCGTGACGCGAAGCCGCGCGTCCCCGTCGTCCATCTCCCGATCTTCGCGCGCGTACCCTCAAGTCCCCAAATCAGGGCCCCCGGGCTGCCGTTGGCCATCGTCACCGGCATGCTGCCGACGTCGAACCGGCCGACCTACCGGTCGACGCCGAGCGCTCCCCGTCCCCGTCACGCCGCCATGGGAAGCCTGCCGGGTGCGCGAACGCGGCGCTGACACCGTGCGGGACGGGAGCGTCAGCGCCATGTGCGCCGCTGTCAGCGCCGCGTGTGCCCCGTGTGAGCGGCCCGCGTCAGTCTTCGAGTGCCTGACATTCCAGAGGCGGCCGGCCGGAGCTCACCGGGCGGCCTCGATCCCGAGGGAGCCACCACCATGAACAGCCCCGTGACGATCGTCGGCGCCGGACTCGGCGGACTCGTGCTGGCCCGCGTCCTGCACGTCCATGGCATCCCGGCCACGGTCTATGAGGCGGAGCCCTCCCCGTCGGCGCGCACACAGGGCGGGATGCTCGACATCCACGACTACAACGGGCAGCTCGCCCTCAAGGCGGCCGACCTGATGGACGAGTTCCGCGCCATCGTCCTGGAGGGCCGCCAGGCGATGCGGATCCTCGACCGGGACGGGACCGTCCTGCTCGACGAAGCCGACGACGGCACGGGCGGACGCCCCGAGGTCCAGCGCGGCGAGCTGCGACAGATCCTGCTCGACTCGCTCCCGGCCGGCACCGTCCGGTGGGGGCACAAGGTCAGCGGCGTCCGTGCCCTCGGCGAGGGCCGCCACGAGGTGACGTTCGCCGAGGGCGGCACCGTCGTCACGAGCCTGCTGGTCGGCGCGGACGGCGCGTGGTCACGGGTCCGGCCGCTGCTCTCCACCGCCACACCCGAGTACGCCGGCACCTCGTTCGTCGAGACCTACCTGTTCGACGCCGACACCCGGCACCCCGCCGCCGCGAAAGCGGTCGGCGGCGGGTCGATGATGGCACCCACGCCGGGCAAGGAGATCTTCGCTCACCGGGAGAGCGGCGACACCCTGCACACCTACGTGGCGCTGGCCAAACCGCAGGACTGGTTCGCCGCCGTCGACTTCACCGATGCCGCCGCGGCCACCGCGCGGATCGCGCAGGAGTTCGACGGCTGGGCACCGGAACTCACCGCGCTGATCACCGACGGCGACACCGCGCCGGTCCTGCGCCCCCACTACGCCCTGCCGGCCGGGCACCGCTGGGACCGGGTGCCGGGAGTGACCCTGCTCGGCGACGCCGCCCACCTCGCGGCCCCGAACGGCGAAGGCGCCAACCTGGCCATGCTCGACGGCGCCGAACTCGGCAAGGCCCTCGCCGCGCACCCCGACGACATCGACACCGCGCTCACCGAGTACGAGCAGGCCATGTTCCCCCGAAGCGCCGAGGCCGTCATGTTCGAAGGTGCCGAGGTCCACGGGATCGACTCCGACGACAACACAGCTCAGCGCCTGATCGACATGTTCACCGAGAAGGGCCGATGAGCCACGCCCCCTACCACTCGTCCTCTTCCTCCAGGTCCTCCGACCGGTCGATGCACTCCTCGGCGATCTTCGCGGCGAACCGCGGGCACATCCACGCCTCCGCGCTGCGGACCTCTCCGGCGGACGGGAACTCGTCGGGCGCGTAGAAGTGCGGCAGGCCCGTACGGAACTCCCCGCCGGACAGCGTCGGGTGCGCGTCGCCGTGGGCGCACTCCTCGGGGCGGGGAGCGGCGGCGACCGCGCGCATCGTCGCCAGGACGCCCTCGGTGACGGCGAAAGGCGGCCCCGGGTACGAGATCTTCATCGTCTGGTGAGCGGTGAGCAGGAGCACGACCCGCTCCCGGTCGTCGGCCTGCTCGTACTGGTCGTACCGGCGGGCGGCCCACAGGCCCAGGTCGTCGGCGTACCGCTGGTTCCAGTGCTTGTGGTCGATCCGCTCCGTGATCTTCTCGATCTCCAACCGGCCGTCCGCGCGCAGGTATTCGGCGTCGAGGTGGGAGGTGTCGCGAGGGCCGAAGAGGGTGTCGCGGCCGGTGCGCAGCTCCGTCAGCGTCTCCCGCGCGACCTCCGCCATGAAGGCCGGGCACACCATGTGCTCCAGGGGGGCACCGCCTCCGTAGCGGCGGCGGTCCCGCTCGTACACGGCCCGCCCGCCGGGGCTGCTCAGGACGATGCCGACCTCGGCGGCCGTCGGCCCGTTGCCGGACAGGGTCGGGTGCCCGTCGTGGTCGCAGGTCGCGTCGGCGAAGTCCGGCAGTACCTTCTCGACCGCCTCGATCAGGTCGTCGAGGACGGACTTGCTCCGGATCATGCCGGAGACGGCGTGCCAGCTCACTCCTCTGACGGCCTGGAGGCGTCCGGGACGGTCCGCGGGCTCCGCGAGGGAGAGGTTCCAGCCCTGCGAGGCGATCGTGCTCTCGACGTCCGTCCCCGCCCCGGGGTAGAGCTCCAGCAGCGCTTCCAGCGTGTCGATCTCCTCCCGGGCCTCCAGCGACAGCCGGGGCGGGACATCCGGCACCTGACCCGGATTCATGATGTCCAGGGCGATCCGCGCATACCCCGCGATGTTGCGCGGACAGCGCCATTGCTCCCGCGGATGGTCCTCGTCCCACTCGGCGCTCTCGTCGGCCAGGCGGGGCAGCAGCCCGGGGAGGTCCTCGTCCCACTCGGCGTCGTGGGTGCGGTACGGGTGCGTCTCGTGGTCGCAGGGCCGGTCGCGCACTGGTCGTCCGCTGTCCGCAGAGCGGCCTCGGCCTGCCGTCGGACATCCGCGCCCAGCAGCAGCTCCGGTACGCGTTCGGTCATCGGCCCCGAGGCGTCTTCACTCGGCAGCCCCGCCAGGTAGGGGGCCATGATCGCCAGACCGAGCGTCCACACGTACGCGGTTTCGCCGCCGGGGTCGGCGGTGAGGCGGGCGACGCAGTCGAGGACCTGTCGGTCGTATTCGCTACGGCTCGGGGACAGGTACTCCTCCTGAATGCTGCTCCAGGAACAGGCGAGTTCGTCGAGTGGCGTGCCGTCAATCTCCATCACGATCTTCCCGACGCCCGCCGGGCACGGGAAGTTCCACGCAGGGGCGCCGTGGCGCAAATACGCGCTTCTGAAAACGATTGTCATCATGTTACGGTCATGGCGCGTTCAACCTTTGACCACGCCTTTACCCGGAGTGTCCCGTGCGCGTCCCCGCCCGTCTTGTCCCTCTGACCGCGGTCACCGCGGTCTCCACCCTGCTCACGGGCTGTTTCTCGGCGACGGGCTCCGACGAGGGCTCCGCCTCGGGCGAGGGCAAGCGCATCCGTGTCGCGCACATGCAGCCGCCCCGCTCGGGCCTGTCCCCGCTGTCCGACGACGCGTTCAAGCTGTCGCGCTGGTCGACCGCCGAGACCCTGGTGAAGCTGAACGCGGAGGGTGACGCACAGCCCGCGCTGGCGACGAAGTGGGAGCGGTCCGGGAAGACCTGGACGTTCACGATCCGCGACGGCGTCACCTTCCACGACGGTACGGAGCTCACCGCCGAGGCCGTCGTCAACTCCCTCACCGTGGCGGCCACCGCCTCCCCCAAGCCCCGCATCCTCGACGGCGTGGAGCTCACCGCGAAGGCCGACGGCGACAAGGTCACCGTCACCACGGCCGCCGAGGACCCGCTGGTCCCGCAACGCCTCAGCTCGCCGCAGCTGTCGATCCTCGCGGCGAAGGCGTACAAGGGGAAGACCGTCGATCCGGTGGGCGCCGGCACCGGCCCCTTCGAGCTCACCAAGGTCAACGGCACCTCCTCCGCCGCCCTCGACCGCTACGACGACTACTGGGGCGGCAAGGCCAAGGCCCCCGGGATCGATGTGAAGTTCGTGCCGGACGGCACCGCCCGCGCAGCCGCCCTGCGCAGCGGCGAGGCCGACATCGTCGAGGCGGTCCCGGTGTCGCAGGCCGCCGTGCTCGACCAGGACCTGATCACCGAGGTCCCGATGCCCCGCACCAACACCCTGTACCTGAACACCGAGAAGGGCGTGTTCAAGGACGCCTCCCTGCGCGCAGCCGCCCGCGAGGCCGTCGACGCCAAGTCGATCGTCGAGGGCGTGTACGAGGGACGGGCCGATGTGGCCGAGGGCCTGCTCGGACCCGCGCTCCCCTGGGCCGCCGAACTTCGCTCCACGGTGAAGCACACCAAGGCGGGCAGGCCCTCCGGCCAGACGATCACCATCGGCACCTTCACCGACCGCGCCGAACTGCCCGAGGTCGCCGCCACACTCCAACAGCAGCTCCAGAAGGCCGGGTTCAAGGTCGAGCTCGACGTGCGCGAGTACGCCAACATCGAGTCCGACGCGCTGGCGGGCGAGTTCGACGCGTTCATCCTCTCCCGGGCGACCGTCCTCGACTCCGGCGACCCGGCCGCGTACCTCTACAGCGACTTCGCCTCCGACGGCTCCTTCAACCTCTCCCAGCTGGCCGACAACACGGTCGACGCGGCCCTGAGGAAGGCCGCCGACACCGCCGCCGGTGACGCCCGCCGCAAGGCCGTCATCGACGCCGAGGCCGCCGTCCTCGCCACCGACGCCGCCGTCCCGATGCTCCACGAGCGCGTCATCCAGGGCGACGCCGCCGGAGTCGTGGACGCGGCCCACGACCCGCGCGAGCGGGAACTCGTCACGGTGGACACGTACGTCAAGTGAAACCCGTCATAAGGAAGTCGGTCAGCCCGGCCGGGCTGACCCGCTTCGTCTGTCTGATCGCCGTCCTCGCCGCCGTCGGCCTCCTCCCCTGGCTCTCCGGCAAGGACCCGGCGCTGACCGTGCTGCGCGCCAGGTCCGCCGAGCAGGAGGCGACGCCCGAGGCGCTGGACGCGATCCGCGAGGACCTGGGGCTGGACGCGGGCCCCCTTTCCCTGCTGGGGAACTGGGCCTCCGGACTCCTCCGCGGCGACCTCGGTACGTCCTGGGTGTCGGGCACGGATATCCTCCCCTCGGTGGTCTCCGGCCTCCAGGTCTCCCTCGGTCTCATGGGCGCCGCCTTCGCCGTGGCGGTGCTGCTGGCCTGCGCGCTGGTCGCTCCGGTACTCGTCCGGGGCCGGGGGTCGACCGGCGCGTTCGCGGCGATGCTGGCCGCGGTGCCCGAATTCCTGCTGGCCACGGTGGCGTTGCTGGTGTGCGGGGTGTGGCTGGGCTGGCTGCCGACGTCCGGCTGGGCGGGCCCCGAGTACCTGGTGCTGCCCGCGATCGCCCTCGGCGTCCCGGCCGGCGGACTGCTCGGCCGGCTGGTCGCGGACGCGCTGCCCGCCGTGCTCGACGAACGCTGGGTGGAGCTGTGGCGCGGCGCGGGCGTGAGCCGGGCACGGATCTCGGCGGCGGCCCTACGGCGCGTACTGCCGCCACTCGTCCCGCAGTTCGGCATGGCCGCCGTGGGCCTGACGGGTGGCGCGGTCGCCGTGGAGACGGTGTTCGCGGTGCCCGGCATCGGCCGTACGGCACTGGGCGCGGCCAAGTCACAGGACCTCCCCCTCCTCCAGGGCTCGGTCCTCGCCCTCCTCGCGCTGGGCCTGGTCGCGGGCGCCCTGGCCGCACTCGCCCGCCGCCGGCTCCTCGGCCCGGCCCTGCGCGACGCGGGCCTCACCCTTCCGGCCGCCCGCCCGGCCCGCACCCACCCGGCGGTACCGCTGACCCTGGCCGTACTGCTCCTCGCCACCATCGGCTGGGGCCTGCTGCGCGACCCGTACACGGTGGACACCACCGCCCGGCTGCTGCCGCCGTCCTGGGCACACCCGCTCGGCACGGACGGGCTCGGCCGTGACGTACTGGCCCGCCTCGGCCACGGCGCCGCCTCGACCGTGGGTACGGCGGCGGCGGTCTGCGCCCTGAGCCTCCTCGTCTCCCTGGCCCTCGGCTTCCTGCCCGGCGTGGCCGCGGGCGCCGCGGACATCGCCAACGCGCTGCCCCCGGTGATCGTCGGCATCCTGGTCGCCGCGGCGGCCGGTCCCGGCACCGGCGGCGCGGCCCTCGCGGTCGCGCTGATCTCCTGGCCCCCGCTGGCCGCCCACGCGGCGGCCCTGGTCCAGGAGGTACGCGCGTCCACGTTCCTGACCGCCCAGCGGGCCATCGGCGCGAGCCCGTCATGGATCCTCACCCGCCACGTCCTGCCCTCCGTGGCCGCGCCGGTCACCCGCCACGCGCTCCTCCGCCTCCCGGGCATCGCCCTCGCCCTCGCCTCGCTCGGCTTCCTCGGCCTCGGCGCCAGGCCGCCCGCCCCCGAGTGGGGGTTGCTGCTCGACGAGTCCCGCGCGTACGTGGAGCGGGCCCCGTGGGCGGCCCTGGCCCCGGCGGTCGCGCTGGCCCTGCTGGCCGGGCTCGCGGTGTCGGGGGCGTCGTACGCGGAAGGGCACCGGGGACGGCCGAGAGGTACGCGGCGTAGCGGCCGACTCGGCGGCACCGCACATAAGTTGATCCCCGGTACCTCGACAGGGAAGGAGTCCCCGCGTGACCACTCCGAAACCGCCGGCCGCTGACGCGCTCCTGTCGGTCCGCGAACTGCGGGTCGCCTTCGGTGCCGTGGAGGTCGTACGCGGTCTGTCCTTCGACGTCCGCCCGCGCGAGGTCCTCGCCCTGGTCGGGGAGTCGGGCGCGGGCAAGTCCCTCACGGCCCGCGCCCTGCTGGGCATGGCCCCGGCGGGTGCGACGGTGAGCGGCAGCGTACGGCTGCGTGAGGACGGGGAGCCCGGGCGTCCCCGTGCGTACACCGAACTCGTGGGCGCCGCCCGCCCGGCTCTCGCCGCGCTCCGCGGTCGCCGTATCGCCCTCGTCCCCCAGGACGCCCTGTCCGCCCTCTCCCCCGTGCACCCCGTGGGCGATCAGCTCGCCGCGGCCGTACGGTCGGTGGCGGGAGTCTCGCGCGGGCAGGCCCGTGCCCGGGCGGTCGCCGCGCTCGACCGGGTGGGCATCGCCGACGCCGTACGCAAGGCGCGGGCGTATCCGCACGAGTACTCCGGCGGTATGCGCCAGCGGGCCGTGATCGCCATGGCGACGGTCAACGAACCCGACCTGGTCGTCGCCGACGAGCCGACGACCGCGCTGGACGCGGAGCTCCAGGAACAGGTGCTGCGTGTGCTGGGCGAGCAGCGCGAGGCGGTCGGTGCCGCGCTGGTGCTGGTCACGCACGACCTGGGGGTGGTCCGCGAGCACGCCGACCGGGTGCTGGTCATGTACGCCGGCCGCGAGGTCGAACAGGGCCCGGCGGAAGGGGTGCTGGGCCGCCCCCGGGCTCCGTACACGGCGGGGCTGCTGGCGTCGCTGCCCCCGGAGGAGGCGAGGGGCGACCGTCGGCTCCCGTCCATCCCCGGCGCCCCGCCCACCCCCGACGCCCTCCCGCCCGGCTGCGCCTTCGCACCCCGCTGCCCACTGGCCGAGAACCGCTGCCGCGCCGCGGAACCGCAGCCGTGGCGGACCGACGAGGGCCACGAGGTCTCCTGCCACCGCTGGGACGAAGTCCCGTACCCGGCGACCGAGTTGTTCCTGGAGCAGCCCGTATGACCGACGCCCTGCTCGACGTGCGCGACCTGGTGGTCCGCTACGGCGACGTGACCGCCGTCGACCATGTCTCCTTCACGGTGGACGCGGGCGAGACCCTGGCCCTCAACGGCCCCTCGGGCTGCGGCAAGTCCTCCACGGTAACGGCGGTGCTCCAGCTACGGCGCCCCGACGGAGGTGAAGTCCATTTCGACGGCCGGGAGTTGACGCGCCTCACCGAACGCGAACTCCGCCCCCTCCGCCCCCGTATGCAGCCGGTCTTCCAGGACCCGTACGGCTCGCTCAGCCCTCGCCACCGCATCCGTGACGCGGTGGCGGAGCCCCTGCGCGTCCAGGGCCGCTGGGACGCGACGGACGGTCCCGCCCGCGTCGCCGAACTCCTGGACCGCGTCGGCCTCGACCCGGCCTACGGCGACCGTCTCCCGCACGAGCTGTCCGGCGGGCAGTGCCAACGCGCGGGTATCGCACGGGCGTTGGCCTCCGACCCGCGCCTCATGGTCCTCGACGAACCGGTGTCCGCCCTCGACCCCTCCATCCGGGCCGGAGTCCTCAATCTCCTCGCCGGCCTCCAGGACGAGCTGGGTCTGGCATACCTGTTCATCTGCCACGACCGCGCGGTCGTACGCCATTTCGCGGACCGCTCGATCGAGATGCGCGCCGGGAGGCTCGTGGCGGCGTAACCGTCGTAAGGGC
>NZ_AEJC01000206.1 GCF_000317595.1 Streptomyces ipomoeae 91-03 | reverse complement strand
CGCAACCGGACCGAGGGACTCCATGACCCCAGCCAGACGTACGACGGCCGTGGCCACCACCGCCGTCGTCCTCGCCACCGCGGGCACCCTGCTCACCACCGCCCCGGCCGCGAACGCGGCCGTCACCTGTGCGTCACCCGTCTTCAAACGGCAGTTCTACGCCAACACCGGCTTCTCCGGGACCCCGAAGAAGACCGACTGCGACTCGGCGATCAACGAGAACTGGGGCGCGGGGGCCCCGGCTTCCGGACTGCCGTCCAACAACTTCGGCGTCCGCTGGACCGTCACCCGCGACTTCGGCTCGGGCGGGCCCTTCACCTTCACGGCCGCCGCCCAGGACGGCATCCGGGTCTACGTCGACGGCAAGCGCAAGATCGACCTCTGGAAGAACGTCTCCAGCACGCAGACGAAGACGCTCAACCTCACCATCCCCTCCGGCAAGCACACCCTCCGCGTCGACTACGTGAACTGGACCGGCTCCGCCAACGTCAAGTTCACCTACGCGCCCCGCACCTCCGCAACCGTCGACAAGGTCAAGCCCCTTGCCCCGAAGGGCATTTCGGTCGCGTACGGCAAGGCCACCAACAAGGCGCGGCTGACGTGGGCGAAGAACGCCGAGATGGACCTCGCCGGGTACCGCGTGTACCGGCGCCTGTCGACCGCCTCCACCTGGACGAAGGTCGGGACGACCACGGCCACCTCGACCACCGCCTACACCGACAGTCCGCCCGCCACCGGGAAGTCGTACGTCTACGAGGTGCGCGCCTATGACAAGGCGGGCAACACCTCGACGGGATCCGCCGATCTGTCCGTCACCGCCATCACACTCGCCACGCCCACCGGGCTGACCGCGACGGGCGCGGACGCCGGGATCGCCGTCTCCTGGCAGCCGGTCGCGGGCGCGGTGAAGTACCGGCTGGCGCACGACGACAGCGGGGCGTACACCACGGTCACGGGCACGTCGTACACCGACAGTTCGGTGGCGCGGTCGGTGTACCGCAGCTACAAGGTGGCGGCGGTGGACGCCTCCGGCCATGTCTCCGCGTACAGCGCGGTGACGGCACAGGTGCGGCGGCCGGTCGCCGCGCCGTACGGGATGGTCGCGTCGGCGGCCAGTGGCACCGGGGTGTACCGGCTCTACGTCAACTGGACCGTCAACACGGCCACGGGCGGCGCCTACGACACGTTCCACGTGTACCGCTCGACGAGCCTGCCGGTGGACACCACGGCCGAGCCGTTCGTGTGCGACGACCTCAGCTACAACATCGGGGACGACGAGCGCGGCTACAGCTGCCGGGACGAGCAGGTGGCCCCCGCCACGACCTACCACTACGTGGTGAAGGGCGTCGACGACACCGGCACCGAGTCGCTTCCCTCGGCCACCGTCAGCGTCGCCACGCCCACCCCGGACACCACCGCGCCGGCGCCCGTCACCGGCCTGACCGCGACGCCCACCAAGTACGGCATCGAGCTGGACTGGGCGGACAACGCCGAGTCGGACGTCGTGCGGTACGTCGTCTACCGGGGCGTTCCGGCAGGGGACGGCGACGGACAGAGCTGCGGCTCGCTCGGGCAGATCGGCACCGCCTTCAAGTCGCAGTACACCCACCTCACCCTCCCCGACGGCGGCCGTAACTGCTACCTCGTGGACGCGGTGGACGACGCGGGCAACTCGGCCTACACGGCGACCGGACAGGCCACGACGGTCCACGTGACCGAACTCGACGTCAGGCCGTCCGTCGCCTCGCCGACCGAACCGCCCGTGACCGTGAACGGGTTCTACGACACGTCTTTCGGCCGGGTCGAGCTGTCGTGGAACGTGCGCTACCCCTACGACACCAACAAGTACTACGTGTACCGCTGGAACCCGGCCACGCAGGCCTACGAGAAGCTGACCACCACGCCGCTGACCACCAAGCGGTACTTCGACACCACCGCCGAGCCCGGCACGACCCACTTCTACTGGGTGACGGTCGCCTACACCAACGGCGAGTCGGAGCCCGGCTCCACGTATGTGATCCGGCAGCCCTGACGCGTACGCCGGTGAGGGCACCGGTCGGGTGACGCCTTCGCCGACGGGACGACGACGGCCGCAGGGCCGTCGTCGTCCGTCAGTCGGACGACTGCTGTCGCTTCGGCCGCCACACCACCAGCGCGGAGGTCTGCTGCACATCGTGGTACGGCACCAGATCACGCCGGTACGAGGCGTGCACCGCGGCCTCGCGCTGCTGCATCGCCGCGGCGGCGCCGTCGAGTGCGGTCTCCAGTTCGACGACCCTCGCCTGGAGGGCGGCGACCTGGTTCTCCAGCTCGATGATGCGCTTGATGCCGGCCAGGTTGATGCCCTCGTCCTGCGACAACTGCTGCACCTGGCGGAGCAGTTCGATGTCGCGGGCCGAGTAGCGACGACCGCGCCCGGCGGTGCGGTCCGGGGAGACCAGGCCGAGGCGGTCGTACTGACGCAGGGTCTGCGGGTGCAGACCGGAGAGCTGGGCGGCCACCGAGATGACGTACACCGGTGTCTCTTCCGTCAGCTCATAAGGGTTTCGACGGCGGCCGGGTGTGTCCATGGTGTCGTCATGCTCCCTTCGCGGCCTGGAACAGCTCCGCCCGCGGATCCTCGTCCGCGGTCGCCTCGCGATACGCCTCAAGCGCGTCACGAGCCTTCCCCGACAAGTCCTTCGGGACACTCACCTCGACCGTGATCAGCAGATCCCCGCGGGTGCCGTCCTTGCGGAAGGCGCCCTTGCCGCGGGCCCGCATCGTGCGGCCGTTGGGTGTGCCCGGAGGCAGCTTCAGGGTGACCGGCGGGCCGCCCAGGGTGGGCACCCTGACCTCCCCGCCGAGCGCCGCCTCGGCGAACGTCACCGGCACCGTCACCGTGAGGTTGTCGTCCCTGCGGCCGAAGACGGGGTGCGGGTCGACGTGCACGACGACGTAGAGGTCGCCCGCCGGACCGCCCCGCTCACCGGGCGCGCCCTTGCCGCGCAGCCGGATCCGCTGCCCGTCGGAGACGCCCGCCGGGATACGGACCTGCATGGTGCGGGACGACTTGGCGCGGCCCGAGCCCTTGCAGATGTCGCAGGGGTTCTCGGCGATCAGCCCCCGGCCCTTGCAGTCCGGGCAGGGGTCCGTCAGCGAGAAGCCGCCGCCGGAGCCCCGCGCGACCTGGCCGGTGCCGACGCACGTCGGGCACACCCGGGGGGTGCCGTTGGCGTCGCCGGTGCCGGAACAGGCCTTGCAGGGCGACTGCGAGGACATCCGCAGGGGTACGGTCGCGCCCTCGATGGCCTCGGTGAAGCTCAGCGTGACCTCGGACTCGATGTCCTGGCCGCGCCGCGGCTGCACCCGGGTGGTGCCGGAGCTGCCGCGGTTGAACAGGCCCCCGAAGACGTCACCGAGCCCGCCGCCGAAGCCGCCCGCTCCCTGGCCGCCCTGGGCGCCGCCTCCGAAGAGGTCGCCCAGGTCGAAGTTGAACGTGCCGCCGGCGCCGGGGCCCGGACGGAACCCGCCGTTGCCGAAGAGGGCGCGGGCCTCGTCGTACTCCTTGCGCTTCTTGGGGTCGCCGAGGACGTCGTTCGCCTCGGAGATCTCCTTGAAGCGCTCCTCCGCCCTGGCGTTGCCCTTGTTGGCGTCCGGGTGGTACTCGCGGGCGAGCTTCCGGTACGCCTTCTTGATCTCGGCCTCGGTGGCGTCCTTGGGGACGCCGAGGACCTTGTAGTAGTCCTTCTCGATGAAGTCCTTGGTGCTCATCCTCGACGTACCCCCTTTCCGGTGTTCACCTCAGCGTTCACGCCGTGCACGCCGTCGGCGTCAGCCCTCGTCCGGGCCACCGCTCTCCTTGTCGTCGGCCGCCTCGGTGCCCTCGTCGGCCTTCACGGTCTGCGCCCCCGGCTGGGGTTCGGCGACGGCCACCCGCGCGGGGCGGATGGTGCGCTCGCCGATGCGATACCCCGGCTGGAGAATCGCCACGCACGTCGTCTCCGTGACGTCCGGCGCGTAGCTGTGCATCAGGGCCTCGTGGATCGTCGGGTCGAAGGGCTCGCCCTCCTTGCCGAACTGCTGCAGGCCCATCTTGGCGGCGACGGTCTCCAGCGACTCGGCGACCGACTTGAAGCCGCCGACGAGTTCGCCGTGCTCCCGCGCCCGGCCGACGTCGTCGAGCACGGGCAGAAGCTCGGTCAGGAGGTTCGCGATGGCGATCTCCTTGACCGTGATCCGGTCGCGCTCCACACGGCGGCGGTAGTTCTGGTATTCGGCCTGGAGCCGCTGAAGGTCCGCCGTGCGCTCACCGAGCGCCGTACGCACCTGGTCCAGCTGCGCCGTGAGGCCGGCCACCTGGGCCGCTGCCCCCGCGTCCCCGGCCGGGGCCGCCCCCTCCTGGGGGGCGGCCTTCGGCTCGGCGTCCTCGGAGCCGGAGGGGACGTCGGGCTGCTGCGGCTGAGCCGACTGCGGCTGCTGCTCGTCGAAGCCCGGGGTCTCCTCCGTCACGCGGCACCGTCCTTCCGGTCCTCGTCGACGATCTCGGCGTCGACGACGTCGTCGTCAGCCTTGGCGCCACCGGCGGTGGCACCCTCCGGCCCGCCCGCGGCCTGCGCGGCCTGGGCGTCGGCGTACAGGGCCTGGCCGAGCTTCTGCGAGACGGCGGCGACCTTCTCGGTGGCCGTGCGGATCTCGGCGGTGTCCTCACCCTTGAGCGCGTCCTTCAGCTCGGTGACGGCGGCCTCGACCTCGGTCTTGATGTCGCCGGGGACCTTGTCCTCGTTGTCCTTGAGGAACTTCTCCGTCTGGTAGACGAGCTGCTCGCCCTGGTTACGGGTCTCGGCGGCCTCGCGACGCTTCTGGTCCTCCTCCGCGTACTGCTCGGCCTCCTGGCGCATCCGGTCGACCTCGTCCTTCGGCAGCGAGGAGCCGCCGGTGACGGTCATCTTCTGCTCCTTGCCCGTGCCCAGGTCCTTGGCGGTCACGTGCATGATGCCGTTGGCGTCGATGTCGAAGGACACCTCGATCTGCGGCACGCCACGCGGCGCCGGCGGCAGACCGGTCAGCTCGAACATCCCGAGCTTCTTGTTGTACGCCGCGATCTCGCGCTCGCCCTGGTAGACCTGGATCTGCACGGACGGCTGGTTGTCCTCGGCGGTGGTGAAGATCTCCGACCGCTTGGTCGGGATCGTCGTGTTCCGCTCGATCAGCTTGGTCATGATGCCGCCCTTGGTCTCGATACCGAGGGACAGCGGCGTGACGTCGAGGAGCAGGACGTCCTTGACCTCACCCTTCAGGACACCGGCCTGGAGGGACGCGCCGATGGCGACGACCTCGTCCGGGTTGACGCCCTTGTTGGCCTCCTTGCCGCCGGTCAGCTCCTTGACGAGCTCGGCGACGGCCGGCATACGGGTGGAGCCACCGACGAGAACGACGTGGTCGATCTCGGAGAGGTTGATCCCCGCGTCCTTGATGACGTTGTGGAACGGCGTCTTGCAGCGCTCCAGCAGGTCCGCGGTCAGCTGCTGGAACTGGGCGCGGGTGAGCTTCTCGTCGAGGTGGAGCGGGCCCTCGGCGGAGGCGGTGATGTAGGGCAGGTTGATCGAGGTCTCGGTGGAGCTGGAAAGCTCGATCTTGGCCTTCTCCGCGGCCTCACGCAGACGCTGCAGCGCCATCTTGTCCTTGGCGAGGTCCACGCCGTGCCCGGCCCGGAACTGCTGCACCAGGTAGTCGACGACGCGCTGGTCCCAGTCGTCACCGCCGAGGTGGTTGTCACCGTTGGTGGCCTTGACCTCGACGACGCCGTCACCGATCTCGAGGAGGGACACGTCGAAGGTGCCACCACCGAGGTCGAAGACGAGGATGGTCTGGTCGTCCTTGTCGAGACCGTAGGCCAGGGCGGCGGCGGTGGGCTCGTTGACGATACGCAGGACGTTGAGCCCCGCGATCTCACCGGCCTCCTTGGTGGCCTGCCGCTCCGAGTCGTTGAAGTAGGCGGGAACGGTGATGACCGCGTCCGTGACCTTCTCACCGAGGTACGCCTCGGCGTCCCGCTTCAGCTTCTGCAGAATGAACGCGGAGATCTGCTGCGGGTTGAAGGGCTTCCCGTCGAGCTCGATCTTCCAGTCGGTGCCCATGTGACGCTTGACGGACCGGATGGTCCTGTCGACGTTGGTGACCGCCTGACGCTTGGCGACCTCGCCGACGAGCACCTCACCGTTCTTGGCGAAGGCGACGACGGACGGCGTGGTCCTGGCGCCCTCGGCGTTGGTGATGACGGTGGGCTCGCCGCCCTCCAGAACGCTGACGACGGAGTTAGTCGTGCCCAGGTCGATGCCGACCGCACGTGCCATTTCGATTCCTCCAGCTGACTTGAGTGGAACGGACTCAAGTGTGCACGACCCTCCCGCCGGGGTCAACAGAGCTGAGTCGAGGGTGCTCAACTTTTATCTGTTACTTATGCGTAGGCAGCGTCTGAGCTGGGAGTTCAAGCGGTCGAGGGCGGGCAGCCAGCTGGGCCGACCGGGTCACGGGCCCGCCCGCTCAAGGAGCATGCGCATCTCCGTACCCCCAGGGCCACGAGTCTCCGTACCCCCAGGGCGACGAGCCCGTCCGCCGGGTTTCGGGCCGTCCTCCGGCGTCCAGGATCATGGGCATGCGCCCGGATGACTGGCACCTCACCGAAGACGTCGACGACTTTCTCGCCCGAGCCGGAGACTTCCTGCGCTCACGGCCCGGCCTGCACGTGATGTCGCTCACGTGGGCCGAGAGAGTGCGCACGCGTGGGGCAGCCGCGTTCGGCGCCGAAGCCCCCGTCTTCGGTGTGCTGGAGCGGGCGGGCGAGGTCCACGCCACCTTCCACCGCCTCCCGCCCCGCGCTCTGTGCCCCACCCCGCTCACACCCGAGCAGGCCGACACCCTCGCCGCCCGCCTGGCCGCCCTCGGGCACTCCCTTCCCTCCGTCAGCGCACCCCACAGCACCGCCACCGCTTTCGCCGAGGCCTGGCAGCGGCACACCGGCGCGACGCCGAAACTCCGCGACACACGGCTCTGTCTGTACGGCCTCGGCACGCTCACCCCACCGGAGCCGCCGCCGGCGGGCCGGGGCCGCCTCCTGGGCGAGCAGGACCATGAGCAAGTCATGTTCTGGTGCGGCGAGTTCGCCAGGGCCGTGGGGGAAGACGTCACCATCGACGCCGACTCCTGGGCCGGCACGCGCTACGCCGACAAGCGCTACACGCTCTGGGAGACCCCGGACGGCACTCCCGTCTCCGTCGCGGGCATGAACCCGTTGATCGGCGGCCAGATCCAGGTGGACGTCGTCTACACCCCGGCCCATCTGCGCGGTCGCGGCTACGCGGGCGCCGTGACGGCCGAGGTGAGCCGGGCCGCGCTGGCCGCGGGCGCGAGGGAGGTCGTCCTGTTCGCGGACCTGGCCAACCCCACCAGCAACGCCCTCTACCAGCGCCTCGGCTACCGCCCGCTCACCGACTGGGCCACGTACGACTTCTCGTAGCGCCCGCCCCCTGTGTCACCGGCGGGGCGGCTCGCTCGTCGGCGGCGTGCCGGCGGCGCCGTTCAGCGGATGCCGCCCCCCAATGTGTCCTTCTGCCAGGCCGCCAGCCGGTCGGCGATCGTCCCTCCGCCGTCCAGGACGTGGCGGGAGAACGCGTCCCGTTCGTGGGTGATGACGGCCGCCTCCCAGACGCAGGGGGCGAGGCCGACGCGTCCCGGGCGGAGTCGGTCGGGCTGCCCGGCCGGGCCGGTGAAGATCGCCAGGTCGGACATGTACCCCTCGATCCAGGTGTGGACGAGGACGTAGTCACCGTCCCCGCCCGCGTGCACGATCAGCACGGCGAGTCCCAACGACCCGCGCGCACGGCCGAGTTCGAGGTGCGCCCCGGAGATCCGCAGGGCGGCGTCGACGTCCCGCCCCGTCACACCGCGCCCCGGCGCCTCCAACGCGTACACCTTGACCAGATGCCCACCGGCCTCCTCGACACCCACCGCACGCACGGTGCGCGCGTGGTGCGCTTCGGACAGGGCGAGCAGCGCTTCCGTGTCCACCGCCGGGGGCAGCTCGTGATCGCTCATCCGTCCATCATGCGATGCGCGCGGTCGGCCGGACGAGCGGTTTCCAACGGGAAGCGCGGTAGGGCTTACGCGGCGGAGAGACTCTTCGGCTGAGCGATGCGCTGGTGTCAGTGCTCTCTGTCACGGTGAGGCCCATGGGCGAGCCGGATGAACTGGATGAACTGATCGAGCGGAGCGAACCGGTCGAGCGGGTCGACGAACAGGACGAAGTGATCGGTGTCGTCGACCGTGGCGAGGCGATCCGTCACGGGTGGCCGCACCGGGTCGCGACGATCGTGTGCCGGGACTCCAGCGGGCGGATACTCGTACACCGCCGCCCTGACGACGCGTCCCGCTTCCCGGGGCACTTCAACTGGCTGCTCGGCGGAGCCACGGAGGTGGCCGAGTCGTACGAGGACGCCGCCGCGCGGGAGTTGGCGGAGGAGTTGGGCGTCCGGGGTCGGCCTCGCTTCCTGTTCGGAGGCCGAGCTGATCGACCTGATGCGTCATCCGGGGTTCGTACCGGATGCGCGTGAGGCGTTCGACCCGTACCGGGCGAAGCGTGGTCGAGCTCTGTCACAGATCCGAGGGCTGCCCTGTCTTGCTGATGTGCGCGTCGGCGCACCGGATCCGGCGGCCGGCGTCGCCGGTGTCCGTTTGGAAGCCGAATCGGCGAACAGCCAACAGCGAACGGAGACAGTGATGAAGATCGTGGTGGTCGGCGGTACGGGGCTCATCGGGTCGCAGGTGGTCGCGTCGGTGCGCGGCAACGGTCACGAGGCCGTGGCGGCGGCGCCCTCGACGGGCGTCGACACCCTCACCGGCAAGGGCCTGGCCGAGGCCCTCAAGGGCGCGGACGTGGTCGTCGACGTATCGAACTCCCCGTCCTTCGAGGCCGACGCGGCGCTGGACTTCTTCACCCGCTCGGCGCACAACCTGATCGAGGCCGAGAAGGAGGCGGGCGTACGCCATCACGTCGTGCTCTCCATCGTCGGCGTCGACCAGGTACCCGACTACGGCTACTACCGGGCCAAGGTCGCCCAGGAGGAAGCCGTGCGCGGCAGCGGCGTGCCGTACAGCATCGTGCGCGCCACCCAGTTCTTCGAGTTCATCGCCCCGGTGATGAACATGTCCACCGAGGGCACGGAGGTGCACCTGCCGTCCAGGCGGTTGCGTCCGATCGCCTCCGCCGAGGTCGCCGCCGCCGTAGCCGACGCGGCGCAGGGTGAACCGTCGAACGGCGTACGGGACATCGCGGGCCCCGAGGTCCACCGGCTCGACCGACTCGCCGAGATCACCCTGGCGGTCAAGCCGGACGGCCGCACCGTCGTCACCGACGAGACCGCCGGCCTGTTCGCGAGCATGCCCGACGGTGTCCTCATCGGCGACGACACCACGCACCTCGCGCCCACCCGGTACGAGGACTGGCTCGAGCAGAGCTGAGCCATGGGCCGCTACGGGCGGCCGGTGACCCTGTGCGCCGACCGCTCGTACGCCCTCAACTTCTCCGGCGCCAGCACCCAGTACAGCCGGTCTATGCCGTCCGGCCCCACCGTGACGCTCACCAGCGCGACGGTGACCCCGTCCATGGCCAGCCGCAGGCAGGGGCGGCCGTTCGCCTCGACCACTCCGTACTCGGCGCCGGGGAAGAACCTCTTGGCGAAGGCGGTGACCCTGGCCACGCGCTCGGCCCCGACGATCTCCAGCCGCGCCACGCCGCGCATGCCGTTGCCGTCCGCGTGGGCGACGGCGTCGGCGGACAGCACCTTCTCCAGCGCGGCCACGTCACCGTGCTGCGCGGCGGCGACGAACGCGTCGAGCAGCCGCCGGTGCTGTGCCGTGTCGACGGGCTCACGGCGTTCGGCGGACAGACGCTTACGGGCCCGGCTGACGATCTGCCGCGCATTGGCCCGGCTCAGCTCCAGCATGTCCGCGATCTCGTCGTACGAGTAGTCGAACGCCTCCCGCAGCACATAAGCCGCCCGCTCGACGGGATTCAGCCGCTGCAGGACCAGCAGCACGGCCAGTTCCAGCGCCTCGCCGCGCTCCGCGCCGACCTGCGGATCCACACTGGTGTCCACGGGCTCCGGCAGCCACGGCCCCACGTACGTCTCACGCCGAACCCGCGCCGACTGGGCCACGTTGATCGCCAGCCGGGTCGTGATCCTCGCCAGGAACGCCCCGGAGTCCAGCACCGCGCTCCGGTCGGCACCCTGCCACCGCACCCATACGTCCTGCACCACGTCCTCGGCCTCGAAGACGCTGCCCAGAATGCGGTACGCGACACCGAACAGCCGCGGTCTCAGCCGCTGGAACGCGTCCGCCGCGTCGTCGAGGGAGGCGTCCGGCGAGTCATCCGGCGAGACGTCCGGTAAGTCGTCGGTGACCCGCTGTGCTGCCTCATCCATGGTGCCGATGCCTCCCCGGATCGACGGACCGACCGTCGTGCCCTCGGGCCGCGCACCGCCCCGGTGCCACGACAGCCCCCGGCCCGCTCGCTGCGATCCTACGGCGGACCGTGCCGGGAAAAGCGCCGGGAGCAGCGCCGAGGGAGATGCCGGGAACAGTGCTGGGAGAAGTCAGCCCGTCGCCCGCGCCCGAAGGCGCCGGCACCGGACACGCCTGCCGCGTACGAGCCCCCACCCCGTACACCGGCACCCGCGACAACCCCGCCACGACGAGCACCGCACCCCCGACCACCCACCACACCCCTCCCGCCCTCATCCACAGCATGTGGACGGCGACCCCCACGGCCGCCGACGCGACCGCGCACACCCCCAGCACGACCACCACCCCCACCGGCGTGAGTCCCAGCCGTCGCAGCCGGTGTGCGAGATGGTCGGCCCCGCTCCGCCACGGCTCCCGCCCGGCGAGCCGCCGCGACACCAGCACCAGCACGGCGTCGGCGGTCACGAGCGCGGTCAGCGCGAAGGGCGCCCCGATGCCGACGCCGTGCCCCCGGGCGTACGCGTACACCTGTACGACACCCCCCGCGAGCAGAAACCCCACGAACAGCGCGCCGCACTCCCCGAGCGCCACCCGCGCGGGCGGCCAGTTCTGCATCAGGAACCCGGTGAGCCCGGCGGCGAGGAGACTCAACAGCGCGGCGAGCCCGTCGACGACCTCGGCGGCCGCACAGGCACTGAGCGCGAAGGCGGTGACGACGCCCACGACCCCCAGCACCCCGTCGGGCCGCCCGAGCCCCTTGAACCCATGGACGACGAGCACGATCCACACCACGCCCGCCACCCCGCCCAGCACCCCCACATCCTCGTACGGCACCACGAACCCGGCGGCGCAGGCGATCCCCACCACCCGCGGCACGAAGGGCAGCCCCCACAGATCCCCGACCAGCCCGAGCCCACCCATCGCCGCCCCCGCGACGAGCAGACGCGCCCCTTCCACCCCCAGCGGCGCGACCCCACTCCACTCCCCGACCCACGCCATGGCCCCCACCCCACCGACCAACGCCACACCTCCGAGCAGTGGCACCGGTCGCATCCGCCGCCGCTCCACGATCCCGAACCGCAACGCGGGCGCACGTACGGCCGCCGTGAGCAGGGCGGTGAGCAACAGAGCAGATGCGGAGGCAAGGATTCCGTACAGCACGGATACAAGTTAGGACCGAATGTGACATTTCAGTACGAATAACACGATCGTTTTGCAAGAGCACGGTGATTTTGTGTGTTCGCAAGGGTGCGGAGAGTGCGTGGGGGCCAGGCCCCGTCCTGGCCGTCGACATCCTCGTCGCGGCAGTTTTCCGAGGTCCCGCGCCCGCCCGGCGTGACCCGGGCGGCCACTCAGGCAACCCTCAGCGACGCAGATCACCGCCCCGCTGGCTACAGTGCGACCAGAGATGCGGGTAGTCTCAGAGGACTACATAAGTTACCGCTTAGTAATCTCGCTGAGGGTGCTCGACACCGTTCGAGCTCCGCTCCAAGAACCTCGCAGGCCCGAGGAGCCCTCCATGCAACTCGCCGCGATCATCGTGTCGCTGGTCCTGACCGTGGTCGGCGTTGCGCTCATCGCCCGAGCCGTCGCGCAGATCTACCGGTTCGTGAAGCTCGGTCAGCCGGTGCCGGCGGGCAGTCGTACCGACAACCCGAAGGCGCGCACGATCACCCTGGTCCAGGAGTTCCTCGGCCACACCCGGATGAACCGGTGGGGGATCGTCGGCTTCGCGCACTGGTTCGTCGCGATCGGCTTCCTGACGCTGCCGCCGACCCTCGCCCAGGCGTACGGCCAGCTGTTCCAGGCCGACTGGACGCTGCCGGTCATCGGCGGCTTCCTGCCGTTCGAGATGTACATCGAGTTCATCGGTGTGATGACGACCCTCGGCATCGCCGTGCTGATCGTGATCCGGCTGCTGAACCTGCCCTCCCGGGCCGGCCGCAAGTCGCGTTTCGCGGGCTCCAAGGCCTGGCAGGCGTACTTCGTCGAGTACGTCATCCTCGCCATCGGCCTCGCGATCTACGTGCTGCGCGGTCTTGAGGGCGCCCTCCACCACGTCGAGCACTACGAGGCCGGGTACTTCGCCTCGTACCCCCTGGTCGTCGCCCTGCGGGACGTGGACCCCTCGACGCTGCAGAACCTCGTCTACCTCACCGCGATGATCAAGATCGGTGTCTCGCTGATCTGGATGATCACGGTCTCCCTCAACACCAACATGGGTGTCGCCTGGCACCGCTTCCTCGGCTTCCCGAACATCTGGTTCAAGCGGAACGCCACCGGGGAGACCGCGCTCGGCGCGCTCCAGCCCATGACCTCCGGCGGCGAGCCGATCGACTTCACCGACCCCGGTGACGACGACGTCTTCGGTGTCTCCCAGGTCGAGCAGTTCTCCTGGAAGGGCATCCTCGACTTCTCGACCTGCACCGAGTGCGGTCGCTGCCAGTCGCAGTGCCCGGCGTGGAACACCGGCAAGCCCCTCTCGCCGAAGCTGCTGATCATGTCGCTGCGGGACCACGCGCACGCCAAGGCCCCGTACCTCCTCGCCGGTGGCGGCAAGACCACGGAGGGCGAGGAGAAGGCGTCCGAGGAGCAGCTCAAGGACGTCCCGGCCGCCGCCCTCGCCGAGGCCGAGCGGCCGCTGATCGGCACCGTCGAGGAGAACGGCGTCATCGACCCGGACGTGCTGTGGTCCTGCACGACCTGCGGTGCCTGCGTCGAGCAGTGCCCGGTCGACATCGAGCACGTCGACCACATCGTCGACATGCGCCGCTACCAGGTGATGATCGAGTCCGCGTTCCCGTCCGAGGCGGGCACGATGCTCAAGAACCTGGAGAAGAAGGGCAACCCCTGGGGCCTGGCCAAGAAGCAGCGCCTGGAGTGGCTGAAGGAGGTCGACTTCGAGGTCCCGGTCGTCGGCAAGGACATCGAGGACCTGTCCGAGGTCGAGTACCTGTACTGGGTCGGCTGCGCCGGAGCCCTGGAGGACCGCGCGAAGAAGACCACCAAGGCCTTCGCGGAACTGCTCCACATGGCGGGCGTCAAGTTCGCGATCATGGGCGGCGACGAGAAGTGCACCGGTGACTCCGCCCGCCGCCTCGGCAACGAGCCCCTGTTCCAGGAGCTCGGCATGGAGAACGTCATGGCTCTGAACATGGCGTTCGGCGAGGAGATGGACGACGAGGGCAACATCACGCCCGAGTCGAAGAAGCCCAAGTCGGCCAAGAAGATCGTCGCCACCTGCCCGCACTGCCTCAACACGCTCGGCAACGAGTACCCGCAGCTCGGCGGCGACTACGAGGTCATCCACCACACCCAGCTGCTGCAGCACCTCGTCGACGAGGGCAAGCTGGTCCCGGTCACCCCGGTCGAGGGCATCATCACGTACCACGACCCCTGCTACCTGGGCCGCCACAACAAGATCTACACGCCCCCGCGCGAGATCATCGCCAGCGTCCCGGGCATCCGCAACGAGGAGATGCACCGCCACAAGGAGCGCGGCTTCTGCTGCGGCGCCGGTGGCGCGCGGATGTGGATGGAGGAGCGGATCGGCAAGCGCATCAACAACGAGCGCGTCGACGAGGCCCTGTCGCTGAACCCCGACATCGTCTCGACGGCCTGCCCCTTCTGCCTCGTCATGCTCACCGACTCCGTCAACGGCAAGAAGAACGAGGGCAAGGCGAAGGAGTCCATCCAGGTCGTGGACGTGGCCCAGCTGCTGCTGGAGTCGGTCAGGACCCCGGTACCGGACGAGGACGAACCCCCGGCGGGCGCGGCCGAGAGCGAGAACGAGCCGGAGCCCGCACCGGTGAAGTGATCGTCCGCGCGGTACGGCCACGCGTCGCCACCGCCACGTCACCGTGAAGG
>NZ_AEJC01000205.1 GCF_000317595.1 Streptomyces ipomoeae 91-03 | reverse complement strand
CGCCGTTGTCAGTGGCAGCCGATAGCCTGCACAAACAGGCGATCGATGGGAGGGCGCATGCGCGTACTGGGGGTGGACCCGGGGCTGACCCGTTGCGGTGTCGGTGTGGTCGAGGGGGTCGCGGGCCGATCGCTCACCATGCTCGGCGTCGGAGTCGTCCGCACGCCCACGGACGCCGACCTGGGCCACCGCCTCCTCGCCCTCGAACGGGGCATCGAGCAGTGGCTCGACGAGCACCGGCCCGAATTCGTCGCCGTGGAGCGGGTGTTCAGCCAGCACAACGTACGGACGGTCATGGGCACCGCCCAGGCCAGCGCCGTCGCCATGCTCTGTGCCTCCCGCCGCGGCATCCCGGTCGCCCTGCACACCCCGAGCGAGGTCAAGGCCGCCGTCACCGGCAGTGGCCGCGCCGACAAGGCCCAGGTCGGCGCCATGGTCACCCGTCTGCTGCGGCTGGACGCGCCCCCGAAACCGGCGGACGCGGCCGACGCCCTCGCCCTCGCCATCTGCCACATCTGGCGCGCCCCCGCCCAGAACTGCCTCCAGCAGGCCGTCGCCCTGCACGCAGCCAAAGCAACGAAAGGCCGTACGGCATGATCGCCTTCGTCAGCGGCCCGGTCGCCGCCCTCGCACCCGACTCCGCGGTGGTGGAGGTGGGCGGGATCGGTATCGCGGTCCAGTGCACGCCCAACACTCTCTCCGGGCTGCGCATGGGCCAGCAGACCAAGCTGGCCACCTCCCTCGTCGTCCGCGAGGACTCGCTCACGCTCTACGGCTTCGTGGACGACGACGAGCGCCAGGTCTTCGAACTCCTCCAGACCGCCAGCGGGGTGGGCCCGCGCCTGGCCCAGGCGATGCTGGCCGTGCACACACCGGACGCGCTGCGCCGCGCGGTGTCCACCGGCGACGAGAAGGCACTCATCGCCGTCCCGGGCATCGGCAAGAAGGGCGCCCAGAAGCTGCTGCTGGAGCTGAAGGACCGGCTCGGCGAGCCGATCGGCGCCCCCGCCGTCGGCGCCCCGGTCAGCCAGGGTTGGCGCGACCAACTGCACGCCGCCTTGATCGGCCTCGGGTACGCCACCCGCGAGGCCGACGAGGCCGTGGCCGCCGTGACTCCCCAGGCAGAGGCCGTCGAAGGCACGCCCCAGGTGGGCCAGTTGCTGAAGGCCGCCCTCCAGACCCTCAACAGAGCCCGCTGACCGCCCGGTTGAGGCCCGGCCTCGACCCCGACTCCGGCCCCCACCTCGGCCAGGTCCCCGCCGGCCGAGACCGACGAGCCCGGCACGCCCCGCAAGGAGAGTTTCAGTGAACTGGGACGACACGACCGACGAGACCGCCCCCGAGCGGCTCGTCGGTGCGTCCGCCGACCGTGAGGACCAGGCCGTCGAGGCGGCCCTGCGCCCCAAGGACCTGGACGAGTTCATCGGCCAGGAGAAGGTCCGCGAACAACTCGACCTCGTTCTGCGGGCCGCACGCGCGCGTGGGGCGACGGCCGACCACGTCCTGCTCTCCGGTGCCCCGGGCCTCGGCAAGACCACCCTCTCGATGATCATCGCCGCAGAGATGGGCGCCCCGATCCGCATCACCTCGGGCCCCGCCATCCAGCACGCCGGAGACCTGGCCGCGATCCTCTCCTCCCTCCAGGAAGGGGAGGTCCTCTTCCTCGACGAGATCCACCGCATGTCCCGGCCCGCCGAGGAGATGCTCTACATGGCGATGGAGGACTTCAGGGTCGACGTCATCGTCGGTAAGGGCCCGGGCGCCACCGCCATCCCGCTCGAACTGCCCCCGTTCACCCTGGTCGGCGCCACCACACGCGCGGGACTGCTGCCGCCGCCGCTGCGCGACCGCTTCGGCTTCACCGCGCACATGGAGTTCTACGAGCCCACGGAACTGCAGCGCGTCATCCACCGCTCGGCGAACCTGCTCGACGTCGAGATCAACCCGGACGGCGCCGCCGAGATCGCCGGCCGTTCGCGCGGCACCCCCCGTATCGCCAACCGCCTGCTGCGCCGCGTACGGGACTACGCGCAGGTCAAGGCCGACGGAGTCATCACGCGCGACATCGCCTCGGCGGCCCTCGCCGTCTACGAGGTCGACGCCCGCGGCCTCGACCGTCTCGACCGCGGTGTCCTCGAAGCCCTGCTCAAGCTCTTCGGCGGCGGCCCGGTCGGCCTCTCCACGCTCGCCGTCGCGGTGGGGGAGGAGCGCGAGACCGTCGAGGAGGTCGCCGAACCCTTCCTCGTCCGCGAGGGGCTGCTCGCCCGCACCCCCCGCGGCCGGGTGGCGACCCCCGCCGCGTGGACCCATCTCGGCCTCACCCCGCCACGCGGCACGACCGGCGCAAACGGACAACAGGACCTGTTCGGGGCGTGACCGTCTCGTGACGGCGCGGTACTCGCCCGGCATGGAACCACGGTGACATGCTGTGCGTTGTTCCATCGTGGCGGACTCGCTTAGACTCCGCCGATGCCGCCCTTGTCGGCAGCACACATACCCCCAACCATCAGGCCGCTCGCCATCGCGGTCGTGTGAAGGAAGTTCCGACCCGTGAGTCTCGTGACCCTCCTCCCGTTCATCGTGCTCATCGGGGCCATGATCCTGATGACCCGATCGGCCAAGAAGAAGCAGCAGCAGGCCGTCGACATGCGGAACCAGATGCAGCCCGGTTCCGGAGTCCGCACGATCGGGGGTATGTACGCGACGGTCAAGGAGGTCAACGAGGACACGGTCCTCCTCGACGCCGGGCCGGGCGTCGAGCTGCTGTTCGCCAAGAACGCCATCGGTGCCGTCCTCACCGACGATGAGTACAACCGCATCGTCCACGGCATCGAGCACGACCTGAAGGCCGACGTCGTCCCGGACGACGCCTCCTCCCTCACCGAGACCGACGAGCCCTCCGACGACGCTTCCGCCGCTTCCGACGACAAGCCCATCGACCTCGGCAAGAAGGACGCGTCCGACGACGCGACTGACGAGGCCGCCGAGGCCAAGGCCGACGAAGCAGAGCCGAAGAAGACAGACGGCGAGTCCGACGCGAAGTAGTCACGTCCCGGGAGCGCGAGCGAGAACCGCCCGCGCCCCGGGCACGTGCCTTTTCGCACGGATTCCCGACACCAGTCATGGCCGCCCTCCGCGCTGACCCCGCGCACGGCGGCCCGAGAGGGAGTACGAGAAGGTGGCAGCACCGAAGAAGGGCCGGAGCGCAGGCGCCCAGAGCAAGCCTGGGCGCGCGCTGGCCCTCATCCTGATCGCCCTTGTGGCGCTCACCGGGGGAATGTTCGCCTCCGGACACACCACTCCGCGTCTCGGCATCGACCTCGCCGGTGGTACGAGCATCACGCTGACGGCGGTCAACGAGCCCGGCCAGCCCAACGCGATCAACAAGACCAACATGGACACCGCGGTCGAGATCATGAACCGCCGTGTCAACGGTCTGGGCGTGTCCGAGGCGGAGGTTCAGACCCAGGGCGATGAGAACATCATCGTCAACATCCCCAAGGGCACGGATTCCCAAGAGGCCCGGGATCAGGTCGGCACCACCGCGAAGCTGTACTTCCGCCCGGTTCTGCAGGTCGAGGCCAGCGGCGCCACGACCACGCCGAGCACCAGCCCGAGCACCGGCGCCGACGGCAGCGCTTCGCCGAGCCCGTCGAGCGCCGACGACAAGGACAAGGCGACGTCCTCCGAGTCCCCCAGCCCGACGGCCTCCGCGACCTCGCAGGGCCGTGCGGTGACCGAGGCGCTGAAGGCCGACCCCACGCCGTCCACGAGCGGCTCCGAGTCACCCAAGGCCACCGACAGCGCCTCGCCGTCCCCGAGCGCCAGTGCCGACGCGGGAACCCAGGCGCTCCAGGAGGTGTACGCCAAGCTCAACTGCGCCGACCCGAAGCAGCGCGCCAAGGTCGGCAAGGGCAAGACCACAGAGGCCGTTGTCGCCTGTGGTCAGGAGAGCGACAAGTCGTGGAGCAAGTTCCTGCTCGGCCCCGTCGGTGTCGACGGCACGGAGGTCGAGAAGGCACAGGCGCTCCTTGACACGACCCAGGGCGCCGGCTGGGAGGTCCGCATGGACTTCGACTCCGACGGTGCCAAGAAGTTCGCCACGGTCACCGGCCAGCTGGCGGGGCAGACCTCCCCGATGGACCAGTTCGCGATCGTCCTCGACGACGAGGTCGTCTCCCATCCCTATGTGCAGCGAGCCATCACCGGGGGCAACGCGTCGATCTCCGGCAGCTTCACCCAGGAAGAGGCCCAGAACCTCGCCAACATGCTGTCGTACGGCGCGCTCCCGCTGACCTTCAAGGAGTCCAGCGTCACCACCGTCAGCCCCGCGCTCGGCGGTGAGCAGCTGCACGCCGGTCTGATCGCCGGTGCGATCGGTCTCGCCCTGGTCGTGATCTACCTGCTCGTCTACTACCGCGGCCTGTCGCTCATCGCCATCGCCTCGCTGCTGGTCTCCGCGGCCCTGACCTACGTGATCATGACGCTGCTCGGCCCGACCATCAACTTCGCGCTGAACCTGCCGGCCGTCTGCGGTGCGATCGTCGCGATCGGCATCACGGCGGACTCGTTCATCGTGTACTTCGAACGCGTCCGGGACGAGGTCCGCGAAGGCCGCTCGCTGCGCCCCGCCGTCGAGCGGGCCTGGCCGCGCGCCCGGCGGACCATCCTGGTCTCCGACTTCGTGTCGTTCCTCGCCGCCGCGGTGCTGTTCATCGTCACCGTCGGCAAGGTGCAGGGCTTCGCGTTCACGCTGGGCCTCACCACCGTGCTCGACGTCGTCGTCGTCTTCCTCTTCACGAAGCCGCTGCTGACGATCCTCGCCCGGAGCAAGTTCTTCGCCGACGGCCACAGCTGGTCCGGCCTCGACCCGAAGCGTCTGGGTGCCCGGCCCCCGCTGCGCCGCACCCGCCGTCCCGCCGCCCCTGCCGACCCGAAGGAGGCCTGAGATGTCGAAGCTCGGCGACCTCGGAGCCCGACTCCACCGCGGCGAGGTCGGTTACGACTTCGTCGGCAACCGCAAGATCTGGTATGGCATCTCCATCCTGATCACCATCACGGCCATCGTCGGCCTCGCGGTCCGCGGCCTGAACATGGGCATCGAGTTCCAGGGCGGAGCCGTCTTCAACACACCGAAGACGAGCGTCTCGGTGGCTCAGGCCGAGGAGTACGCCACGGAGGCCTCCGGCCACCAGGCGATCGTGCAGAAGCTCGGCAACGACACCCTGCGCATCCAGATCTCCGGCGTCGACACCGGCAAGGCCGACGAGATCAAGGAGACGCTCGCCGAGGACCTCAAGCTGGACCCGGAGAAGATCAACGCCGATCTGGTCGGCCCCAGTTGGGGTGATCAGATCGCCAACAAGGCCTGGCAGGGCCTCGGTATCTTCCTGGTCCTCGTGGTGATCTACCTCGCGATCGCGTTCGAGTGGCGCATGGCCGTCGCCGCGTTCGTCGCATTGATCCACGACATCACCATCACCGTCGGTATCTACGCCCTCGTCGGCTTCGAGGTGACGCCGGGTACGGTGATCGGTCTGCTGACGATCCTCGGTTACTCGCTCTACGACACGGTCGTCGTCTTCGACAGCCTCAAGGAGCAGACGAAGGACATCACCAAGCAGACCCGCTGGACCTACAGCGACGTCGCCAACCGCTCGATCAACAGCACCCTGGTGCGGTCCATCAACACCACGGTGGTGGCGCTGCTGCCGGTGGCCGGCCTGCTGTTCATCGGTGGCGGTGTCCTCGGCGCGGGCATGCTGAACGACATCTCGCTGTCGCTGTTCGTCGGTCTCGCGGCCGGTGCGTACTCCTCGATCTTCATCGCCACGCCGCTCGTCGCCGACCTCAAGGAGCGCGAGCCGCAGCTGAAGGCCCTCAAGAAGCGCGTACTCGCCAAGCGTGCCCAGTCCGAGCAGGAGGCGGAGCTCGCCGCCGGTGGATCCCACGACGACGAGCCCGAGGACGCCGCTCCCGCGGTGGTCGGCCCTCGCGCCCAGTCGGGGACCCGCACTCGTGGCCGGGGCGGCAAGCGGCGATGACGGAGATCAAGGACCTGCTGCTCAGCCGCATCCGTGACGTCGCGGACTACCCGGAGCCGGGCGTGATGTTCAAGGACATCACGCCGCTGCTGGCCGATCCGGCGGCGTTCACCGCGCTGACCGACGCGTTGGCGGACCTGACCGTGCGGCACGGGGCCACGAAGATCGTCGGCCTGGAGGCCCGCGGCTTCATCCTCGGCGCCCCGGCCGCCGTCCGGGCCGGGGTCGGCTTCATTCCCGTACGCAAGGCGGGCAAGCTCCCCGGAGCCACGCTCAGCCAGGCGTACGACCTGGAGTACGGCTCCGCCGAGATCGAGGTGCACGCCGAGGACCTTTCCGCGGGCGACCGCGTCATGGTCATAGACGACGTCCTCGCCACCGGCGGCACCGCCGAGGCCTCCCTCCAGCTCATCCGCCGCGCTGGCGCCAAGGTGGCCGGTGTCGCGGTTCTGATGGAGCTGGCGTTCCTTGAGGGCCGTCGACGCCTGGAGTCCACGCTCGGCGGAGCGCCGCTGGAGGCACTGATCACCGTCTGAGATAGCTCGCACGACCGAGCACGGGCACCCCGGGTCCTCCCGGAGTGCCCGTTCTCTTGTGCCCAGGACACGGTGTGTTTCTCATCTGCTGCCCAAGGGTTGCGCACAACTCAGGCTCAGATCTAGCTCAAATAAGTGACATTCCTTGATTACTAACCTCGATCTTTCTTGAGGGTCCGCCGACGGAGTCGGTGGACCCTTTTGCTTTCCGGAGCTGATGCCGGGCAGGCCGGTGGCCCGGCTGTCGCGTCGGGTGGGCGCCGGGTTCCACTGCCCGGGGCGGGTGATGCTGTCGCAGGGACGGTGGGTTGCTGGTCAGCCGGGGTCGGGCAGGAGCGCGAGCCGTTCAAGGGCGGCGGTGATCTCGCCGGTCCAGGGCCAGTGCCGGGCGAGGCGGAGAATCCTGCGCCGACTGGTGGTGACGAGCTGGCCGGCTGCGGAAAACAGGCGGAACCGCAAGCGACGCGGTTCCCAGAGCCTCGCCCGGCCGGTCAGGGCGAGCATGGGCATCCAGGCCAGCAGGTCGAGCGCGATCTGGACGATCTCCATCCAGACCCGGTTCTGGGCGGTGTCGTGCAGGGGCAGGTTGCGCAGGCCGGTGGCCCGGGCAGCCCGGATCCGGTCCTCGGCCCGTGCCCGGAGCCGGTGACGGAGTTCGAGCTCGGCGATCGGCCGGCCGGTGGTGTTGGTCGCGAAGCACGTGATCCGCATGCCGTCCGCGTCCGTGATCCTCAACTGGGCGCCGGGATGGGGCCTTTCCTTGCGGACGATGAGCCGCATGCCCTTGGGCCAGCCGTTAAGGAGCTTGCCGGTGAGCTCGGCGACCCAGGCCCCGTCCCGGGCCTCACCGTCGGCCTCGACGGCCGGGGTCCAGGCCGAGGCGGGGACCTTCAGTACGTGTTCGTGGATCGCTTCGGTGACCGTCATGCCGACCGAGTAGGACAGCCATCGGCCCCGCTTCGCGAGCCAGGACACGAAGTCGTGGGTGCCGCCGGCGGAGTCCGTGCGGATCAGCGTCTGCCGCCCGCGCCGGTAGCGCTTGGGCAGTTGGGCCAGGGCGAGTTGGGCGGTGGTGATGTGGTCGGCGGCGGTGTTGGAGCCCGCGTTTCCCGGTCTGAGGAGGGTGGCGACGGGCTCTCCGGTTCCGCCCGGTCCGTGGTCGACGAAGGCCGTCAGCGGGTGATGGCCGTAGGTCTTCTTCCAGGTCGCGGCCGCGTCCTGCTTGTCGGAGTGGGCGATCACGAGGACGCCATCGAGGTCGACGGTGACCTGACCGTCGGCGTCCGGGGCGTTTTTGCCGGCCAACGACCAGGCACGATGACGGACTTCGGAGCGTGCGGACCGGACGGCCTGCAGGGCTTTCTCGCCGGATGCGGCGAGGGTGTCGATCAGGCGGGAGACGGTCGGGTCGGAGGCGACCGGGCCGAAGACGGCCGGCTCACACCGCAGCATGGCGACGTCCGCGAGGCAGTCCCCGCCCAGTGCGACCGCCATGGCGACGTCCAGGAGGATCTTGCCGGGATCGTGGACGGCCCGCGGCTTCCGCCACGGAGCCAGAGCTGCGGATATCGCCTGGTCAAGGCCCGTCTTGCGGACCGTCTCCATCAGCAGGACCGCACCGGCCTGCGAGACCACCTGCCGACCGTCTCCCTGGACACGGACACGTGGGTACGACGAGATAGGCTCTCTCACCTGGAAAGTGCTCTTTTCCTTGCAGCCAACAGGACCCTCAGCAAGTCCTATCGTTGCAGGTCAAGGGCACTTTCCGTGTTTCTGATCAACTCTTGGACAGCCCACCTCGTGAAAGCGCGAGGCTAACTGGCAAGGTCGATCTCGACCTCCCCATGCGGGGACGGAAACGGGAGGAAAGTGATGTCAATCACGCGCAAGTTTGCCACAGGAGCGGTCGCGGTCGCCTCGGTCGCGGTCCTGTCCGCAGCTACTCCGGCGGGCGCGGCTTCTGCAGCACCTACCGGGGAAGCGGCAGCATCTGCCAAGTGCGGTAGCTGGCATAACGCTGTCGGCATACCGGGTAAGTGGCAAGACCGGGAAGTTAAGGCGGTTCGGTCGTGGTCGGGTGGCTGGTCAGGGTGATGGTGGTGATCACGGGTGTCTTGTGCCCGACGCTGCCTTTGATCTTGTTGTAGGCGTAGGGCGACAGGGTGCGCTTGACGCGGCGCGGGCTGGTGCGGGAACGACGTCTGGCGGGTGCGAGGTTGCGGGTGTGGACCAGAGCTGCGACGAGGTTGGCCGGATCCGATGTTCTGGCGTTGATCACGGTGAGCCGGATCGTGTGCAGGGCGATCGTCAGGGACAGCCGATCGGGGTCGAGGTGAGCGCTGGTGGCAGCTTCGGAGATGGCCCGGCGGCTGGCCTGGTAGAGCGCTAACAGCGCAAAGAGTTCCTGCTCGACCCCGGCCGGGGTGCGTGAGCGCAGGACGCGGTCTGCTCCGCGCAGGGTGACTTTCAGCCCGTAGAAGGCGGTCTCGATCTCCCAGCGCTGGTGGTAGAGGGCGGCCAGTTCCGCGGCCGGATACCGCTTGGGGTCCAGGAGCGTGGTGACCAGTCGCACGGTGCCGGCGCAGGATGTGCCGTCCGGGCGCGTCACGGTGATCTGGTAGCTGATCACGCGCAGGGTGAGAGCCGTCAGCGCGGGCATCGCGGTGCGGCGGCCGCGCTGCTGCCACTTGGCCAGCCGGTCAGCGGAGCGGCGGTCGGTGACCAGGGTGAGATGGGTGCCATCGGGCAGTGGGCGGATCACCGGCAGCAGACGTCCGGACTGCACCCTCCACAACAGGTCGGCTCCTGTAGCGGCAGCGTCCCGCAAGGCCTCGAAGCCGTCATAGCCCCGGTCGGCCAGCAGCAGCATCCCAGGCCTGAGCGACGCCAGCAGGCACCGGGCCTGCGGCAACTCGGTGTACTGCTGGGATCCGAAGACCGCATCGATCAGCGCGCGGGTGCCGCACTCGACCAGCGCGGTCAGCCGCAGCTGGGGATAGCCGGCCGGACGGCTGGTGCGGGCCGCATGCCGCCGGAAGCACGCCACATTCTGCGGGCTGTCGGCCACCTCCAGGCAGGTGCCGTCCCAGGCCACCAACCGCAGCCCCCGCCAGAACACCCCCGGCGTCGCGGCCGTGCCGACCGGCCCGCGCAGCCGGTCGAACAGCATCATCAGCGGCTTCACCCCCAACCGCTGACGAGCCTGCCGCAGAGCCGCCGCCGACGGATCAGCCACCATCCCGCGCGGCCACCCGGCCGTCATCGCTGACCACACCCGGCGATACCCGCACTCCCCGAACAGGCCCAGGACCAGCACGAAATACACCACCACCCGGGCCGGCAGCAGCCGCACCCGACGCTCCACACAGCCCGCCGCCTGGACCACCTCGTCCACCAACGACGGCGGAACCCACCGCGTCAACGCCCCTAAATGACCCGGCAACCACACCCACGACCGGCCTCCAACCGCCCCAGCGGTGGCACACTGAACAGACAACGGAGCCCCCACGAACCGTGACCTTGACACTCACAGTCCGCGCCGGGCTCCGTTCTCATGTCAACCCACCCGACCAGCCACAACACCCCTTAACTTCCCGGTCTTGGGGTAAGTGGAGCAAGTCGAAGTATCACTGCGGGCTCTTCGGCAGTCCCGGCCTGAGGATCAAGTACAGCTGGGTTACGGAGAAGGGAAGCCCTTGCATCAAGGTTAAGTACTTTGTGAAGGGTGGCCCCAAGGGCCACAAGACGAGGTGGACCAAGCCGCTCTGTCGTAAGTCCGGCACGTTGAACGTGCCGTGGGGGAACGTGGCCGGCACGAAGGAGATCCAGATCAAGGGTGCCTCGCTGGTCAAGTGGAGGTGACCCCTGAACCGGGGCCACCTCCTGAACTGCAGTGACGGCCCCTCACCGCACCCCGAGGCGGACCCCCAGGAATTCCGGGGTCCGCCTCTCGCGTTTCATGGGTACACGGCCCTCACAGTGGCCTGAAGGCGATCCTGGGGTGATGGATCGCTACCATGGGGTCTCCGGAGCCTGACCGGGGGACCCGGATCGCGCACGAGGAGCCCTCTTGGCAGACGAGGCCCAGCACCTGACCGCCGCCAAGCCCGAGTCCGCCTCGGGCCCAGCGGCCAAGCCCGCGCAGAACGCGACGAAGCCGGCGCAGGCCAT
>NZ_AEJC01000204.1 GCF_000317595.1 Streptomyces ipomoeae 91-03 | reverse complement strand
GCAGCCCCAGGCCCGTAGCGCGCCCCTCCTCACTCTGCTCACCACCCCGCCGGCCACCTCGTGCCATGTCCGTCCTCACCTCACGCGTGATCCTCTTCCGAGGGGAGCCGGGTTCCCGCGAAACGGCTCGTCATCCCTGCGTTCGTGGTCGAGGAGGTGTGGTCGAGGAGGCGGGTTGGGTGTCTGTGACCCATCAGGCGGGCAGACCGGACCTCGCGGGCGGGGGCTCCGTCGGAGCCCGCTCCCGCGCCGGCCCGCTCACCTCCGCTGGAGCAGCCGCGCCGGAACCGCTTGGGCCAGCACCCGGTACCCCTCGGGGTTGAGGTGCAGCCAGTCGCCGTCGTGGAGGGTGGGGAGGAGCCGGCTCGGGTTCTGCGGGTCGCGGACGGCGCGGTCGAAGTCGAGGACGGCGTCGAAGCGACCGCTGCCGCGGATCCAGGTGTTGACCGCCTGCCGTGCCGCCTCGCGGTGCCCTGCGGCGTCGTCGTACGGCGTGTTGCCGTCGAAGGGCAGCAGGGTCGCGCCGTAGACGCGGATGCCCTGGGCGTGGGCGCGAACGACGATCTGCTCGTACGCGGCGATGAGGTCGGCGGTGACGCGCTGCTGTGCGGCGGGGGTGGCCTCGGCCGTGCCGATGTCGTTGATGCCCTCGAAGACGATCAGCTGTTCGACGGCACTGTGGGCCAGGATGTCGCGGTCGAGGCGGGCGAGGGCGGCCGGGCCGAGGCCGTCGTTGAGGACACGGTTGCCGCCGGCCGCCTGGTTCACCACCGCGATGTTCCTCGTCCCGGGCTTCTCCTGGAGCCGGTCGAAGAGCTGGTCGGGCCAGCGGTTGTTGCCGTTGGTGGTGGAGCCCCGGCCGTCGGTGAGCGAGTCGCCGAGGACGGCCACCGCGGTCGTGGTGGGGCGGGAGAGCACCTCGACATCGCTGAGCAGGTACCAGTGGTTGGTGGGGGTCGCGCCGGGGAGGTCCTCGGCCCGCGTGTGGTCGCCGTGCCGGAGGTAGGAGGTGGTGCGGGAGCCCGGGTGCGAGGTGAGGGCGAGGGACTGCTGGCCGTCCGCCAGATACGCGGTCACAGTCAGGTTGGAGCCGGATGCCAGGGTGAAGTCCAGCGGGTCCGAGACCACCTGGGCGCCGACCGGTACGGTCGTGGACTCCCGCCCGCTGAACGTCACGGTCCGGGTCGTGCCGGGCTCGATCGCACCGACCCCGGCCTGCCCGCCCAGCGGAAGCGCCACGGTCACGGCGGTCAGCGGCAGCGCGGTGCCGCCGAAGGCGTTGGAGAAGCGCAGCCGGACGCGGTCGCCACCGGTGGTGACGTGCACGGTCTGCCGCAGCGTGGTGTCGACGAGTACGGCCTTGTCGCCGGTGAACGGCGCGGGCGGCATGTTGCCCGGCTCGGTGAGCTGGGGCATCGCCGACCAGGTGTTCACCCAGTGCCGGCCGGTCGCCGCCGCGTCACCGGCCCCGGCCGACCGCTGGGGGCTCCTGACCAGGGCCGTCACGGCGGACGAGGCCACCACGACGGCCAGGACGAGCACACAGACGGCGATCAGGTCGGCGAGCGGTGCCCTTCTCGACGAGTCGATCGACGGCTCGCCGGTCGGATCGCTCGTCGGCTTGGACGACTGCGGACTTCTGGACAGTTGCACGGGCATTGGTGCCTTTCTCGGGCGTACGGAACAGGAGCGGGCTCCGCTGCATGCGGCACACGAGCGTGCGCGGGGAGGGGCGGGAAGCGACCGGTGACGCTCGTGACCGGCGCCGGGGCACCCGTCGTCCGCCGGTTTCCGGGCGCCCGTCCGGGCACGCGCAACTCGGCGGCTCTCCGG
>NZ_AEJC01000203.1 GCF_000317595.1 Streptomyces ipomoeae 91-03 | reverse complement strand
CTCAGCGGCGGCGCTCACGCACCGATCGCGTGCAGCCCGCCGTCGACGTGGATGATCTCGCCGGTGGTCTTGGGGAACCAGTCGCTGAGCAGGGCGACGACACCGCGGCCGGCCGGCTCCGGGTCCTTGAGGTCCCACTCCAGGGGCGAGCGGTTGTCCCAGACGGAGGCCAGCTCGCCGAAGCCCGGGATGGACTTGGCGGCCATGGAGCCGATGGGACCGGCGGAGATGAGGTTGCAGCGGATGTTCTGCTTGCCCAGGTCACGCGCCATGTAGCGGCTGGTGGCCTCCAGGGCGGCCTTGGCGGGGCCCATCCAGTCGTACTGCGGCCAGGCGTACTGCGCGTCGAAGGTGAGGCCGACCACGGAGCCGCCGTTCTGCATCAGCGGCAGACAGGCCATGGTGAGCGACTTCAGGGAGTACGCCGAGACGTGCATGGCGGTGGCGACGGACTCGAACGGCGTGTTGAGGAAGTTGCCGCCGAGGGCGTCCTGCGGGGCGAAGCCGATGGAGTGGACGACGCCGTCGAGGCCGCCGAGTTCCTCACCGACGATGTCGGCGAGCCGCCCGAGGTGCTCGTCGTTGGTGACGTCGAGCTCGATGACCTTGGTGGGCTTGGGGAGCTTCTTGGCGATGCGCTCGGTCAGGGTGGGCCGCGGGAACGCGGTCAGGATGATCTCGGCGCCCTGCTCCTGGGCGAGCTTGGCGGTGTGGAAGGCGATGGAGGACTCCATCAGCACACCGGTGATCAGGACGCGCTTGCCGTCGAGGATTCCGCTCATGGTTCAGTGACCCATTCCCAGTCCGCCGTCTACGGGGATGACGGCTCCAGTGATGTACGAGGCGTCGTCCGAGGCGAGGAA
>NZ_AEJC01000202.1 GCF_000317595.1 Streptomyces ipomoeae 91-03 | reverse complement strand
CGAGGATCCCGGGGCATGCCCTCGGGTACGGTGGGCCGTAGCGGGGCTCGACCGAAACTGAGGGATTCATGGGACTCACCATCGGCGTCGACATCGGCGGTACCAAGATCGCGGCCGGTGTGGTCGACGAGGAAGGCAACATCCTCTCGACCCACAAGGTGCCGACCCCGGGCACGCCCGAGGGGATCGTGGACGCCATCGCCGCCGCCGTCGAGGGCGCGCGAGTTGGACACAAGATCGTAGGCGTGGGCATCGGAGCCGCCGGCTACGTCGACCGTCAGCGTTCCACGGTCTACTTCGCCCCCAACATCGACTGGCGCAACGAGCCGCTGAAGGCGAAGGTCGAGGCCCGCGTGGGCCTGCCGGTCGTCGTGGAGAACGACGCCAACGCCGCCGCCTGGGGCGAGTACAAGTTCGGCGGCGGCAAGGGCCACCGCAACGTCATCTGCATCACCCTCGGCACCGGCCTCGGCGGCGGCATCATCATCGGCAACAAGCTGCGCCGCGGGCACTACGGCGTCGCCGCCGAGTTCGGCCACATCCGCATGGTCCCGGACGGCCTGCTGTGCGGCTGCGGCTCACAGGGCTGCTGGGAGCAGTACGCGTCGGGCCGCGCCCTCGTCCGGTACGCCAAGCAGCGCGCCAACGCCACCCCCGAGAACGCCGAGATCCTCCTCGGCCTCGGCGACGGCACCCCCGACGGCATCGAGGGCAAGCACATCTCCATGGCCGCCCGCCAGGGCGACCCCGTCGCCGTCGACTCCTACCGCGAACTGGCCCGCTGGGCCGGCGCGGGCCTCGCCGACCTCGCCTCCCTCTTCGACCCCTCCGCCTTCATCGTCGGCGGCGGCCTGTCCGACGAGGGCGAACTGGTACTGGACCCGATCCGCAAGTCCTACAAACGCTGGCTGGTGGGCGGCAACTGGCGCCCGGTCGCCGAGGTCGTCGCCGCCCAACTGGGCAACGAGGCGGGCCTGGTGGGCGCGGCGGACCTGGCGAGAGAGCCGGACCCGATCATGTAGGCGCAACTTTTCACCGCAGGGTGCCATCCGCGCCCCTGTCTTTCAGGGGCGCGGGGCTCCATCGATATGCGGCTCCGCCACGTGGGCGCGACAAGCCACGATGTACCGGCAGCCGCAAACGGACATATACACCCGAGCTCTTGGGCGTACATTGATCCACATGGCGCCCCTCCCCAAGTCCCGCACCAACCCGGACGGTTCGGCAACAATCCGCGTCCTCAGCTACAACATCCGCTCCATGCGGGACGACACCACCGCCCTCGCCCGCGTCATCTCCGCCTGCACCCCCGATCTGGTCCTCGTCCAAGAGGCCCCCCGCTTCTTCCGCTGGCGCAAGAAACTCGCGAGGCTGGCCGCGGCCTCCGGCCTGGTGACCCTCTCCGGCGGCGCCACGGCCTCCGGCCCGGCCCTTCTGTGCAGCCTCCGGGCCACCGTCGAGCACACCGAGGACGTCCTGCTGCCGCTCACCCCCGGCCTGCACCGACGCGGCTTCGCCACGGCAGTGGTCCGCTTCGGTGGCGCCCGCGTGGGCGTACTGTCCTGTCACCTCTCCCTGCAGAAGGACGAGCGGTACGAACAGGGCGGCATGCTCCTCGACCGCCTCGCCGCACTCGGCGTGGAACACGCGATCGCGGGCGGCGACCTCAACGAACGCCCCGACGGCCGCACCTTCGAACGCCTCGCCGCCGAACTCCAGGACTGCTGGGCCACCGCCCCCTGGGGCAGCGAGTACACCTCCACCCCCACCGACCCCCATCAGCGCATCGACGCCATCCTGGCCACCCCCGGCATCGAGGTCCTCGGCTGCGGGGTGCCCATCGGCCACCCCGGCATCACCGACGACGACCTGAGGGGCGAAGCGGCGGGCGGCGTGCTGCCACTCCCCCACCTGCACCAGGTGAGTGGTACGGCGTCCCGGGGCCACCCTGCTCATCGGCCACCGGCCGGCCTCGTAGGCGATCA
>NZ_AEJC01000201.1 GCF_000317595.1 Streptomyces ipomoeae 91-03 | reverse complement strand
ACGCGGTCTTCGCGGCCGTCGCGTCGTCCGTGGCGGCGGCGGCCTTCGCGACCGAGCCCTTCTGCCAGGCCGTGAGGAAGGTGGTGGCGGCCGTGCGGACCTCGGTGGCCGACAGCGGGCCGGTCTTCACGGCCTTCCCGTCGGCGGACGACGCCGAACCGTCCTCGGCCGCCGCTCCGCCGCCGAACACCGTGTACACGGCGAACGCGCCGCCTCCGAGGGCCATGACGGCCACGCCGCCGAGTACGATCTGCCGCCGCGACCTCGTCGACTTCGCGGCCTTCCGCTCGTCGACACGCCTTCTCTTACCCACGCTCCCGACCTTCCGCTGCCCCCGACTGTCTCTCGTCCCTCAACAACGAGGATCACCACCCTAGAGTCCCGGGGGCGCCATCGCCTAAGAGCTGCCGACAGTGCCCAAGAGCTCGGGCGAAGTGCTATTCGGGCGGCTGCGGGTGCGTGGGGG
>NZ_AEJC01000200.1 GCF_000317595.1 Streptomyces ipomoeae 91-03 | reverse complement strand
TCATGCGGTACTCGCCCGGGCCGAGCCCCTCCGGCGGGACGACGGCCGGGACCTGGCGTGCCTCGGTGTAGTTGAAGCCGACGTCCGTGACGAGGTCGCGGACCACCGGGAAGGCGCGCAGGGGCGTCACCGTGATCGTCTCGTCGCGCTCGAACAACCGCGCGATCAGCCATGTACCGGCCGCAGGTGCGGGGACGGCCCTTCCGGGCAGGAAGCGGCTCGGCTCGGCGGAGCGTTACGCCTTGCGCAGGCGGAACGTCAGGCCGAGGCCCTCGTCCGTGAACGGCGTGCCGTATGTGCCGTCGGCCTCGCCCTGGGCGAAGTCCGTCGCCAGAACCTCGTCGGCGATCAAGCCGGCGTGGTCGTTGAGTGCCGCGGCCACCGCCGGGTCCGTGGCTGTCCAGCGCAGCGCGATGCGGTCGGCCACGTCCAGGCCGCTGTTCTTGCGGGCCTCCTGGATCAGGCGGATCGCGTCACGGGCGAGGCCCGCCCGGCGCAGCTCCTCCGTGATCTCCAGGTCCAGGGCGACCGTGGCGCCGGAGTCGGAGGCGACCGACCAGCCCTCGCGCGGGGTCTCCGTGATGATGACCTCGTCGGGGGCGAGCGTGATCGTCTCGCCGTCGACCTCGACCGACGCCGTGCCCTCGCGCAGGGCCAGGGACAGCGCCGCCGCGTCCGCGTTCGCGATGGCCTTCGCCACATCCTGGACGCGCTTGCCGAACCGCTTGCCCAGGGCGCGGAAGTTGGCCTTCGCGGTCGTGTCGACCAGGCTGCCTCCCACCTCCGAGAGGGAGGCCAGGGACTCGACGTTGAGCTCCTCCGTGATCTGCGCGTGCAGCTCACGGTCGAGGGTGTCGAAGCCGGTCGCGGCGATCAGGGCGCGCTTCAGCGGCTGGCGCGTCTTCACGCCCGACTCCGCGCGCGTGGCACGGCCCAGTTCGACGAGGCGACGGACCAGGACCATCTGCTTCGACAGCGCCGGGTCGATCGCGGACAGGTCCGCCTCCGGCCAGGACGCCAGGTGCACCGACTCCGGGGCACCGGGGGTGACCGGGACCACCAGGTCCTGCCAGACCCGCTCGGTGATGAACGGGGTCAGCGGGGCCATCAGCTTGGTGACCGTCTCGACGACCTCGTGCAGGGTGCGCAGCGCGGCCTTGTCGCCCTGCCAGAAGCGGCGGCGCGAGCGGCGTACGTACCAGTTGGACAGGTCGTCGACGAACGCGGAGAGCAGCTTGCCGGCGCGCTGGGTGTCGTACGCCTCCAGGGACTGGGTCACCTGGTCGGTGAGCGCGTGGAGTTCGGAGAGCAGCCAGCGGTCCAGGACGGGGCGGTCGGCCGGGGCCGGGTCCGCCGTGCTGGGCGCCCAGTTCGACGTACGGGCGTACAGGGCCTGGAAGGCGACCGTGTTCCAGTACGTGAGGAGCGTCTTGCGGACGACCTCCTGGATGGTGCCGTGGCCCACGCGGCGGGCCGCCCACGGGGAGCCGCCGGCCGCCATGAACCAGCGGACCGCGTCGGCGCCGTGCTGGTCCATGAGCGGGATCGGCTGCAGGATGTTGCCCAGGTGCTTGGACATCTTGCGGCCGTCCTCGGCGAGGATGTGGCCGAGGCACACGACGTTCTCGTACGACGACTTGTCGAACACCAGGGTGCCGACGGCCATCAGCGTGTAGAACCAGCCGCGGGTCTGGTCGATGGCCTCGGAGATGAACTGCGCCGGGTAGCGGGACTCGAACAGCTCCTTGTTCTTGTACGGGTAGCCCCACTGCGCGAACGGCATCGAGCCCGAGTCGTACCAGGCGTCGATGACCTCGGGGACGCGTGTGGCGGTGCTGCCGCAGCCGTCCTGGGGGCACGCGAAGGTGACCTCGTCGATGAACGGGCGGTGCGGGTCGAGGGCCGACTGGTCGGTGCCCGACAGCTCGGTCAGCTCCGCGCGGGAGCCCACGCAGGTGAGGTGGTTCTCCTCGCAGCGCCAGATCGGCAGCGGGGTGCCCCAGTAGCGGTTGCGGGAGAGCGCCCAGTCGATGTTGTTGTTCAGCCAGTCACCGTACCGGCCGTTCTTGACCGTGTCCGGGAACCAGTTGGTGTTCTCGTTCTCCTGGAGGAGGCGGTCCTTGACGGCGGTGGTGCGGATGTACCAGGACGGCTGCGCGTAGTAGAGGAGCGCGGTGTGGCAGCGCCAGCAGTGCGGGTAGCTGTGCTCGTACGGGATGTGCCTGAAGAGCAGACCGCGGTTGTCGAGGTCTTCGGTGAGCTTTTCGTCCGCCTTCTTGAAGAAGACGCCGCCGACGAGGGGGACGTCCTCCTCGAAGGTGCCGTCGGGGCGCACCGGGTTCACCACGGGCAGGCCGTACGCGCGGCAGACCTTGAGGTCGTCCTCACCGAAGGCGGGGGACTGGTGGACCAGACCCGTGCCGTCCTCGGTCGTGACGTACTCGGCGTTCACCACGAAATGCGCCTCGGCCGGGCTGTGCCCATTGGCTCCCTCGCTGACGCTCGGGAACTCCACCAGCTCGAACGGACGTTGATATGACCAGCGCTCCATCTCGGCGCCGGTGAAGGTCTGGCCGGTGGTCTCCCAGCCCTCGCCGAGCGCCTTGGCGACGAGCGGTTCGGCGACGACGAGCTTCTCCGCGCCGTTCGTCGCGACGACGTATGTGACGTCGGGATGGGCGGCCACAGCCGTGTTGGAGACAAGGGTCCAGGGCGTCGTCGTCCACACCAGGAGCGCGGCCTCACCGGCGAGCGGACCGGAGGTGAGCGGGAAACGGACGTACACCGAGGGGTCGACGACCGTCTCGTAGCCCTGCGCCAGCTCGTGGTCCGACAGACCGGTGCCGCAGCGGGGGCACCAGGGGGCCACGCGGTGGTCCTGGACCAGCAGGCCCTTCTTGAAGATCTCCTTCAGCGACCACCAGACGGACTCGATGTACTCGGGCTCCATCGTGACGTACGCGTCGTCCAGGTCGACCCAGTAGCCCATGCGGGTCGTCAGGTCGGAGAACGCGTCGGTGTGGCGGAGCACGGACTCACGGCACTTGGCGTTGAACTCGGCGATGCCGTACGCCTCGATGTCCTTCTTGCCGCTGAAGCCGAGTTCCTTCTCGACCGCCAGCTCCACGGGCAGGCCGTGGCAGTCCCAGCCGGCCTTGCGGGCCACGTGGTAGCCGCGCATGGTGCGGAAGCGGGGGAAGACGTCCTTGAAGACGCGGGCCTCGATGTGGTGGGCGCCCGGCATGCCGTTGGCGGTGGGCGGGCCTTCGTAGAACACCCACTCGGGGCGGCCCTCGGACTGCTCCAGGCTCTTGGCGAAGATCTTCTGCTCGCGCCAGAAGTCGAGCACGGCGTGCTCGAGCGCGGGCAGGTCGACCTGGGCGGGCACCTGGCGGTACGTCGGCTCTGTCATGAGCGGGCTTCCTCCAACGGACTTGCTGCCTTCCGTCGGAGGGACGAGAGCCTCGATCCTTCGTACGCCGTGTGCGGCGCGCTCCCGCGGTACCACCCTCCTTGGCTCCCCCGTGCGCCGTACGCACCGGTGAGCCCCCTCATTGAGGTCGCGATGCCGGGTCTACTCGCCGAGCCCCTTGGATCTCGGCTTTCTTCCGGCGGCTCCGGGGTGATCTTCACGTCGCGCTCGCCCCCGGGCTTCCACCGGCCCCGGGTCGCTCTTGGCTGCGTACGGCGCTACTCGTCCCCATCCACGCTTTTCGCTCCGCCCAGTGTACGGCGCCGCGCGGACAGCGGCCGACCGGTTTTCGAGCGGCCGGGGGAGGGCTAAAGGGGGGCCTGCGGGGGGCTGACGCGCTGGGACGCGGTGACCTGCGGGGTGACCCGAATGGAGCGGGTCGGGCGTCCGGATCCTGGGACGTGCGACGCGGCGGAATACCCGGCGGGGAGCTGGGCACAACGCTTGAAGGCTCGTCGCGCGACGGTCGCGGGGCGGGTGGAATGGGTGGTGTGCCCCGTTGCCGCGGGATTCAAGTCGATTTATCGTCCCAGCACGACGCGCGAGCAAGATCACAATACGTGAAGGGGCCGCGGCCATGGTGGCGAAGAAGACCGCCGTACAGCAGTCGGCGTCCGGCAGATCCACGGTGGCCTCCGGCGGTACGGATACCTCCGGCGGTGGGCGTGCCTTCGGAGGTGCGGCGGCGAAGAATGTGAGCGGGAGGAAGCAGGTCCGTGCGACCTCGGAAGTGAAGGCGGGTACCGAGAAGACAACCCCCCGGAAAACGGCCACTACGAGGGCCACTGCGAAGAAGGGCGATACGAGTACGGCCGCCGTGGGCCCGAGGGCCGACGCCACGGAGGAAGGTGCGCGGGGGGCCGGGGCCGTGCGGGTGACCAAGAAGAAGACGGCTGCCTCCAAAGCCACGGGGAGGACGGTCACCGGGAAGAAGACCGTGGCCAAGAAGAGCACCGCCGCGAGGACGGCGGCCAAGGACGCCGCTGCGAAGGGCGCGGCCACGAGCAGTTCCACCAAGCGTGCCGCCACGAAGAGCGCGGCCGAGAAGAGCACCACCGAGAGCGCTTCCACGGAGAGCGCGCCCAGGAAGAACACCTCCGGGAGCGCGTCAGCGGAAAGCACCTCCAACAAGAGCAGCGCTGAGAGCACCACTGCCAAACGTACGGTCAAGAAGGTGGGCGCGGCCGAGGCCGCCGAGACGACGGGAGCCACGACGGTGGTTACGAAGAACACTCCTGGTACGGCTACGGCGGCGAAGAAGCCCACCGCCGTCCCCAAGGCACGGCCCGCCGCGGCACCCGGCGAGCTCGCGGTACGCGCCGGCGAGGACCCCTGGACACCCGCAGAGGTGGAGGAGGCGCGTACGGAGCTGATGTCCGAGGCGATGCGGCTGCGGACCGAGCTGGAGGTGTCCGAGCAGGCGCTCACGGGGCTCATGCGGGACTCCGGGGACGGTGCCGGCGACGACCAGGCCGACACCGGCGCCAAGAACATCACGCGCGAGCACGAACTGGCGCTGGCCCACAACGCGCGCGAGATGCTCGACCAGACCGAGCGCGCCCTGGAGCGCCTCGACGCGGGCACGTACGGGCTCTGCGAGAACTGCGGCAATCCCATCGGAAAGGCGCGTATGCAGGCCTTCCCGCGGGCCACGCTGTGCGTGGAGTGCAAGCAGAAGCAGGAACGCCGATAGTGATCGTCGCCTGTGCCCTGCTCCACGGAGGTCGTGTCGTACCTTTGTCCTCAGTCAGGAACCTAGGTTGAGGGACTCACGTGGCAGAGGCGGAGCGCATCATCGGTACGCCGGACATCCCAGAAGCGGCGGGCGCGGACCCGGAGCAGTCCGAGGTGGAGAACGGCGCCGAGGCGGCTCGGGCCGACGCGGGCGCGCGCCCGCGCGGCAAGCGCCGGATCGCCGTGCTGTTCGGGGTCGCCGCCCTGGCGTACGCGCTCGACCTGGTCAGCAAGATGATCGTGGTCGCGAAGCTGGAGCACCACGAGCCGATCGAGATCATCGGGGACTGGCTGAAGTTCGAGGCGATCCGTAACGCGGGCGCGGCCTTCGGCATCGGGGAGGCCTTCACGATCATCTTCACGATGATCGCGGCGATCGTGATCGTGGTGATCGCCCGGCTCGCCCGCAAGCTGTACAGCCTGCCCTGGGCGATCGCGCTCGGCCTGCTGCTCGGCGGTGCGCTGGGCAACCTCACCGACCGGATCTTCCGCTCGCCGGGCGTCTTCGAGGGCGCGGTCGTCGACTTCATCGCGCCCAAGGGGTTCGCCGTGTTCAACCTCGCGGACTCGGCGATCGTGTGCGGCGGCATCCTGATCGTGCTGCTGTCGTTCCGGGGGCTCGACCCGGACGGGACGGTCCACAAGGACTGAGGGGCCGCAAGGACTGAGGGGCCGCAAGGACTGGCGGGCCGCAAGGACCAGGGTCCACGAGGGCCGGAAGCGGAGAGACCGCGGTCCGCAAGGCCGGGGAAGCGCTTTCGGCCATGGCCGGGGACTCCGGTGAGGGTCGTGGTCGGGAGTTGTCCACAGGCGCGGTCGGGCGTGTCGTGGCGGTCCGGCATACTCGACGGGTGAGCACGATTCCCGAGATCCGTACCCTGCCCGTGCCCGACGGCCTGGAGGGCGAGCGTGTCGACGCCGCCATCTCCCGCATGTTCGGCTTCTCCCGTACCAAGGCGGCCGAGCTCGCCGCCGCGGGGAAGGTCACGGTCGACGGGTCGGTGGTCGGCAAGTCCGAGCGGGTGCGGGGCGGGGCCTGGCTGGAGGTCGAGATGCCGCAGGCGCCCGCGCCGGTGCAGGTGGTCGCCGAGCCGGTCGAGGGCATGGAGATCGTGCACGACGACGATGACGTGGTCGTGATAGCCAAGCCGGTGGGAGTGGCCGCGCACCCGAGCCCCGGCTGGTCCGGGCCGACCGTTATCGGCGGGCTCGCCGCCGCCGGGTACCGGATCTCGACGTCCGGCGCCGCCGAGCGGCAGGGCATCGTGCACCGGCTCGACGTGGGCACGTCCGGGCTGATGGTGGTCGCCAAGTCGGAGTACGCGTACACGTTCCTGAAGCGGCAGTTCAAGGAGCGCACTGTCGACAAGCGGTACCACACGCTGGTCCAGGGCCACCCCGATCCGACCAGCGGCACGATCGACGCGCCCATCGGGCGGCATCCGAACCACGACTACAAGTGGGCCGTCATCGCCGAGGGCAAGCCGTCCGTCACGCACTACGACCTCGTCGAGGCGTTCCGGGCCGCCTCGCTGCTCGACATCAAGCTGGAGACCGGGCGTACGCATCAGATCCGGGTCCACATGTCCGCCCACCGGCACCCGTGCGTGGGAGACCTGACGTACGGCGCCGACCCCACGCTCGCCAAGCGGCTGGGGCTCACCCGTCAGTGGCTGCACGCGGTGCGGCTCGGGTTCGAGCATCCCGGGGACGGGGGGTGGGTCGAGTTCGAGAGCGACTACCCCGCGGACCTGCAGAAGGCGCTGGACAAGGTGAGGGAGGAGACGTACGCGTGAGCCCGGAGCCCGCTTCGTACGCGGTGCGGGTCGCCGAGGATCCCGGTGACCGCGAGGCGTGCTTCGCGGTGCGCAAGGAGGTCTTCGTCGTCGAGCAGGGAGTGCCGGAGCACCTGGAGTACGACGCGTACGACGAGGTGGCCGTGCATGTGCTCGCCGTCCGGGACGACGGGCTGCCGCTCGGGGCCGGGCGGCTGTTGCATGGTCAGGCCGCCGCCGCGAAGACCGGCGGGGAACCCGGTGTGGGGGTGCTGGGGCGGCTCGCCGTGCTGCGGGAGGCCCGGGGGCTCGGTGTCGGCGTCGCGTTGGTGCGGGCCGTCGAGGAGGCGGCACGCGCGCTCGGGCTGACAGCGGTGGACCTGGGCGCGCAGACCCATGCTCTGGGGTTCTACGAGCGGTTGGGGTACGTGGCGCACGGGCCTGAGTTCCTCGACGCGGGGATACCGCACCGGGCGATGCGGCGGGGGCTTCAGCGTCCGACGGAGGGGTAGGGCACTGGGGGCATCCGGTCGGTTTTGATCGTCTAGTTCCAGCGGAGCGCCGCCATGGACCAGTTGGCCCTGTTGTTCGTGTTGTTGCTCGGGGCCGTGGTGAGCGTGCCGGTGGGGGAGCGGCTCCTGTTGCCGGCCCCGGTGCTGATGACGCTGCTCGGGATCTCTCTCGCCATACCAGGCTTCGTGCCCAATGTGGACATCCCGCCGGAGTTCATCCTGCCGCTGTTGCTGCCGCCGCTGCTGTACGCGGCGGTGCGGCGGACCTCGTGGCGGCAGTTCGCGGCCAACCGGCGGCCGATCTTCCTGCTGGCCGTGGCGCTGGTGTTCGTGACCACGGCCGCAGTGGCCGCCGTGGCGAACGCGATCGTGCCCGGGCTGCCGATCGCCGCCGCCGTGGCGCTCGGCGCCCTGGTCGCACCGCCCGACCCGGTGGCGGCGACGGCCGTGGCCGGTCAACTCGGGCTGCCCCGGCGGATGGTGTCGATCCTGGAGGGCGAGGGTCTCTTCAACGACGTGACGGCCATCGTGCTCTACCATGTGGCGATCACGGCAGCCGTCAGCGGATCCTTCTCGCTGCCCCGCGCCGCACTCCAACTCGTGCTGTCGGGCGTCGTCGCCGTCGCCGTGGGGCTCGCGCTCGGCTGGGCGGCCAACAAGCTGATGGACTTCCTCGACGACGCCACGCTGCAGATCGGGCTGACCCTCCTCGTGCCGTACGCGTCGTATGTGATGGCCGAGGAACTGCACGGGTCCGGGGTGCTCGCGGTGCTCACCACCGCGCTGTTCCTCGCGGAGTACGCGATCGGGGCGGACGACGTCATGACGCGGCTCGCCGGGCGCACCGTCTGGGACGTCGTGGACACGCTGGTCACCGGCGTCGCGTTCGGGCTGATCGGTCTTGAGCTGCACAACGCGATCAGGACGGCGTCCGGGCGGTGGGGCGAGATGCTCGGCTGGGCGGCGGCGGTCGTGGCCGTCGTCGTGCTGGTACGGCTGCTGTGGCTGCTGCCCGCGACATGGCTCGCCCGGCGGTTGCACGCGAAGCGGGACTACGACGAGGAGATCCCGATGTCGTGGCGCGAGACCGTGGTGATGTGGTGGTCGGGGATGCGCGGGGTGGCGTCCGTGGCGTTGGCGCTCGCGATCCCGCTGGAGACCTCGGACGGGGTTCCCTTTCCCGACCGGGACGAGATCGTGTTCATCGCGTTCGGCGTGATCATGGCGACGCTCGTGTTGCAGGGGCTCACCTTGCCCTGGCTCGTACGGAGGTTGGGGGTGCGGGCGGACGAAGGGGCCGAGAAGGAACTGGAGAAGGCGCTGGCGGTGCGGGCCGCGAAGGCGGCCAAGCGGCGGCTCAAGGAGATCGAGGAAGAGGAGGAGCTGCCGGAGGAGTTGTCCGAGCGGCTGCTGCGGCGGGCCTTCGAGATCGGGGTGCGGATCAGTCCCGACGTGGGGGAGGAGGAGCGCAGGGAGGGGCATGAGCAGCGGGTTCGGCGGCTTCGGAGGATGCGGCGGATCCAGGGGGAGATGCTGAGCGCGGCTCGGCACGAGGTGCTGGCCGCGCGGAGTGAGCCGGGGGCGGACCCGGAGGTGGTGGATCGGGTGCTCCGGCACCTGGATGTGCGCAGTCTGCGATGACCGTCGGGCCCTTGGGACCGGCTGTGACTCCTTGGTGAAAAGTGCATGTCATACACACCGGATCGCGGTTCGGGCATCCGGGGCTTCGTACGCTCGGCGTATGGCACGCAATGTGGTGATCAGTGGTGGCGGTACGGGAATCGGGCTCGCGGCGGCGCGCGCCTTCGCGGCGGACGGGGACCGGGTGTTGCTGCTCGGGCGGCGGGCCGAGGTGTTGGAGAAGGCGGGGGTGCCCGGGGCGCTCACCCATGCCGCGGATCTCGCCGACGTGGAACGGGTGCGAGGCGTCGCCGAGTTCGTGGGGGCGGAGTTCGGGACCGTGGACGTGCTGATCCACAGTGCCGGGGGGAGCGGAGCGCTGGAGCCTGCGACGGAGGGGGATGATCCGCTCGATGCCGTCGCTCACCACTGGGGGGTCAACTTCCGGTTGAACACGTTGACCGCTGTGCTGCTCACGGAGGCGCTGCGGGAGCGGCTGGCCTCGCCGGGCGGCCGGGTGCTGTTCCTCTCGTCCATCGCCGCCTACCGGGGGTCGGGCAGCGGGGCGTACGCCGCCTCCAAGGCGGCGCTGCACCCGTACGCCTTCGATCTCGCGCGGGAGTTCGGGCCGCGCGGGATCACGGTGAACGTCGTGGCGCCGGGTTACATCGAGGACACCGAGTTCTTCGGTGGGGCGATCGAGGAGGCGAGGCGGGCCCGGCTCGTCGCGGAGACCTCGACGGGCCGGGCCGGTACGCCGGCGGATGTGGCCGACACACTGCACTGGCTCGCCTCGCCCGGGGCCGGGCACGTCACCGCGCAGATCGTCCAGGTCAACGGGGGCGCGGAGCGCGGACACTGAGGTCCGGGGGGCCTTCCTGTCCGACGGACGGGCACGGAGGCCCCCCGGTCGCCGCGGGTGTTCCGGGGGTCACCCCCGGCCCGCTGACCTCGGCGGTTCGTGGACGCGGCCCCGCGAGATGCGAGGGACCATGCCGTCCGCGTGGGCGTTCGGGTGGGTCGGGGGGAGGACCGCGTCGGCGGTGTTGACGCGGGGGAGGGCGTACGGGTGTGTCTCGGTGAGCCAGTGGATCAGTTGTTCGCGCACCGTGACGCGGACCGTCCACAGGTCGTCCGGGTCCTTGGCGGTGACCAGGGCGCGGACCTCCATGGTGGTGGGGGTCGAGTCGGTGACCGTCAGGTCGTAGTAGCGGCCGTCCCAGGCGGAGCAGGCGCGCAGGATGTCGCGGAGCTTCTCCCGCATCTCGGGCAGCGGGGCCGCGTGGTCGACGTGCAGGAAGACCGTGCCGGTCATCTGGGCGCCGCCGCGGGACCAGTTCTCGAAGGGCTTCGACGTGAAGTACGAGACGGGCATCGTGATGCGGCGTTCGTCCCAGGTGCGGACCGTCAGGAAGGTGAGCGTGATCTCGTCCACCGTGCCCCACTCGCCCTCCACCACGACCACGTCACCGAGGCGGACCATGTCGCCGAAGGCGATCTGCAGCCCCGCGAAGAGGTTGCTGAGCGTGGACTGCGCGGCGATGCCGGCGACGATGCCCAGGATGCCCGCCGAGGCCAGCAGTGAGGCGCCGGCCGCGCGCATCGCCGGGAAGGTGAGGAGCATGGAGGCCACCGCCACCACGCCCACGATCGCGGTCACCACCCGCATGATCAGCGTGACCTGCGTCCGCACCCGGCGTACCCGGGCCGGGTCGCGGTGGGCGCGGGCGTAGCGGGAGTACGTCGTCTCCACGATCGCCGCCGCGATACGGACCACCAGCCAGGCCGTCGACCCGATCAGCACCAGCGTCAGGGCCTGGCCGATGCCGCCGTCGTACCGCTCCAGGAGCTTGGCCTCGTGGTACGAGCCTCTGAGCAGGGCCGCGCACAGCACCAGCTGGTAGGGGATGCGACCGCGGCGCAGCAGGCCCCACAGGGGGGTCTCGTGGTGCCGCTGGTCCGCCTTGCGCAGCAGCAGGTCGGTGGCCCAGCCGATGAGCAGCGTGAGGACGACCGAGCCACCGATGACGATCAGGGGGCGGAGTAGGTTCTCCATGCCTTCGAACGTAACCGGCGGCGCGGGGTGCTGAACATGTGACTTCGGCCGCCATCCGGGTACGGGTGCCCGCAGTCCCGGTGATGCGGGTGCCGCCGGTCGCTCCTCGGGTGGCGCCGGTCGTTGTCGTACCCGGCTGGCACCATGGCCTCATGAACATCATGCTCTTCCACTCGACCTATGGCCTCAGGCCGGCCGTGCGCCAGGCCGCGGACCGGTTGCGGGCCGCCGGACACGAGGTGTGGACGCCGGACCTCTTCGAGGGCCGGACGTTCGACACGGTCGAGGAGGGCATGGCCTTCAACGCGGAACTGGGCAAGGAGGAACTGCTCAGACGGGCGGTACTGGCAGCGGCTCCCTACTCCGAGCGAGGGCTCGTCTACGCCGGGTTCTCGCTGGGCGCCGCCACCGCGCAGACGCTTGCCCTGGGCGATGCCAAGGCGCGTGGGCTGCTGCTTCTGCACGGCACGTCGGACATCGCGCCCAACGCCTCCGTGGACGACCTGCCGGTTCAGCTGCACGTGGCCGAGCCCGACCCGTTCGAGACGGACGACTGGCTGAGCGCCTGGTACCTCCAGATGCGCAAGGCGGGCGCCGACGTCGAGGTCTACCGGTACGCCGGGGCCGGGCACCTCTACACCGATCCCGACCTGCCGGACTACGACGAGGAGGCCGCCGAGGCCACCTGGAAGGTGGCGCTCGGCTTCCTCGACACGCTGTGACCGCTCAACCGGGTCGTATGCGCGCCTATACCGGGTCGTACGTGCGTTCCACCTTCTGCGTTCCGCTGCGCGTGCGGTACGACCGGGCCCAGGAGGCGGTCGCGTCGGGCTTGGTGCGGTCGGAGAGGACGTAGAAGTCCATCTGGGCCCGGGCGGCGGTGATGTCCAGGACGCCGTAGCCGTGCCGGTCGGTGTCGACCCAGTGGACGTGGCGGTTGGCGGCGCGGATCAGCGGGGAGGCCAGCGCGGAGACGGTGCCCTCGGGGACCTTGACGAGGTCGTCGAGGTTGTCCGAGGTGACCGAGGTGACGACGAACTCCGTGGCGGCGGAGGGGGACAGCGGGTACGTACCGGCGTTGACGGGCACATCGTTGGCCCAGGCCATGTGGATGTCGCCGGTGAGGAAGACGGTGTTGGCGATCGCGTTCTCCCGCAGATGGGCGAGGAGTTCGCGGCGGTCGTCGGTGTAGCCGTCCCACTGGTCGGGGTTGAGGGCCAGGCCCTCCTTCGGCAGCCCGAGCAGCTCGGCGAGCGGTTCGAAGAGGTCGGCGGTGAGGTTGCCGAGGGCGAACGGGGCGATCATCACCGAGTTGCCGACGAGCCGCCAGGTGGTGTCGGAGGACTTCAACCCCGCCTTCAGCCAGTCGAGTTGGGCCCGGCCGGTGAGCGTACGGTCCGGGTCGTCGACCTCACCGTCGCCGATGCCCACCTGCTGGGATCGGAAGGAGCGCAGATCGAGCAGGGAGAGGTCGACGAGCTTGCCGAAGCGCAGCCGGCGGTAGGTGGTGCCCGCGATCGCCGGGCGCACCGGCATCCACTCGAAGTACGCCTGCTTGGCGGCGGCCTGGCGGGCCGCCCAGGTGCCCTCCGTGCCCTCGGTGTGGTTCTCGGCACCGCCCGACCAGGCGTCGTTGGCCATCTCGTGGTCGTCCCAGATGGCGACGACCGGCGCCGCCGCGTGCAGCGCCTGGAGGTCGGGGTCGGTCTTGTAACGGGCGTGCCGGACGCGGTAGTCGGCGAGGTTCAGGATCTCGTGCGTCGGCGCGTGCGGTCGTACGACCTTGTCGCGGGTGCCGTACTCGCCGGTGCCGTACTCGTAGATGTAGTCGCCGAGATGCAGCCAGGCGTCCAGGTCGCCGCGCGCGGCCAGATGGCGGTAGGCGGCGAAGTAGCCGCCCTCCCAGTTGGCGCAGGAGACCACGCCGAAGCGCAGGCCGGCCGGGGCGGCGTCGGCGGCGGGGGCCGTACGGGTGCGGCCGGCGGGCGAGTCGACACCGCCGGCGGAGAAGCGGAACCAGTAGTCCGTGGCGGGGGCGAGACCGCGTATGTCCGCCTTGACGGTGTGGTCGGAGGCGGCGGTCGCGGTGATCGAGCCCTTGGCTACGACGTTCGTGAACGCCTTGTCCAGGGCCACGGTCCAGCCGACCTCGATGTCCGGACCGAGCCCGGAACCGGGTACGGCCTGCGCGGTGGGCGTCACCCGGGTCCACAGCAGGACGCCGTCGGGCAGTGGGTCGCCCGACGCCACGCCGTGTATGAACGCGGGCGCGTCGGCGGCGCTCGCCGGGAGCGCGACGGCCAGCGGCGCCGCGAGGACTGCTCCGGCCGCGGCGGCCTTGACGACCGTACGGCGGCTCGGGGTGAGGGAGTCAAGGCCGGGCCCGGTGGGGGAGTTGGCGCTGGAGTGAGATCTGCGACTGGTCACGGCCGATGAGATTACTGATCGGTAGGAACCTGGGTAAGGCGGATGACGTGAAATCCGCTCAAAGTTCAGGCCGCCGTGTCCAGTTCGTCGGTCGGTGAGCGGGGCGGGACCAGGAGCAGCAGG